>DEKO01000147.1 GCA_002353885.1 Porphyromonadaceae bacterium UBA2720
ATCAATCGCTTTCAGCGATATTATAGTAATCGGGGACAACAGGTATATAGTTCCCTTCGATTTTTACTTCCGAGACGCCGCGTACTTGGCAACATGAGCATCTTCTTTTTTGTGATGCAATGTAGGCTATTGCTCGCTCTGCTGTGCCAATCGTGTGATCTTGCGCATCACGATGACCAGCAAGATGACCGACACCACGGTTGCTGCCAGGTCGCTCAGCGGGAACGACAACCACACGCCATTGAGTCCCCACCACTGTGGCAGTGTGAACAGCAGTGGCAGCAAGAACAACACCTGGCGTATGAGGCTCATGAAGATGCTCTTGCCAGCCTCGCCCAGCGACTGGAAGAAGTTGGTGATAACAATCTGGAATCCCACGACCCAGAACATCCATGTTGTCAGCCTCAATGCGTTGTTGCTGGCTGCTATCAGGTCGGCGTCGTCAGTGAACATGCGTGTGACCAATCCTGGAGCGAATTGTCCCAACAGGCTTCCCAGCAGGCAGACGGCAGTGCACACTGCTGCCGAGAGCCAGAAGGCGCGTTTTAGTCGGTCGTAGCGTCGTGCTCCGTAGTTGTATCCCACGATGGGCTGCATGCCCATGCACACGCCGATGACAAATGTGACCAGCAGTTGCGTGAAGGTGGTAAAGATGCCTATGGCGGCCACTGCCGAGTCGCCACCGTAGCGATAGACGGTGTTGTTGATCACGGCATTGATGACACAGCCGGCGGTGTTGACGATGCATGGTGCCGCGCCGATGGCAATGATGGGCTTGAGCACCTCCCATCTCAGTCTGTAGGTGCCAGGTGTGAAGTGTATGTCATGCTTGGGGTTGAAGAAGTGTGCCATGACAAAGGCCGCGCTGACCCCCATGGAGATATCGGTGGCGATGGCGGCTCCCTTGATGCCCCAGTGTAGGACAAAAATGGCGATGGGTGCCAGGATGACGTTGAGCCCTGCTCCGATGAACATGGTGTACATTGCCTTGTTGGGATAACCTGTTGCTCGCATGACATTGTTGAACGAGTAGGTGATGTTGTTGATCAGCAATCCCGGCAAGATATAAAGCATGAAGTCGCGTGCATAGGGCAATGACTGGTCGCTGGCGCCAAACAGGCGCAGAATCGGTTCCATGAACAATGCGAACAGGGCAATGTAGAATGTGCCGAAAATCAGTGTCATCACAATCGAGTTGCCCAGAATGACTCGCGCCATGTCGTTGTTGCGCTGCCCCAGCACAATCGATGTGCGTGTGCTGGCGCCTGCACCGATGAGCACGCCGAAAGCGGCACTGACATTCATCACCGGGAAGGTGATGGCCAGTCCGGCGATGGCGTCGGGCCCCACACCATGTCCGATGAAGATGCGGTCGATCACGTTGTAGATCGACATGACCACAATGCCCACCACTGCAGGCACGCTATACTCCCACAGCAGTCGCCCAATGGGGGCTTTGTCCAGGCGATTGAGACTCTCGTTGTTGTGCATGACTATAGTTCCGTTGACAAACAGGGCTGCAAAGTTACTGCTTTTTTAACACACGGCACATAGTTTTTAGCCAATATCGTGATAATAGAGGGTTACGTCGAGATGTGGGAAATGCTGTGCGGAGTGAGAACAGAAAACTTTGCTAAAATGATTCAATGCCCAAGGCAGAGTCGCACTCGTCGAAGTTTATCTTCGGCAAAAGACAAAGTTTTTGTATCTTTGCAAAAAATTAAAAACTTACGGAGTTGGGAGTTTTTCTTTATTTAGGTTAGGTGTCTCATATTGAGCTATATATTAGAGAAGCTCCTTTGCCAACAATCAGTGTCTAAATATTTATGTCTATGAGAATGAATAGTAATAAGCTGGTGATGGTGCTCGCTTTTGTCGGCATGATGTTGACAACCGCCAGTGCACAGATTGCCCGTGAGCAGTTGCAAACCGGAAGCGACGAACAGCTGCTGAGGGAATGGACACGGGTGCTTTCGGATGATGAGTTTGGCGGAAGAAAGCCCATGACACCTTATGAGAACAAGACGTTGAGTTATCTTGCCGGTCAGTTGGAGGTAATGGGTTTGGAACCAGCCTTCAACGGCAGTTGGTTCCAGCCTTTTGAAATGATATCGGTTACAGCCAGGCCTGCTGGCAGCGGTTTCTCAGTGAGTGGGAAGAAGAAGGCAGTTCTTCGCTATCCCGACGATGTGATCATCTGGACATCTCGAGCCACCGAGAAAATAGATCTGAAGAAGGCTGAGTATGTGTTTTGCGGTTTTGGTATCAATGCCCCTGAATATGGCTGGAACGACTACGATGGCATCGATGTGAAAGGCAAGATTGTGTTGGTCATGGTCAATGACCCCGGCTTTTATGACAGTGGGCTGTTCAGAGGACGTAATATGACCTACTATGGTCGTTGGACTTACAAGTTTGAAGAGGCACAACGCCAGGGTGCTGCCGGATGTTTGGTGCTGCATCATACAGCTGCTGCCAGTTATGGGTGGCATGTGTGCGTGAATGGCCACCTGAGTGACAATTTGGGTATCTACAATCCCGAAACGCGCAATGCTGACGAGCTGGTTGTGAGAGGATGGTTGCATGAGAATGGTTTCAAAAAGCTGTTTCTTGCCGCAGGCATGGATGTTGACAAGGCTCTGGCTGCTGCGAAAAGGCCTGGTTTCAAGAGTTTTGCGCTGAATGTGAAAGGTGATGTGAAGATGAATGTCGCTTACGACATCCAGAAGACACACAATGTGGGCGGCATACTTCGGGGTAGTGGCCGGGATGGTGAAGCCATAGTGTTCTGTGCCCATTGGGATCACTTGGGCATCGGTAAACCCGATGAGCATGGCGATACGATATATAATGGTGCAGCCGACAATGCCTCGGGCATGGCAGGAGCTTTGCTTGTTGCCAAGAAGTTCAAAGATTTGCCCCAGCCGGGGCGTGACCTGGTGTTTCTCTTTCCTTCGTCGGAGGAGAGTGGACTTTTCGGTTCGGCATATTACTGTGACCACCCTGTGGTGCCGATGGCGAAGACTGTGGCATGCCTTAATTTTGAGAGCATAGGCCCGGCTGAGTTGACTCGTGATGTTGTGATTCTTGGTGGGGGAGCAAGCGACATAGACAATTATTATGTTGCTGCTGCCGCTGCACAAGGCAGGCATGTTAATTTTGATAACGACAACTCTGATGGCTGGTTTTATCGCTCCGACCATTATAATTTTGTGAAGAAGGGTGTGCGTGCTGTGGTCCTGGAGAACGGCCGCCTTCCCATCGATGTGAGCAAGCCCAATCAATACCCCATGCCGGTGTGGTATCACAAACCATGCGACGAGTATCATGACGACTGGGATCTGAGCGGCACATTGTCCAACGTGAACCTGATTTTTAGCGTAGGGTTGTCGTTGTCAAACAATGTGAACTAGATGCCTTTGGTTGAATCGCAAATAAAAGGAGCAGTCCGTTTCGCAACGTCCTGCTCCATGTTTTTAAGCAAAATTCATCAAAAGGGTTTTTCGCTTCTTCATGGATGCAAAATCAGTAGATTACTCTTCATACACTATTGACTTCTGTTCTGTGTTCCTTCTTTTGTGAGGCTGGTTTGCTGTCTGATCGTGATTGAATGATTGATCAGGCACCTTGTGGATCTGGTTGCAAAGTTAGGGCGAGTCGGCGAGCTGACCAACAATTGGGCAAGTTGTGAATTTCAGTTTTTCGAAAAATGTAAACAAATGAGCCAAAATCAATTGTCGCTGCTATTGTTTTTGGTAGTTTGGTCGGGGTGTGTTGTTCGCGACCTCTTGAGGTAGAGCGATGGTGTGATGCCTGTGATGCGCTTGAATGCGGCGATGAAATTGTTCTGTGATTTGAACCCTACGCTCTGTGCGATGGCCTGGAGTGTGTAGTTGCCGTAATGTTCATGGTCGCTCATGCGTCGTTGCGCCTCGCGTATGCGGTATTGGTTGATGAACTGGGGCACGCTCATGGCAAGCTTAGCCTTGATGACACGTGGCACATAGTTGATGTTTGACCCCACTAGTGCAGTGAGTTGTGCAACTCCAAAGTCGGGTTGACAATATTGTGTGGTGTTTTCCATGATGTCTAGAATGCGTTGCATGAGCATGTCGTCGCCCTGTTGCGACTGTGTGACCTTCTTGTTGGTTGGTGGGGCAGTGTCAGTAGGCTTGTCGGATGGAGGCTGCATGAGGGTGTCAATGCATTCTGTTTTTGTGTAGGTCCGATGCATCTTTCGTCGTCGGTGTCGACGTGCGATGACGATGGTGGTAGCCAGGGCGATGGTTATGGCCAGCACCGCCGCAATGATAGCTGCCTGCTGTGGCGGGCTCGGGTTAACGCTCAACAGGCCGCCGGCGACCTGTGGCATGATTTGGGCAGATACAAAAAGTCTCATCTCATCTCTTTTTTAGTGGTTTCGAGTTTCGGGTATTGTGTGACGCATAATTGTGCCAACCTTGTCTCTCGTCAAGTTTCTGAAATGTTAGCACATTAGAAACCTGAATTAGGGAAAATGGTGTGTTCGTTTATAAAATCAGCACAAATTACGGAAAAAACGTTGAGACTTACAAGTGTTTGCTAAAAAAAGTGTGTTTTTGTGGCCAAAAACTGCCGATTTGGGTTAGTCATCTAAACATCAAAGGCACGCACAACTGTGACAGTCGGTGCGTGCTATGATGTTGTGTCTCATTTTTCTGAGACGTTCTTCCCGTCGGGGATGATTACTTGGCGGGAGCGGCAGGAGCCTGCTGTGCCGGAGCTGTTGAGGCGGGTGCCTGTGCAGCCGGTGCCTTCTGGGCATCTTGTGCAGGAGCTTGAGCAGCAGCCTTCTGGTCACCCTCGGCCTCGGTGCCAAATGCAGGAGCCTGAGTCTCGGTGGTGGGCAGCTTCTTGATTTGCGGTGCGCCTTGCACGATGCTGGGTGCCTGAACAAACGCCGAAGCGATGCTCAGCACGCAGATAAAGATGGCCAGTCCCCAGGTTGCCTTTTCGACGAACTCGGTAGTGCGCTTGACGCCAGCGAACTGGTTGTACCCGCTAACGTTGGCAGCCAGACCTCCGCCCTTGGACTTCTGAATCAGGACAACGCCCACGAGGAGCACAGATGCAATCAAAATCAAGACTGCAAAAATTACATAGAGTGTCATATCGTTAATTTTGGTTTAAAAGTTTCTGATTTAACACCAATTTCCGTAAAAAGCGAATTTGGTCTGCAAAGTAAATACTTTTTTCTGGATTATCGGCACTAATATGCTCAATAATTTCAAGTGCCTGTGCAAATTTCTTTCCGGCGATGTAGCTCATGGCTAGGCTTTCGGAGAACATGGTGTCATCGTTCTGCACAGGTTTATCAACCTGATCTTGAGCTATTTCGGCAACCTCTTCGGCCTCGACGTGTGGCTGTGAAGGTGCCTGTGCGACCTGTCTTTCTCGCTCCTGACTTTGTGCGATAAAATTGTCGATGAGTTGGTCTTGGTCGCTCATAGGTTGCTTGTGCCTGTTGGCTTTCTCTGCCTTGTCCTGTGCCGCTAGCACGTCGGCATAGTCGGGCATCGGGTTGAAGATAGCCTGGCTGATGGCCTGTATTTCTTTTTCGCTCGAGTGTCCATACTGGTCAAGGAACTTGTCGATGGTAGCCTCAGTGTCGGGTGTGTCGGGCTGTGGCTCGCTAGGGTAGAAGTTCTCGAAAGCCTTTGCATCCTCTCCCAGTTGCAGTGCCAGTGCCCTGCGGTCGGGGCATGCGATGGCCAGTCGCGCCAGCAGGTCTTCGTTTCCGGCGATGCCGTTGCGTTTGAGAAAGATGAGCATCGGCAGTGTTGAGTAAGGTGCTTCGCTCATGGCCTTGTCAAGCCATTCTCGTGTGACAGGCATCGTGTCGTCGTCGAGTATGTGTTGCAAATCGTCAGTCATGTCGGTTGTGAGATGTCGGTGGTAGTTACCAGTTGCCCAGTGTGGCGTTGAAGATGAGGTCAGAGAGGTCTTTTGTGATCTGGTTGCAGAGCTCGTCTTGCACATCGGTAAGCATTTCGCTGCTCGAGAAGTCTCGATAGGCCGAGAACGTCTGGTCGGTGGACAGTTCTGGCTTGCGGTTGTCGATATACTTGATGCGCACGGTGATGGTGAGCCTTGTCTGGCTGGCATATGCGTCCTCGCCCACGGCCTGTGGCGAGAGGCTGTAACCCGTGATTTCGCCTTCCATGCGCAGGTCGCTTGCCGCGTTGTCGACTACCCGCAGTCGTGTCTGCTGCTCAATCATGTCGATCATGCGGTTCTCAAACAGTTGCTGTAGTGGCGGGTAGACCAGTGCTGCTCGTATTGGGAACTCTCCGAACGAGATGGAGCGATAGGTGTTGTAGTCGATTGACGCGCCATTGAGTGTGTATCGCGGCAGGCATGCTTGCACCATGGGCATCAGCGCCATGGTGATGATCAGTGTGAGTATTTTGAGTGGGCGTGTCATCTGTCCAGGTTGTAGAGCTTGATTTTGCGGTAGAGTGTTCTCTCGCTGATTTGCAGCTCTTGTGCTGTGGCCTTGCGCCGTCCTCCGTTGCGGTTGAGCGACTCGATGATGGCTTCGCGTTCGGTCTCCTCAAGTGTCTTGACGTGCTGTGCCTCGACTTCCATCACTTGGTTGTCGCCATTGAGTTCCATCACTTGTTCATATGGCTGGTCGATGGTTTGCGGCTTGTGTGATGTGATGTCCCGTGGCTGTATGAACGACTCGTGCTCGCGTCCATAGCCCAGTTGCTTGGACTCTCGTCTGAGTTCGGCCATGTTCATCGAGTAGTGTGGCGTGACGGGTGGGGCTGGCGCTCCGCTCATCTGCTTCTTGATGTCGTCAATCTCGTTTTGCAGCTTGGTGATGATGGCAAACATCATCTCACGGTCACGCGAGTAGTCGACCTGTGCCGGTGCGCCGACAGTTGCCAGTTCGGCCTTGGGCAGGTAGTCGCTGAGTGTGTCGGCTGTGACTATTGTGCCAGCCTCGAACAGTGCCACCTGCTCGATGATGTTCTTGAGTTGTCGCACGTTGCCCGGCCAGTGATATCCCAGCAGTCGACGTCGTGCGCTGTCGTCGAGTTCGACCTCCTCGACGTGGTTGTTGTCGACAAAGTCGTGCAAGAACTTGCGTGTGAGCAGCAGGATGTCGTTTCCGCGCTCACGCAGTGGTGGCACATCGATTTGCACGGTCGAGAGTCGGTAGTAGAGGTCCTCGCGGAACTTGCCGTCCTTGATGGCTTGCGGCAGGTCTTTATTGGTGGCAGCCACGACACGAATGTCGGTCTTCTGTACGGTGCTTGATCCGACCTTGATAAACTCGCCGCTCTCGAGTACGCGCAGCAGTCTAGCCTGTGTGCTGAGGGGCATCTCGGCCACCTCGTCGAGAAAGATGACTCCACCGTTAGCTTCCTCGAAGTATCCCTTGTGGTCTCGGTCAGCCCCAGTGAACGAACCCTTGACGTGTCCGAATAGCTCGCTGTCGATGGTGCCCTCGGGGATGGCTCCACAGTTGACGGCAATATACTTCTTGTGCTTGCGTGGGCTGTTCTCGTAGATGATTTTAGGGAAGTGCTCCTTGCCCGATCCGCTCTCGCCGATGACAAGGACCGAGAGGTCGACCTGCGCCACTCGCAGTGCGCGCTCGATGGCAGCGCGCAGTGCCGGTGCCTGTCCGATGATCGAGAAGCGCTGTTGCACTTGCAGCACCTGTTTATTCATATCATTTTTTTGTGCCATACCTTATTTATATAGTAATTTTAAAAGACCGCGCTTTGCGCTGGTAGATCGTTTCGATGGTAGACCGCGCTTTGCGCTGGTAGTGGATAGATGTTATTATACATTATGCATTATGAATTATGCATTGTGCATTATGCATTATTAAAATGCATTGTCAGTCCCACTGCTTCATGGCATAGGTCTGCTGCTTAAGGAAAGTGCCTAACTCGTCGGCAGTGGGGTGCTGTGCCAGTGTCTCGGGCAAGATGGGTTGCCCTACCGAGATGCGGAACGTGTCGCCCTTGCGTCTGAAGACTTCGCTGGGCAGCTTGAGTGTGCGCAGGCGCCAGTCGATCATCCCCAAGATGGTGAATGTGATGCTGTTATGCCCGTGGAAATAGATGGGAATGACAGGTACTTTGAGCTTCTGAATGAGGCGGATGACGCTGGGTTGCCACTGTCGGTCCTCGATGTGCAAGTCGTGTGTAAACTTGCTCACAGCCCCTGCTGGGAAGAATCCCAGCGGGTGGCCCTCACGCACATGAGTCATGGCCTGTGCGATGCCACGCATGCTCACTGCTCGCTTGGCCGGGTCGTCGCTCTGCAGGGCATCGACGGCAATGAAGTTGGGCCGCATGGCGCTGATGTAGTTCAGTATCATATTGACCATCACCTTGAAGTCGTCACGGTGCTCGCCGATGAGCTTGATGAGCATGATGCCGTCCAGTGCACCGAAGGGGTGGTTGCTCACTGTGATGAACGCTCCTTGTGGCAGGTTGTCCAGCACCTCTTGCCCTCGCACCTTGATGGTGATGTTCAGGTCGTTGAGCAGACCTTGCACAAAGGGCACTCCCGGCGTGTCGCAGTTGTGGTCGTGTATCCAGTTGACCTTGTCGATGGCGAGCATGCGCGACAAGAAGCTCACCAGCCTCGGCTTGCCGTCAAACCAAGGCACCATCTGTCGTATGTCGTCGTAGTCGAGTACGGTTCGTTTAATCGGTTGAGCCATTGCATTTTTGAGTTGTGGGCTGCAAAGGTACAACATTTTTTTGACATGTGTGACAATTTGTCAGATTTTTTGCTTTTTAGGGCTTTAAATTTCATCATTTTTTGCTCGAATTGGGGTGGTGAAAGGGCTATAATGTTTGCAGACGCAAACAGGCTGACAAATGACTGAAAGTTACCTGCTTGGGGTGGTGTTGAGAAGGTTGTTAATAACTTTTTTAGTGAAAAATTTGCAAAATCAAATTTGGGATTCCAAATTATCCAGAAAAAGTTAGTAACTTTACACCCTCAAAACCATATGCAACTGATCGAAGCGCAACTTTACCAGTCATGAACGACGTTGTTTATCACATACCTGCTCTGCTTGAAGAGTGTCTTAATGGCTTGAATATCAATCCAGATGGCACCTATGTTGATGTCACCTTCGGTGGTGGTGGTCACAGCCGTGCCATCGTCGAGCGGCTTTCGCCGCTAGGTCACCTGTATGGCATGGACCAGGACATCGACGCTAGTCGCAACCGCATCGACGACCCTCGGTTCACCTTTGTGCTGAGCAACTTTGCCTATCTCAAGAACTTCATGCGCTATTATGGCGTGGCAGGTGTTGACGGCATCTTGGCCGACCTGGGTGTGTCGTTTCACCACTTCGACGACTCGGAGCGAGGATTCTCGTTCCGCTTCGACGGGCAGCTGGACATGCGCATGAACCGGTCGGCGTCGCTCGATGCGCGCCAAGTGATCGCCACCTACAGCGAGGAAGAGCTTGCGCGCGTGCTGTATCTCTACGGCGAGCTCAAGCAGAGCCGTCAGATGGCGCGTGCCATCGTCAAGGCCCGCGCTCAGAGCAGCATCGACACGACCTTGCAGCTGATTGATGTCGTGCAGCCGCACATCCGCCGCAGCCAGGAGAAGAAAGAGCTGGCCCAGGTGTTCCAGGCACTGCGCATCGAGGTCAACCACGAGGTGGACGTGCTCAAGCGCCTGTTGCAGTCGTCGCTCGATGTGCTGCGTCCTGGCGGCCGCCTGGTGGTCATCACCTATCACTCGCTCGAAGACCGTCTGGTCAAGAACTTCATGCGCTCGGGCAACATCGAGGGGCAGGTCGTCAAGGACTTCTATGGCCGCGTGCAGTCGCCACTCGAGCTGGTCAACAACAAGGTCATCACGCCCAGCGAGGCCGAGGTCGAGCGCAACCCCCGCTCACGCAGCGCCAAGCTGCGCATCGCGCAAAAAACATGTGATTGAGTTTTGCTATTTTAGGCTCTATCAGACACAAAATCAAGTAACTATAACATGAACGAAGACGAGAATAGAAATATTGAGGCCGAGGAACAGAGCGGCGAACAGACGCAGAAGCAGCGGCGCAAGCGTCGCAGCGGCAAGGCCCAGAAGGCCGTGCGAGGCGTGGTGCAGGGACGCTCGTTCCTGTCGTGGGACTTCTTTAAACGCAACGCAGTCTACATTGTGGCTGCCACCATCATGATGCTGATGTACATCAGCAACAAGTATGTGTGCCAGAACTACATGCGCGATGTGATGAATCTCAAGGTCGAGCTCGAGAATGCCAAGACCGACTGCGTCAATGCCAGTGCAAAGTATAATTCCATGATACGCGAGAGCCAGATGACGGCATTTGTCGACACGATGCACATCGACCTGAGCGCACCCGAACAACCCCCCTATCAATTGAGTGAGAAATGAAAGAGACCAACAAAAAACACATCTTGCTGCGCTACTCGCTGGTCGTGGGACTGGTGCTGGCGTTCTCTGTGGCCATCGTTTGGGACATGTTCAAGACGGCCGTGGTGTATGGTGCCGAGTGGAACAGCAAGGCCGACAGTGTGCTGACCAAGGAGACTCCCATCGAGCCTGAGCGTGGCAAACTGCTGGCCGACAACGGCACTGTGCTTGCGGCCAACCTGCAATATTACATTGCTCGCATCGACTGGCTTGCAGCCGGCATGAAGAAGGACTCGCTGGACAAGTATCTGCCGGCCTTGTGCGACAGCCTGGCCGTGCTCGAGCCGTCGAAGGACGCCCAGCAGTGGCGCGCCGAGCTGCTCGAGTCGTATGAGCGCATCACCACCGACAAGAAAAAGAAGAACCACAGCTACCGCCTGATTCGCCGCATGCTCACCCACGGCGAGTGGCAGCGGCTGAAGGAATTCCCCTTCTTCAAGCAATATGGGTTGAAGAAAGGCATCCTCTACAGCGAGCGTCAGGTGCGCCGTAGCCGCCCCTACGGCTCAATGGCCTCGCGCAGCATCGGCAATGTGGGCCAGGACTCGACCAGTTCGTGCATCCGCGGGCGTTCGGGTCTGGAGATGGCGCTCGACTCGCTGCTCTATGGCGAGCCGGGTGTGGCCACACGCATCCAGCTGACCAACAACATTGTCAACCACGAGAGTAAGCCCGCCGTTCCGGGCTATGACATCACCACCACCATCAATGTGGCGCTGCAAGACATCGTGGAGAATGAGCTCTACAGCATGCTTCACGAGACCGATGCCCGCTGGGGCACATGTGTGCTGATGGAGGTTGCCACAGGCGAGATCAAGGCCATCAGCAACCTGGAGTGGAACGACAAGGCCGGCGACTATGTCGAGGGCCGCAACAATGCCGTGCTGGGCTATGAGCCCGGCTCGGTGATGAAACCCATCTCGATGATGATAGCCATCGAGGAGGGAGTGGTGGGCAACATCGATGCGCCCATCCCGACGGGCACGACGTGGCTCTATGAGGGCCGCGCCATCAATGACCCTCATGGCGGCGCCCAGCTCACCCCGCGCCAGATCATCGAGACGTCGTCTAACGTGGGCATGTCACGCCTGATTGTCAAGCGCTATGGCAACGACCCTGGCGGGTTCTACGACAAGCTCAAGAGCATGGGCTTCTTCGAGCCATTCCACTCGGGCATCGGTGGCGAGCAGGCGCCCATCATCCACCGCCTGGGCAAGACGCGTGCCGACAAGGTGGCGCTCACACGAATGGCCTTTGGCTACTCGACGCTCATCCCGCCGCTGAGTGTGCTGGCCATGTACAATGCCATCGCTAACGACGGCAAGTATGTGCGTCCTCACCTGGTGAAGAAGCTCTCGCGCGAGGGCGAGCCCGACAGCATCGTGCCGGTGACCTATATCCGGCAGCATGTGTGCAGTCCCGAGACTGCCCAGAAACTGCGAATCATGATGCGCGACGTGGTGTGGGGCAATCGAGGCACCGCGCGCAAGTGGCTGCAGGACGACCATGTGGCCATCGCGGGCAAGACTGGCACGGCCTACACCATCAACAGCGATGGCCACTATGGCACGCAGAAGCGTCTGGCATTCTGCGGCTTCTTCCCCTACGAAAATCCCAAATACTCATGCGTTGTGCTGATGCTGGGTGCCAACCGCGGCGCTGGTGCCAGCAGCGGCATGGTGCTCAAGAATGTGGCGCTCAAGATGTATGCCCGCGGATTGCTAGGCGATGCGCCCAACTATGCCGTGACGGTCGACAAGGATGGCAAAGCCGTGCCCAAGTCGCCGACTCCGGCCAAACTCTTTGCCAGCACCAACCCTCGTCAGGCGTCCAACCTGCAGAAGGGTCTTAGCATCCCCAATGCCAAGGTATTCCAGAAGCCCGACAACGGCAAGGGTGGTGTGCCCAATGTGCGTGGTCTGTCGGTGCGCGACGCCATCCGCCGTCTGGAGGATGCCGGTCTGT
The DNA here is from genome assembly GCA_002353885.1 of Porphyromonadaceae bacterium UBA2720. Lineage (GTDB taxonomy): Bacteria > Bacteroidota > Bacteroidia > Bacteroidales > Muribaculaceae > Sodaliphilus. The sequence goes on from DEKO01000147.1 coordinate 12,430, forward strand.
GTGTGCGCTTCAGCGGCAACGGCTATGTCGTGGGTCAGAGCCTGACGGCGGGCAGCAAGTTTGACCGCGGGCAAGTGATACACTTGACGCTGAGGAATTAGTTTATAGTTTATAGTGTATAGTTTATAGTTAAATGTCCAAAAATTTAATCATGAAGAAACTAAACTTTTTATTGCAAGACTTATGCCCCACCCAGGTTGTGGGCAACACCGATATAGACATCACCAATGTGCTGTGCGACTCGCGCCAGGTCAAGGGTGGCGAGCTGTTTGTCGCCGTTGTGGGTGTGGCTGTCGACGCACACCGCTTCATCCCGCAGGTGACAGAGGCCGGTGCTGCAGCCGTGCTGTGCCAGCAACTGCCGCAAGTGCTGGCCGATGGGGTGACCTATGTCGTGGTGCCCGACACCACACGTGCTCTTGCTCTAGTGGCCAGCGCGTGGTATGACCATCCCAGCGAGCACTTGCGTCTGGTAGGTGTGACTGGCACCAACGGCAAGACCACCACGGCCACACTGCTGTATGAACTGATGCAGCATCTGGGCTACAAGGCCGGTCTGCTGTCGACGGTGAAGAATATGATTGACCGCCGTGAGGAGGCAGCGACACAGACCACCCCCGACCACCTGAACCTCAACCGTCTGTTGCATGAGATGGTCGTGGCAGGTTGCGACTATGCCTTCATGGAGGTGAGCAGCCATGCGTGTGTGCAGCATCGCATCGATGGCCTGCGCTGGGCTGGTGGTGTATTCACCAACCTGACGCAGGACCACCTGGACTATCACAAGACCATGGACGAGTATCTCAGGGCCAAGAAGATGTTCTTCGACTCACTGCCTGCCGAGGCCTTCGCTCTGGTCAACGTCGACGACAAGGTGGGCCGGGTGATGTTACAGAACTGTCAGGCGCAGCATCACACCTATGCGCTGCGCACGATGGCCGATTTCAACTGCCGTCTGGTCGAGGAGCGCATCGATGGCATGAGCTTGCAGATCAATGGGCGTGACGTGGAGGTGTTGCTCACCGGCCGCTTCAATGCCTACAACTTGACAGCCATTGCTGCCACAGCGATGCTGCTGGGCATCGACCGCGATGATGTGTTGGTGAGCCTGAGCCAGTTGCATGCCGCTGATGGCCGCTTCCAGACGTTGCATGCGCCCAAGGGTTTCACTGCCATCGTCGACTATGCTCACACGCCCGATGCGCTGATCAACGTACTCGACACCATCCGCGACCTGGTTCGCGGGCGCGGGCAGGTGATCTGCGTGTGTGGTTGCGGTGGCGACCGCGATGCCACCAAGCGCCCCATCATGGCGCATGAGGCAGCGCTTCGCAGCGATCGCACTATCCTCACCAGCGACAACCCTCGCACCGAGGATCCCGAGGCCATCTTGCGCGACATGGAGGCCGGTCTGAGCGACGATGACCGTCAGCACACCATCAAGATTACCGACCGTCGCGAGGCCATCCGCACCGCCTGCCTGCTGGCGCAGCCGGGCGACGTGGTGCTGGTTGCCGGCAAGGGTCACGAGACCTATCAGGACGTGATGGGCGTCAAGCACCACTTCGACGACCGCGAGGAGTTGCGGGCGTGCTTCTAATCACTGCCACGACTAAGGCCGCGGCATAGCCAACAGAACGAAATTATCCATTATTCATTACTCAATATTCATTAATCACGATGTTTTACCATCTGTTTCAATACTTGCAAGAATTTGATGTGCCGGGTGCGCATCTGATGGACTATATCACCTTCCGTGCCGGCGTGACGCTGGCCCTGTCGCTGTTCTTTGCTATCGTCATTGGTGGCTCGATCATCAAGAAGCTCGAGGCCTACTACAACCGGCAGGGCGGCGAGAACATGCGCGACCTGGACAACGGCGGTAAGATTGTGTCACACACCGATGCCATCGAGAAGATTCAAGACGTGCTGGCCAACCTCGACGAGACCGACCAGGAGAAGAAGGACGATGTGGCCAAGTGTCTGGAGAAAGACCGCAAGTCGCAGACGCCCAGTATGGGTGGACTCATCATCATCTTTGCCATCCTGGTGCCGTGTCTGCTCATGGGCAAGCTCAACAACGTCTATATGTTGCTCATGATTCTGGCCACGCTGTGGTGCGGCGCTCTGGGTTTCCTGGACGACTACATCAAGATTGCTCACCACGACAAGCAGGGCCTCAAGGGTAAGTTCAAGGTCATCGGACAGGTGGGCCTGGGCATCGTAGTGGCTCTGGTGATGTGGGCCAGCCCAGCCATCGTCATGAGTGAGAACACCGAGGTGCGCAATCCCGAGACCAACCAGATGGAGGTGGTCCACTCACCGCAGGTCAAGGGTACGCAGACCACCATCCCCTTCATCAAGAACCACAACTTCGACTACGCCAAGGTGGCGCAGTGGGTAGGCTTTGAGGGCAAGACAGCCCGTGCCATCGGCTGGTTTATTTTTGCCGCCCTGGCCATCTTCATCGTCGTGGCTGTGAGCAACGCAGCCAACCTCACCGACGGCCTTGACGGCCTGGCCAGCGGCACAAGCGCCATTGTGGCGGTGGCCCTGGCCATCATGGCCTATCTGAGCGGCAATGTCTTCTATGCCGCCTATCTCAACATCATGTATATCCCCGACAGTAGCGAGCTGGTGATCTATGCCGCAGCCTTCATCGGGGCCACCATCGGCTTCTTGTGGTACAACTCCTATCCCGCCCAGGTGTTCATGGGCGACACCGGCAGTCTGTGCATCGGCGGCATCGTGGGTGTGTTCGCCTTGCTGCTGCGCAAAGAGTGGCTGTTGCCCATCCTGTGTGGTGTGTTCTTTGTCGAGGCGCTGAGCAACATGTTGCAGACCGGCTACTTCAAGTATACCAAGCGCAAGACCGGTGTGGGTAAGCGCATCTTCAAGATGGCCCCCATCCATCACCACTACCAGATACCGGCCGGCAAGATCAAGAACGTCATGTTCCAGAAGCCCATCCACGCCATCCCCGAGAACAAGATAGTGATGCGCTTCTTGCTCATCTCTATCATCCTTGCCGTGTTGACCTTCGTCACCTTCAAGGTGAGATAAGTAACCATAAAAAATAACTTGGCACGATTTATTATTGATATCTCCAGCTCATCTTTTTGTCCCTTTTTGCTTTGCTCATCAGTTGTTATGCCCGCATAACTCCTTCTTCACAAAACAAAAATGAACTAAAAAACTGAGCTAAATCATACCAACTTATTTTATAACGGTTACTAAACTCAAAACTCGTAATCAGTAAATAAAAAGATATATGAAGAGACTAGTAGTATTAGGTGGTGGCGAGAGCGGCGCTGGAGCAGCCGTGCTCGCACTGAAACAGGGCATGGATGTGTTTCTGAGCGACATGGGACACATCAAGCCCAAGTATAAGGAGTTGCTCGAACAGCACGGCATCAGCTGGGAGGAGGGCGGTCACAGCGAGGAGCTCATCCTCAACGCCGACGAGATTGTCAAGAGCCCGGGCATTCCGCTGGAGGCTCCGCTCATTGTCAAGGCCGTGGAGCGCGGCATACCCATCATCAGCGAGATAGAGTTTGCCGGCCGGTATACCGACGCCAAGATGGTGTGCATCACCGGTAGCAACGGCAAGACCACGACGACGATGCTGACCTACCACATCCTCAAGGAGGCAGGCATGGACGTGGGTCTGGCCGGCAATGTGGGCAACAGCCTGGCGCTGCAGGTGGCCGAGGACCCGCACGAGGTGTATGTGATTGAGCTGAGCAGCTTCCAACTCGACAACATGTATGACTTCAAGGCCAATGTGGCCGTGCTGCTCAACATCACCCCCGACCACTTGGACCGCTACGACCACAAGATGGAGAACTATGTCGCCGCCAAGTTCCGCATCATGCGCAACCAGGGTCCCGACGATGTGTTCATCTACTGGCAGGACGACCCCATCATCAGCGAGCAGTTGCGACACATGCACACCGAGGCCCAGATGATGCCCTTCAGCGCCGAACATAGCGACGGTTGCACGGCCTGGGTCAAGGACGGCGAGATGAGCATCAACGTTGACGGCGAGCAGTGGACCATGCCCACCGGCGAGCTGGCCATCCAAGGCCTGCACAACCTGTATAACTCGATGGCTGCCAGCATCAGTGCCAGTGTGCTGCACATCCAAAAAGATGTCATCCGCCATGCCTTGGGCGACTTCCAGGCAGTGGAGCACCGCCTGGAGTATGTGCGTACGCTTGACGGCGTGCGCTGGATCAACGACTCGAAGGCAACCAATGTCAACAGCACGTGGTATGCGCTGGAGAGCATGCGCGACCCGGTGGTGTTGATTTTGGGCGGCAAGGACAAGGGCAATGACTACAGCGAGATTGAGCCGTTTGTGCGCGAGAAGGTCAAGGCCATCGTGTGCCTGGGTGTGGACAACCGCAAGCTGCACGCGTTCTTCGACGGCAAGGTGCCCGTGGTGACCGATGCCGGCTCGATGGCCGAGTGTGTGGCCAAGTGTCACGAGTTGGCTCAGAGCGGCGACACGGTTCTGCTCTCGCCGTGCTGTGCCAGTTTCGACCTGTTCAAGAGTTATGAGGACCGCGGCACGCAGTTCAAGCAGGAGGTGAACAGTTTATAAAGTAGTTAAGGAGTTAAGTGGGGCCTCCCCTACTAAAAACCACTTAACTCTCTTAACTACTGACAGTAAGGTAAAAAATGCAATATGACCGAAGACAAGAAGACAAAATACGCTGAGATAGCTCAGAAGCATGGTGACCCGTGGATATGGGGCATCTACTTCACGCTCATCATCATCTCGATAGTCGAGAGCTACAGTGCGTCGAGCCGCATGATCACCACGGCCAGCGTCTATGCCCCCGTCATCAAGCAGTGCGTCTTTCTGGGCATCGGTGCTGGATGCGTGTTTGTGCTGCACCGCTGGGACTACAACGACAGCAAGTTCTTGTATCTGATGATTCCGGGCTTGGCGTTGTTCACCATCTTCACGCTCATCTATGTGATGGTGGCCGGCGAGGTCATCAATGGTGCCCAGCGCGTGATGAAGCTCATTCCCGGCGTAACGCTTCAGCCAGCCGAGTTAGCCAAGCTGTCGATAGTGACGTTGCTGAGCTATATCCTGGCCAAGAGCCAGAAGAACCGTGACATCTCGACGGGCGGCATGATTGCTGCCGGTGCGGCGGTGACCATCTATGGTGGACTGATGATTCGCTCGGGTATGACCAACACCCTGCTGCTGATGGCCATCAGCGTGGCGATGCTGGTCATCGGTGGTGCGCAGTTCCGTAAGATTGTCCTGTTGTTTGGCGCCTATGTCATCATCGGAGGCATGTTCTTCCTGATCAAGCACCACAACGATGATACCGACCAAGTGATCGCCCAGGCCCAGACCGAGTTTGTAGCCCAGGGCGCCGCAGCCGACAGTGTGGCTGGGGCAGCTGCAGCCGGCGATACACCCGAGTTCGGGCGATCGGCCACCTGGGTCAACCGCCTCAAGGCGTGGTGGTATAGCGACTCGCTGGTCTATCGTCCCATCACCAACAAGAACCAGCAGGAGATGTTCTCTCGCATGGCTCAGGCTCATGGTGGTGTGCATGGTGTGGGCATCGGTCAGTCGCGTGAGTGCAGCCGACTGCCGCTTGCCTTCAGCGACTATATCTACTCGATTATCATCGAGGAGACGGGTATGATCGGTGGTGTGCTGCTGCTGGTGCTGTATCTGTGGCTGTTGGCACGAGCGGCGATGATCGTGCAACGCAGCACGCGTGTGTTGCCTAGCCTGCTCATCATCGGAATGGCATCATTCATCACGTTGCAGGCATTGTTCCACATGGCCATCAATGTGGGTGTGTTCCCTGTCTCGGGTCAGCCCTTGCCGCTGATTTCGGTGGGTGGCACGAGCATCATTGTCATCAGTGTGGCCTTTGGTGTGATGCTCAGTGTGAGCCGCACCATCGCCAACTATAACAACAAGAACAACAAGGCCGACAACGCTGTGTTGCCCGAGGGCCTGGATGCGGTGAATCCCACCCAGATTGTGCCCAAGAATGTGTGGAAATAAACTATGAAGTAAAATCGAATGATCGAGCAATCGAACAATCGAGCAATCGAATAAAAGAAAAAAGAAGATGAAAAGCTTTATCATCAGCGGTGGTGGCACTGGCGGCCACATCTTTCCCGCGCTGTCGATAGCCGGCGAAATCAGCCGGCGCATGCCCGATGCCCGCATCCTGTTTGTGGGTGCCCAGGGGCGCATGGAAATGGAACGCGTGCCTGCAGCAGGCTACGAGATCAAGGGCTTGCCGGTCATGGGTTTTGACCGTAGGCACTTGCTTCGCAATGTCAAGGTGGTGTATCACCTGCTCAAGAGCATGCGCATGGCTCGTGGCATCATCAGCGATTTCAAGCCCGACATCGCCATCGGTGTGGGCGGCTATGCCAGCGGTCCGACCCTGAAGGCCGCTCAGCGCATGGGCATCCCCACGCTGCTGCAGGAGCAGAATTCTTATGCCGGCGTGACCAACAAGCAGCTGGGTGCAGACGCTCGCTGCATCTGCGTGGCCTATGAGGGCATGGAACGCTTCTTCCCCGCCGACCGCATCGTGCTCACGGGCAACCCCATCCGCCAGAACTTGCTGGAGTGCACAGCCTCTCAAGCCGAGGCGCGGCGCGCCATGGGTGTGGACCCCGACAAGCGCACCATCCTCATCATCGGTGGCAGCCTGGGCGCATTGAGCGTCAACCGTGTGATCAGTGCCGGGTTGGAGCGCATCGGTCAGTCCGCCAATCAGGTGCAGGTCATCTGGCAGACCGGCAAGACCAACCGTGGCACCAGCGAGGAAGACTTGGCAGCTTCGGGGGTGACCAATGTGCTGCGCACTGACTTTATCAGCAACATGGACATGGCCTACCGTGCCGCCGACCTGGTGGTGTCGCGTGCTGGTGCGAGCAGTATCAGCGAGATACAATGCCTGGGTCTGCCAGCCATCCTGGTGCCATCGCCCAACGTGGCCGAGGACCATCAGACCAAGAATGCCCAGGCCCTTGCGAGCCGCAACGCGGCCATCATGGTGCGCGATGCCGATGCACCCAACGAGCTTGTCGAATGCATGCTGCGCACCGTCACTAACGACGGCGTACTCAAGACGTTGGCCGAGAATGTCGCTGCCATGGCTCAGCGCAACAGTGCAGCCCGCATCGTCGACGAAATTTTCAAGATTATCAGTGGGTAGATCGCGCTCCGCGCTGGTAGAACGCTTCGCTGGTAGTATATGGAATCTTTGCATTTATTGACATAATGGAAAATTCAAAATTCTCCTTCGAAAAGTTAATCGTGTGGCAGAAATCTCGAGCCATGGTTAAGAGCACCTATCTGGTTCTCAACCAATTCCCTAAGGTTGAGCAGTTTGCACTATGCGACCAAATGAGACGAGTTCCTTGGCACTAGATTTAGAGTATATTACAAAGGAGATTTTTGATGCTGTGGCACTTGACATCAAAGAAATATCTCGCATGATTTCCGGTCTAAAGAAGAATTATGACTTAAAATCCTAAAATCAACCAGTCCCAAAGGGCGGTCTACCAGCATAGCGGTCTACCAGCCCGAAGGGCGATCTTTAAAAGAACAATGAAACAAAATATCTACTTTATTGGCGCGGGCGGCATTGGAATGGCCGCATTGGAGCGCTACTTTCTGGCACGCGGATGCCGTGTGGCCGGTTATGACCGCACTCCAAGCGAACTCACGCATGAACTGGAGTCCGAGGGTGTGCACATCGACTATAGCGACGACCCGTCGCTCATTCCCGACTGGTGCCGCGACCCCGAGCAGACCCTGGTGGTCTACACCGCAGCTATGCCGGCCGACCATCCTGTGCTGAGGTGGTTCTGCGACAATGGCTTTGAGGTCATCAAACGCGCCAAGGCGCTTGGCATCGTCACCATGCACAGCCGTGGATTGTGCTTTGCTGGCACCCATGGCAAGACCACCACATCGAGCATGGCGGCGCACATCCTGCACCAGAGTGGGGTGGGGTGTAACGCCTTCTTGGGGGGCATCTTGCGCAACTATGGCTCCAACTTCTTGCTGAGCGACTCTAGTCCCTACTCGGTCATCGAGGCCGACGAGTTTGACCGCTCGTTCCATCAGCTCACTCCCTGGGTTGCCGTGATCACCTCTACCGATCCCGACCACCTCGACATCTATGGCACCGAGGAGGCCTATCTGGAGAGCTTTGCCCACTTCACCTCGCTCATTAGGCCCGACGGAGCACTCATCGTGCACACGGGGCTGAAACTTGTGCCACGTCCGCACGAGGGTGTGAAGGTGTACACCTACAGCCGCCATGATGGCGACTTCCATGCGCAGAACATCCGCAAGGCTGACGGCGACATCACCTTCGACCTGGTCACGCCATGGGAGGTGATAGCCGACATCAGCCTGGGGGTGCCCGTCGACATCAACATCGATAATGCCATCGCAGCCATGGCGGCTTGCCGGCTCACTGAGGTTAGCGCTGATGACATGCGCCGCGCCATCGCCACCTTCCAGGGCCCCAAGCGCCGCTTTGAGTTCTGGCTGAAAGAGCCCGGCGAGCACGGACGCGTGATGATTGACGACTATGCCCACCACCCTGACGAGTTGCGCGCTAGCATCACCAGTGTGCGCGACCTCTATCCTGGCCGCCGGTTGGGTGTCATTTTTCAGCCGCATCTCTACACTCGCACACGCGACTTCGCGCCCGAGTTTGCCCAGGTGCTGTCGCTGGCCGACGAGGTCTATCTGCTTCCCATCTATCCAGCACGCGAGCAGCCCATTCCCGGTGTCACCAGCGAGATCATACTCAACAGGCTCACATGTGCTAAAAAAGCTATAATTCCGCGCGAAAAATTGGTCGAATCGATTAAAAGCCTTAACTTTGACGTTTTGTTGACCGTCGGTGCCGGCGATATCGACCGCCTCTTGCCCGACATCCGCCAGCAGCTACTCTAGTTTCAGACAATAAAGACATAAAGACATATTTTTATATGTATGGATGTTGAACAAATCATGTCAGACATAGTTCAAAGTGCCTATGAAGTCAGAGGTGCGCTTAAGCCAGGCTTTTTAGAGAAAGTCTATGAGAATGCCATGGCAATAGAACTTCGCTCTAGAGGCTATGAGGTTAAGCAACAGGTCTCCATTGATGTGAGGTATAAAGGGTATCAAGTAGGTGACTATATAGCCGATCTCATTGTCAATGACAGGGTTGTCATTGAAATCAAGGCCACGAGAAATATCGATGTGACTCATGAGCTGCAAACAGTTTCTTATCTGACTGCTACGGGGATAGACAATGGCATTATTCTCAATTTTGGCAATCCTGATAAAGTTCAAATAAAAAGGAAATATCGAATATTCAGAACAAGACAATAAAGATTGCAAATGGCCAATATAAAAAATTGTCTTTATGTCTTTTTCGTCTAAAAAAAGAAAAATTGAAACGGATTATTCAAAATATGATATTGCTGGTCATGGCGGGGCTGCTGCTGTGGGGCATCTTCTGGGCCCGCGGCAAGGCAGCCGATGAGCTGTGCCAGCGCGTCGAGGTAACCATCGACAATGCCGACAGCACACAGTTTGTCACCCCGCAAGGCGTCATTACCGAGCTGGCCAGCCTGGGCTTCAAGGTCGTGGGCAAACCCATGTGGCAAATCGATGCCAGTCGCATCGAGCAGGCATTGCAGCGGTCGGACTATCTGGAGAAGGCCGAGTGTGTCAAGGGTCCCGATGGCGTGCTGATGATTCGCGTCAGCCAACTGGTGCCCGTGCTCAGGGTCTTCGACGGCGACCAGAGCTACTATGTCAACCGCTACGGCAAGAAGATGAGCGCCACAGCCAGCTATCATGCCGACGTTCCGGTGGTGCAGGGGCACTTCACCGATCGTTACCCCGCCACCCGGCTGTTGCCCATGGTGCAATATGTCGAGGGCGACTCGCTGCTGCGCTCGCTGGTGACCATGTTCACCATGCGCGACAGCGACAACATCTTCATTGTCCCCGCCATCTATGGCCACGTCGTCAACATGGGCAATGCCGCTGACTATGAGGCCAAGTTCCGCAAGCTCAAGCTCTTCTACCGCAAGGTCATGCCTGCCAAGGGGTGGGAGACCTACGACACCATCTCGGTCAAGTGGGACCACCAGGTCGTGGCCACCCGTCGTCACAAGGCTGTGAAGATTGAGATGACCTACGACTCGGCCTACGACGAACCCGAGACCGACATCCAGACCATGTCGATCGACGAAGACCGCCACACCCTGGCTGTCGACAGCAAGAAGAAACAAGCGACAAGCGACAAAAAGCAAGAAACAAGAGACAAGAAACAACAATAACCTTGCTTGTTCTCACAAAAAATGCTAACTTTGCCCATTTAAACCAACGAAGGGTAAGGGGTAAAGGGTAAGGGGTAAAGGTCTGTGTGTCCCCCCCAAGCCCCCCTAAGGGGGGTGTACAATGTGGCTGATTCCCCCTTTAGGGGGCTAGGGGGACGATGGGGGGCTTGTGACTCGAAATAGAAAAAACAAAACATCATAACTATGGATAAGAACCAGTATATTGTAGCATTTGAGATTGGGTCCAGCAAGATTGTGGGTGCTGTGGCCGAGAAGTCGCCTGCGGGCATGGTGAGCGTGAGCCATCTGGTCGAGGAACGGCTCAGCAACTGTGTGCGCTATGGCTGCGTGCAGAATGTGGAGAATGTCAAGGCCGCCATCAACCGCATCATTAAGAACATCGAGGACCAGGTGGGCGGCGACGTCAACCAGGTCTACATCGGCGTGAGCGGCAGGTCGCTGCACAGCGAGGTGAGCGAGGTCAACCGCAGCCTGGATGCCAGCAAGGCCATTACAGCCGAGGTGATAGCTGCCATCATCCGCGATGCCAGCCGCAACCCCATTAAGAACTATGAGACCATCGCTGTGGTGCCTCGCACCTATCTGGTGGACAAGAATGTGACCGCAGACCCTGTGGGGGGCTATGGCTCGAGCATCAAGATCAAGGCCAACCTGATAGTTGCCAAACCCACCATCAAGCAGAACCTGACACGCGTGATGAGCTTTGGCATCAATGTCAAGGACTACATTGTCACCCCGCTGGCCGTGGGCGAGTATGTGCTCACCGACAGCGAGCGGCTGGGCTGCATGCTTGTCGATCTGGGTGCCGAGACCACGACGGTGAGCATCTACAAGGACGGCTCGCTGGCCTACCTGTCGACACTGCCGCTGGGTGGACGCAACATCACCCGCGACATCAGCAATGGTCTGAGTGTACTAGAGGACACTGCCGAGCGTGTGAAGAAGAACATCAACAACCCGCTCGAAGCCAATGTTGACAACATCGTCATTGAGGGCGTGAACAGCAGCGAGGCGGCCAACTTCATCGCTGCTCGCAACCGCGAGATCATCGCTAACATCAAGAACCAGCTCAACCTGGCCGGGATGACCACCGACGACATCCGCACCATTGTACTCATCGGTGGCGGATCGCAGTTGCAAGGTATGGCCAAGAAACTCGAGGAGACAACCAAGCTGAGCGTGCGCATGGGGCACTATCCTCAGTCGCTCAACATCCTCAATCACAGCTTCAACCGCACTGAGTATATTGAGGCATTCTGCCTGCTGGCCAAGGCCGCAGCCGATATCCAGCCTGGCGACAGCTGCATCACCCGTCGCAACTACGACGCCGGTTTCGAGGTGGAACCCAAGCGGCCCGTCACCCCCGAGCCCGAGCGCGAACAGCCTGCAAAGGAGCCGAAGAAGCCCAAGAAAGCCGGCTTCTGGGAGCGTCTCAAGGGCAAGGCAGCCGACATGTTCTCGGAAGATGACACCGACGACTAGTAACTAGACTCCCTTACCTGTCCACCTGCTTATTTGAAACAAAAAACTACACTATATGAGACCAAACATTTATGACTCTGTGGACCAGAACCCTGGTTTTGAGGAGAAGAAGAACCCGACCATTATCAAGGTGGTGGGCGTGGGCGGTGGCGGCAACAACGCCATCAACCACATGTGGGCGCAGAATGTCGAGGGCGTGTCGTTTGTCGTGATCAACACCGACCGTCAGGCACTGAACATGTCGCCAGTACCCAACCGTGTGCTCATCGGGCCGAAAACGACCAATGGTCTCGGTGCCGGCAATGTGCCTGAGCGTGCCAAGGCTGCTGCCGAGGAGAGCGAGGCCGAGATTGCAGCACTGTTTGACGACGAGACCAAGATGGTGTTTATCACCGCCGGCATGGGCGGCGGCACCGGTACCGGCGCGGCACCTGTGGTGGCCCGCATCGCCCACGAGAAGGGCGTGCTCACCATCGGCATCGTCACTATCCCCTTCTTGTTCGAGGGGCAGAAGAAGATTCTCAAGGCTCTAGCCGGTGCTGACGAGATGAGCAAATATGTTGACGCATTGCTCATCATCAACAATCAGCGCCTGATTGACATCTATCCCGACTTGGACTTCAACAACGCCTTTGGCAAGGCCGATGACACACTGTCGACTGCTGCACGCTCGATCAGCGAGCTCATCACCGCCGAGGGCCAGGTGAACGTCGACTTTATGGACGTCAACACCACGCTGCGCGATGGCGGTGTTGCCATCATCAGCAGCGGATATGGCGAGGGCGAGCACCGCGTGACCAAGGCCATCGAGGATGCTCTGGAGTCTCCGTTGCTCAAGAACCGTGACGTCTATGGTTCGCGCAAGATTTTGATTAACGTCTACTATAATCCCGACAGCAAAAATCCGTTCAAGACTCAAGAGTTGAGCGAGGTCGAGGAGTTCATGGCCAACTTCAGCCAAGAGGTGGACGTGATCACGGGATATGCCCACGACCGCTCGCTCGAGGACAAAATCAAGATTACAGTGCTGGCAGCAGGATTTAATGTCTCGCTCGAGAAGGAGTCGCCCGCACCGGTGGTGCGTCATCGGCGCACCGAGTCGGTGGCCGCCGAGGTGCCCGCCGCACCGGCCGATGCCGACAAGCGACTGCAGGAGGAGTATGGCGCAGCGGCTATTGCCGAGATGCAGACGCGCAAAGACGAGGCGCAGTTCATCCTGCTCACGCCTGAGGACATCGACAACGACGAGCTGGTCGACTTGCTGGAGCGCACACCGGCCTACAAGCGCAAGCCCGACGACAAGACCGCCATTCGCGAGAAGCGTCAGGCGGCTGCCACACAGGCGGCCAAGGCAGCTGAGCAGGCCACCAAGCCCGCCGCACCCAAGAAGCCTGGCACGAGTGCCACCATCAACTTTGGCAGCGATTGAGGCTAGACAAAAATGTGCCGCGCCAACGATGGCGCGGCACATTTTTTCTAGGCTTAAAGCTTATTGCTTAAGGCTAATAGCCTAAAAAATCACTTGACCGAGTCGATAGCTTGCTTGATGTCTGCAAAGATGTCCTCAATCTTGCCAGTGCCCTTGATGGCGTGATAAAGGCCCTTCTGCTGATAGAAGGCCTGCAGTGGCGAGGTCTGATTGTGATAGACTGCGAGTCGGTTTTTCACCGTCTCGGGGTTGTCGTCGCTGCGTCCGGTCATCTTGCCGCGCAGTAGGATGCGCTCGACGAGTTCTTGCTCGGGCACTTCCAGCCCCACCACAGCACTGATGCTGGTGCCGCGCTCTTGCAGCATGGCCTCAAGAGCCTCGGCCTGTGGGATGGTGCGTGGAAATCCGTCGAAGATAACTCCCTCGCTTGCTGCCTCCTTGTTTGCGTCAAGCACATCGGCCAGGATGCTGATCATGAGCTCGTCGGGAATGAGTTGCCCCTTGTCCATATAGGCCTTTGCAGTGGCTCCGAGCTCGGTTCCACGCTTGATGTTGTCGCGCAGCACATCGCCTGTGCTGATGTGAAACAAGTTGTACTCCTTGATGATGTTGTCACTCTGTGTGCCCTTGCCTGAGCCCGGGGCACCAAAAATCACGATATTAAGCATTTTATTTAAGTTTTTAAGTTTCGAGTTTTGTGTTTCGAGTTTCGCGTTGCGAGCATTCGAGCATTCGATTATTCGAGCATTCGATATATTAACGACCAACGTCTAACATCTAACGTCTAACTTTTGACGACATAGATGTCGCTCAAGTTGCGTGCCAGGCCGTCGAGGTCGAGTCCATAACCGATGATGAACTTTGATGGAATCTCAAAGCCGACATACTCGGGTGGTGTGCCCAGTTTGAGCGATCCAGGTTTGTAGAGGAGTGTTGCCATCTTGACGCTGTTGGGCTTGCGCTCAAGCAGCATCTGTCTCAGCTGGTAGGCTGTGACTCCCGTGTCGACGATGTCCTCGATGATGACAATGTCTCGTCCCTCGATGTCTTCGTTGAGTCCCATAATCTCGCGCACACGTCCTGTCGAGCTGGTTCCTTCATAGCTCTTGAAGCGAATGAAGGTAATTTCGGCTTCGGGCAGCTGGCAGGCACGGAACAGGTCGGCCGCAAAGACAAATGCTCCGTTTAGTACGCACAAGAACAGAGGGTTGCCGTTGGGGTAGTCGTGCTTGATTTCTTGTGCCACGCGCTGCACTTGTTGTGCAATCTGTTCACGTGTCAGATAGGGCTCAAAAGTGAGCCCATTGTAGGTCACTGTATCCATAGATGTCGAATTTTTCGGCAAAATTAGTGCAAGTTGCGCGCAATACAAAATGAAAAACGTAGTTTTACATTTTTTTTGCCGAAACACCGCCCAAAATACGATTCAGCGAGGCCATGCGAGCTTGCTCGCTGATGGCCGGGCGTGAGCATTTTATCCAACCATTAGTGCAAGTAGAGTGAAGTACACAATGAAAAACGCAGCTTTTTTGGGAACTCTCTTTAATCATCCCCCAAAGAGGGGAAAGAACAAAATATTTTTCGATAGTTTTTTTGTTTTTTTTCTCGATTGACGCAAAAAAAACACTAACTTTGTAGACTTGAACCGGCGGCACCCGATTCTGTGGTGCCATTGAAGCGGCTAAACGACTAAATTTCAACTGACTCGCTCTGTATATATGAAGATATTTACCACCGACGGCATCCGCCGTATCGAAGAGAAAACAATAGAGAAAGAGAACATGTCTCGGCTCGACCTGATGGAGCGTGCTGCCGAGGCGGTGACCTATGAGATTGTGGCTCGCTGGCGTCCCAACAAGCACATCATCATCTTTTCCGGTCCTGGCGACAATGGCGGTGACGGGCTGTGTGTGGCGCGCTTGCTGCACGCCCAGGGCTATCATCCCGAGGTGTATCTGTTCAACATCCGCTCGTCGCAGTTGTCGAAGTGCTGTTCGACTAATCGTGACCGTCTGCTTGAGCTGGACGACTTGGATTTCATCGAGGTGACCGACACGTTCACTCCGCCCGAGTTGACCGATGACGACGTGGTGATAGACGCTCTGTTCGGGTCGGGGCTGCGCGACCCGTTGCGCAGCGGCTATGCCCAGATGGTGCAGTATATCAACGACAGTGACGCCTACGTTGTGTCGATCGACATGCCTTCGGGCCTGTTCGGTGAGTGGAACATGGGCACAGACCCCCGCAACATCATCTGTGCCGACCTGACGCTGACTTTCAACTTCCGCCGTCTGTCGTTCTTCTTCCAGGAGAATGCCCGCTATATCGGCGATTTGAAGATTCTGGATTTGGAGATGAGCACCGAGGCCATCGCAGCCACTCCCACCGACTTCTACCTCATCGAGCACGAGGACGCTCATGGCATGATTATCGAGCGTGATCCGTTCAGCAACAAATATGACTATGGCACCATTCTGCTCATTGCTGGCAGCTATGGGATGATGGGTGCCGCCATCCTGGCGTCTCGCGCTGCCATGCGCACGGGTGCCGGCCTGGTGACGGTGCATGCTCCGCGTTGCGGTTTTGTGCCGTTGCAGACAGCTGTTCCTGAGGTAATCTTTGAGCCAGATGTCCATGAGATTGTGACCACAGCCATCGACCTTCACCATCAGTACAGCGTGGTTGCACTGGGTCCTGGCTTGGGCACCAGCGACGAGACGGTCGAGGCTGTCGACGCCTTCCTCAAGAGTTTCCGTCGTCCCTGTCTGCTCGATGCTGATGCGCTCAACTGCATAGCCCGTCGGCCGATGTTGCTTCGCAGCATTCCTAAGGGTTCGGTGCTCACGCCGCACGCCAATGAGTTTGACCGTCTGTTCGGTGAACACCACACCGACGAGGAGCGTCTGCGCAAGGCCATCGAGGTGTCTCGTCTCTACGAAATCACCATTGTGCTGAAGGGCCACCACACCATGACGGTTCGTCCCGACGGCAAGGTGTATATCAACAGCAGTGGCAATGCCGGCATGGCCACTGCCGGCAGTGGTGATGTGCTCACGGGCGTGATTGCTGCACTCATTGCTCAGGGCTACACGCCCGACCTGGCTGTGGCTCTGGGTATCTATCTGCATGGCCTGTCGGGCGACTTGGCCGCTCAGGAGCATGACTGCTATGGCTTGATTGCCAGCGACATTGCCGACAATATGGGTCGCGCCATCCACAATGTGGTGCGCCGTTAGGGTGGTGTCGCGTGAGATGTGTGCTTTCTATCCCAGCATTAAGAAGGCAATGGCCAGCTGTGCCAGCAAGATGGCGGGAATGCCCACGATGAATCGTGTGTGTCTGGTTTTGTGCCTGCAAATGAACATGGCTAGCAACGCTCCCAACGATCCGCCGATGATGGCAAGCATGACCAGTGTGGCTTCGCTGACGCGCCATTTCCCCTTTCTGGCTCGTTGCTTGTCAAGTGCATAGACGCAAAACGTAACAACATTGATAAGAATAAGATATGTCAGAGCAAGTTTAAGCATAGTCGTTGTTTCTCTAAATTTCGCTACAAAGATATTACAAATATTGCAGACTTCCTAGTTTTCTCAATATTTTTTTAAAAAATTTTGACAACATATCGGAAATTGATAGTCAATAAATACAAATTGTCATGACTTATATCCCTTCGTCGCAAGTCGTTTATGACTTGTTCAAACAACTCAACCACACGCCTCGTCCGTCGCATCACGAGGAGCGTGCAGCCGACTTCTTGTGCAACTTTGCCCAACAGCATGGATTGGACTACAGCCGTGACGACCACAATTGTGTGGTCATCCGCAAGGCTGCCACACCTGGGCATGAAGGTGCCACGCCCATTGTCATCCTCAACCACATGGACATGGTGTGTGTTGCCGAGCCCGGCAAGGAGTATGACCCGTTGACCGACCCCATCGAGTCCTATACGGAGGACGGCTGGATGCATGCGCGTGGCACCTCGCTCGGCGCGGACAACGGCATCGGTCTGTCGATGGCGCTTGCTATCCTGGCCGACGACAAGATTGTGCACGGACCGCTGGAGGTCATCACCACCACCAACGAGGAGGATGGCATGACCGGTGCAAGCAACCTGTCGGCCGACTTCATCCGCGGGCGCAAGGTCATCAATCTGGACAGTGAGGACTATGACACCATCACCACCGGTGCCGCTGGGGCGTATCTGCAGATCCACCATCTGCCACTGCGTCGTGTCAATGCCCCGCGCGACCATTGCTGGTATCGCATCGGCATCGATGGCGGTCGTGGTGGGCACTCGGGTGTCGACATCAACAAGGGTCGTGCCAGTGCCGTGACGTTGCTGTGGGCTCTGCTCAATGCCATTGCCGACGAGGCCATCGTCAATGTTGCCAGTTTCAGTGCGGGCGATGCCAGCGCCTCGATAGCCAGTCGTGGCGAGGCCATCATCTGTGTGCCCTCTGAGGATGCCGTCGAGCAAGTCGAGGAGCGCGAGGACCACTTCAATGAGTGGCTGCACGACGAGTATGGCTTGACCGATCCCGACATCCATTGCACCATTGAGCCATGCACACCACAGGCACAGGTCATCGATCCCGACTGTGTGGTGGCGCTGATGGAGGCATTGGGACAGACACCGCAAGGAGTCATCGCCATGAGCCAGGCGATGGAAGGAACGGTGCACACATCGAACAATGTGGGCCTGATTCGCACCGAGCGCGACGAGATGACAGTGAGCACGCACACGCGCAGCTTTGATGTGGCCGAGATGGAGCAGACTGGTCTGGCTATCAAGGAAGTGTTTGCGCAGTGGGGCGCCACGACCGAGCTTGTGATGTCGGCCCCGGCATGGCAGGAGAACCCTGACAGCGACTTTCTGAACCTGACGAGCGATGTGTTCCAGGACGTGCTGGGTTGGCGTCCCCGCAAGGTGGCGATGCACTTTGTGCTCGAGGCAGGCTTTTTTGTCCAGAAGTATCCCGGTATCGAAATGGCGTCGATTGGGCCTCGCATTGTTGAGCCGCACAGCACCCGCGAACGTGTGGAGCTGCACACCATCGACGACATCTGGCGTGTGACGGTCGAACTCCTTGCTCGCCTGGCATGATGCGGCAAGCGACAGAAAACGACTATAACCAGGTGTGGCGCATCTTGCGCCAGGCCGCGTCGTGGATGATGGCCAATGGTCGTGACCAGTGGGACGACAAGTATCCCACTGCCGAGGCCGTGCATGGCGACATCGCCCGTGGCGAGGGCTGGGTCGTCGAGCGCGATGGGCGTGTAGTGGCCTACTGCGCCATCGCGCTGGGCGGCGAGCCGTCCTATGACCAGCTGGACGGGCAGTGGCTCACGCCAGGCCCCTACACAGTGGTGCACCGTGCGGCCATCGACCTGGACTATCGTGGCCATGGCATCGGTCACCAGTTTTTTGCTCAAGCCGAGCAGCTGAGCCGCGACCGCGGCTGGGCCAGCGTGCGTGTCGACACCAACCACGACAATCGTGAGATGCTGGCGCTCATTGCCAACCGTGGCTACAAGTTGACAGGAAAATGCTACTACTTCCATGGCGGTCGCCACGTCGAGCGGCTCGCCTTTGAACTGCCATTATGAACCTCATCGAAGTCACCTCTCTCACCCAGCCTGGCGTTGAGGTCTATGGTGCGCTCACCGAGGCCCAGTTGCGCAACCGCCTCGACCCTGAGCGTGGCATCTTCATTGCCGAGAGTCCAAAAGTGATCGGTGTGGCACTGGATGCTGGCTACCAGCCTCTGTCGCTGTTGTGCGAGCGTCGTCACATCACTGGTGATGCCGCGCCGATTATTGCCCGTTGTGGCGACATCCCCATCTTCACTGGCGAGCGTGACCTGCTGGCGCAGCTCACTGGCTACACGCTGACGCGTGGTGTGTTGTGCGCCATGCGTCGCCCGTTGCCTCGTCCTGTCGATGAGGTGTGTCGTGGTGCGCGTCGCGTGGTTGTCATCGACAGTGTGGTCGACACCACTAACATCGGAGCCATCTTTCGCTCGGCAGCTGCGCTGGGCATCGACGCCGTGCTGCTTACACCCACGTCGTGCGACCCCTTGAACCGTCGTGCCGTGCGAGTGTCGATGGGCAGTGTGTTTCTGGTGCCGTGGACATGGCTCGAAGGTCCCATTACTAGCCTGAATGACCTGGGTTTCAAGACCGTGGCGATGGCCTTGACCGACCGTTCGGTTCCCATCGACGACCCCATGTTGTGTGGCGAGCCGCGTCTGGCCATAGTTATGGGCACCGAGGGTGATGGTCTGGCACACGACACCATCCTCCAGGCCGACTATGTTGCTCGCATCCCCATGCACCACAGCGTGGACTCGCTCAACGTAGCCGCCGCTGCCGCCGTTGCCTTCTGGCAACTCCGTTCTCCTCAGATAGACTGATACTAAAAACACAGAATCCACTGAATGCACAGAAGTGCTCA
Source organism: Porphyromonadaceae bacterium UBA2720 (assembly GCA_002353885.1). Taxonomy (GTDB): domain Bacteria; phylum Bacteroidota; class Bacteroidia; order Bacteroidales; family Muribaculaceae; genus Sodaliphilus. Next base: position 32,175 of record DEKO01000147.1, read on the forward strand.
CGCAATTTCCCTTGGCTGCTGCGGACGTGCCAAGGCACATCCCTACTGGCATGACTAGCGTCTAACGTCTAGCGTCTAGCTCTTGACAACATTTTTTGCTTCAGGGGTGTAATAAATCGCCACATGGCTGCGTCAAATAGGCAAAAAACCTAACGACATAGGGATTATCAATTCACCATTCTCAATTAAATAAAAGTGGACAATTACATTGAAATACGCGATGTAGTCAAGCAGTATGACGGACATCTGGCACTGGACCATGTGAGCATGGACGTGCCACGAGGGTGCATCTATGGCCTGCTAGGGCCCAATGGTGCTGGCAAGACCTCGCTGATACGCATCATCAACCGCATCACCCACCAGGACAGTGGCACGGTGAAGCTCGATGGCCGTGCCATCACCGACGATGACGTGGTACACATCGGCTATCTGCCCGAAGAGCGCGGTTTGTACAAGAAGATGAAGGTTGGCGACCAGATAGTGTATCTGGCTCGGCTCAAGGGTATGGACAAGGCCACGGCCACCGCCGAGATGCAGCAGTGGCTCGAGCGGTTTGACCTGGGCGAGTGGCGCGACAAGAAGCTCGAGGCCCTGAGCAAGGGCATGCAGCAGAAGGTTCAGTTCATCGCCACCGTCATCCATCGCCCGCAGCTGCTCATCTTCGACGAGCCTTTCTCAGGCTTCGATCCGGTCAATGCCGACCAGCTCAAGGCAGAGATTTTGCGTCTCAAGCAAGAAGGCAGCACGGTGCTGTTCTCGACCCACAACATGGAGAGTGTCGAGGCCATCTGCGAGCGCATCACGCTCATCAACCACTCGCGTGTGGTTCTTGATGGCAACGTCGATGACATCCGTCAACAGCACAAGCAGGGCATTCTGGCTGTTGATTTATCGCCCGGCCAGCAACTGCAGCCGTGCGATGCGCTCTACACCATCTTGCCAACTTCGGGCAGTGGTCGCGAGACGCAGGTGCGTCTGCAGGCCGGTGTGAGCATGCACGATGCCATAGCCTGGCTCAACGACCACTGCGCCCTCACCGGCTTCCATGAGATATTGCCGTCGATGCACGACATCTTTGTAAACACTGTTAAAGACCAAGACCATGAGCAAGCTTAAATTGATTATTGCCCGCGAATACATGTCGATGGTGGGACGTAAGTCGTTCATCATCATGACCATCCTCATCCCCATCCTGATGATTGCTTGTGTGCTATTGCCCATCGGCATCGGCTACCTCAACCGCGAGGGCAGCGATGTCGAGACGGTCGCCGTCATCGACCAGACCGGCCGCTATGGCAGTGCGCTCACCGACACCGACCTCTATCACTTCATGCCCCTGCGTGGCGACACGGTGGCCGACCCGCACAAGTTCTATGCGCAAGCCGATGGACAGCTGGCAGCCGTTGTTGTCATCCCGCATGACATCGACTCGGTGCACCAGCTCACCATCTACAGCGACAAGACCATCAACGCGTCACTCAAGATGTCGCTAGGTCGTCAGTTGAGCGACACCATCACGCGTGCCCATGTGGCCAGTTATGGCGTGCCCAACCTGCAGCAGATGATCGACGAGTCGAGCGTCAATGTCGATGTCAAGAGCGTCAAGTGGACCGACGACGGTACCGAGACCGAGACCAGCACCGAGATTGCCATGGGCATCGGCTTTGTGCTGGCGTTCCTCATCTACATGTTCGTGCTGATGTATGGCGCCATGATCATGAATGGTGTCATCGAGGAGAAGACCAACCGCATCGTCGAGGTGATCGTCAGCTCGTGCAAGCCCTTCGAGTTGATGATGGGCAAGATTATCGGTGTGGCGCTTGTGGGCCTGACGCAGCTGGCCATCTGGACCGTGGTGATGCTGGCGTTGAGTGCGGTTGCTGGCAGCACTTTGGGTCTGGCCATGGGCGATACTTTTGCCATGTCCAATGACCCCGCCGCCTTGCAGGCCGCCCTGGCTGAGGGTGGCAATGCCGACATGAGCGGCATCGTCCAGGCCATCTTGGGCGTCAACTACCTGCAGATATTCTTGGCGTTCATCTTTTACTTCATCGGCGGTTATCTGCTCTATGCCGCACTGTTTGCCGCCTTCGGCTCGGCCGTCGACCAGGCCAACGACGCCTCGCAGTTCACCACGCCCATCATCATCATCATGATCATCTCCCTCTATGCCGGCATGGCTTGCGTGGAGAACCCCAACGGCCCGATGGCGCTGTGGTGCTCGATGATACCGTTCACATCGCCCATCGTGATGATGGTCAGGTTGCCCTTCGACGTGCCCCTGTGGCAGCTGGCATTGAGCATCATTCTGCTCTTTGGCACAGCCGCGCTGATGGTGTGGATTGCCTCGCGCATCTATCGCATCGGCATCCTGCTCTATGGCAAGAAGACCAGCTATCGCGACCTCATCGGCTGGCTGCGACGATAGTGTCATACCGATAACGCGGCTACCGGTCGCTAACACCCCCGTTCAGGCAGATTTGCACTCTGCCCGAACGGGGGTGTCTAGCGTCTAAATGATGCGGTGGTTCAGTACTTGACTCCCAGGTTGTAGAGGATGAAGGAGTGTATGTCGGTGTACTCGTCAATGACCTTGCTGATGGGTTTGCCGCCACCATGTCCGGCGTTGATGTCGACGCGGATGAGCTTGACGGCGTCGCCGGTGTTGCTGGCCTGGAGCGTGGCGGCGTACTTGAACGAGTGGGCAGGCACGACGCGGTCGTCATGGTCGCCACTGGTGACCAGGATGGGCGGGTAGGGGGTGCCGTCGTTGCGGATGGTGTGCAGCGGCGAGTAGCCTTTGAGATACTCAAACATCTCCTTTGAGTCGTCGCTGCGGCCATAGTCAGGTGCCCAGTTCCAGCCGATGGTGAAACGGTGATAGCGCAGCATGTCCATCACACCCACCTGCGGCACAGCAGCACCAAACAGGTCGGGACGTTGGTTGACCACCGCACCGACGAGCAGTCCGCCATTGCTGGCTCCGTTGCAGGCAATCTTCTTGGGCGTGGTGTAGCCCTGCTTGATGAGCCACTCGGCTGCTGCAATGAAGTCGTCAAACACATTCTGCTTCTGAAGCTTGGTGCCGGCCTCGTGCCACTGCTCGCCATACTCGCCGCCGCCGCGCAAGTTGGTGAACGCGCCGATGCCTCCTGCGTCAATCATGCAGAAGGGAGTGCGGCTGTAGCTGAACGCGGGGTTGAGGCTGACGTTGAACCCTCCGTAGCCATAGAGGAACACCGGGCGCTTGCCGTCGCGCTTGAGACCCTTCTTGTAGATGAGGAACATCGGAATCTTGGTGCCGTCCTTGCTGGTGTAGAACACCTGCTCGGTCACATAGTTCTCGGGAGTGAGAGCCACCTTGGGTCGGAAGATCTCGCGTGACTGCCCGGTGGCCATGTCATAGCTATAAATTGATGTGGGGAACACGTAGCTAGTGAAGCTGTAGAACACCTCCTGCTGGTCTTGCTTGCTGCTGAAGCCCACCGAGCCGAACGTGGGTAGCTCAATCTCGCGCACCTCGCGGCCCTGACGGTCGTAGACGTAGGGGTGGCTCGAAGCGTCGCGGTCGTAGGTGAGGATAAACTGGTGGTCGGCCATCTGTGCGCCGCTCAACACCCACTCCTTTTCAGGGACAAAGTCGGTGAAGTTGTTCTCACCCAAGTGGTTGGCATCGTAGGCGCGGATTTTGTATCGCGGCGCACCGTCGTTGGTGAAGACATAGATTTTGCCGTCCTGGATGCCGATGGGGCTGTAGGCATAACGCATGTTGCCGGCCAGGCGCACATAGTGCGGGTTGCGGTCTTTCAGGTCCTTGACCCACAACTCGTTGCCATCGCCATCGCTCACCCAGCCGAAGAGGTAGCGCTCGTCATCAGACACTGTCACCTGGTGGAACAGCAGCGGCTCGCGCTGGTTCTGCAGCTCGATGTAGTCCTCGCTCTGCGGCGTGCCCAGCTTGTGATACTTGACCTTGTGATACTCGTTCTTTGACGACTTGGCGTCCTCGGGCGCGTCATAGCAGCTGTAGAAGAACCCGTCGCCCAGCCACTGTGCGTCGGTAAACTTGGCCCACACAATGTGGTCGTCAAGCAGCTTGCCCGTGTGCAGGTCCAGCACATAGATTTCGTTCCAGTCGCTGCCGTTGCGCGAAATGACGTATGCCATATATCGTCCGTCGTGCGAAAAGTCGACACCGCTCAGCGCCACTGTGCCGTCGGCCGACAGTGTGTTGGGGTCGAGCACCACGCGTGGCTCGGCATCCATGTTGTCGCGCACATAGAGCACACTTTGGTTCTGCAGACCATTGTTCTTGAAGAAGTAGAACTTGTCTTTGACCTTGAAGGGTGCGCCCACCTTCTCAAAGTTGGCGAGCTCGGTGATGCGTTTCTTGACCTTGTTGCGGAAAGGAATCTTCTTCAGATAGTCTTGAGTCAACTGGTTCTCAGCCTTGACCCACGCGGCAGTCTCGGCGCTATTGTCATCCTCAAGCCAGCGATAAGGGTCGGCCACGGGGGTGCCAAAGTAAGTGTCGACCGTGTCAACTCGTCGTGCCTCGGGATACTGGATGGTGCGGGCCTGTGTGGCCACACCTGTTGCGGCAATTAATGCGGCGCTCATGATGATGGTTTTCATATCAGGTTTTGGATTTTGTATTTTGGACTGCAAATATAGCTAAAAATCGGGAATTGGCGGCTTTAAGCGGTCGAGAAATTTGTTTTTTCGATTGTCGGGTACCATAGCTACACAGCGTTGGAGACTTTAGCCTCTAGTCGTGACAGCAGGGACGCTTCTGTTCACTGTTCACTGTCGATGGTGGCACATGTACGAATCATTTGTGATTCGGCAACAGGGTGACGCAAAAAATCTTTCTTTGATGTCGTTGTGGCACAAAAAAGTGAAAAACAACCGGCTCGGCTCGGCCAGTTTCAATTTATTGTCGTACCTTTGCAAGTTGAAACGCAAAACTCGTAACTTGAAACTCAAAACTCAAAGATATGAACATTTCGTATAAATGGCTGAAACATTACATCGACACCGACCTCACACCCGATGAGGTGAGTGTGGCACTGACCAGTCTGGGACTGGAAGTGGGTGCGCTGGAGCGTGTCGAGACCATCCGTGGCGGACTGCGCGGGCTGGTGGTGGGACATGTGCTCACCTGCATTGAACACCCCAATAGCGACCACCTGCACATCACCACGGTGGACCTGGGAAATGGCGAAGAGCCTGTGCAGATTGTGTGCGGAGCACCCAATGTGGCTGCCGGGCAGAAGGTGATTGTTGCCACACTGGGCACGAAACTCTATGACGGTGACAAGGAGTTCACTATCAAGCGGTCGAAGATGCGTGGCGAGGAGTCGCTGGGCATGATCTGCGCCGAGGACGAGATCGGTGTGGGCACGAGCCACGACGGCATCATCGTCTTGCCCGACGACACGCGTGTGGGCATGCCTGCTGCCGAGTATTATGGCATCGAGGATGACTGGCTCATCGAGGTCGACCTCACGCCCAACCGCATCGACGGCGCGTCGCACTATGGCGTGGCACGCGATCTGGCTGCATGGTGCAAGCAGAATGGTCGAAAGGGCACGTTGACCCGCCCCAGTGTGGAGGCTTTCAAGATTGACCGCGCTGATGGCGGCATCCCCGTCGAGGTGCTCAACGCCGAGGCTTGCCCTCGCTACAGCGGCATCACGGTGCGCGGTGTCAAAGTGGGCGAAAGCCCCAAGTGGCTGCGTGACTGGCTGATGGCTGTGGGACAGCGTCCCATCAACGTGATTGTTGACATCACCAACTATATGCTGTTGGGCATGGGGCAACCCATGCACTGCTTTGACCTCCAGAAGGTCAAGGGTGACCGCGTGGTGGTGCGCACGGCCCCGGCCGGCACCAAGTTTGTGACCCTGGACGGCGTGGAGCGTACGCTCACCGAGCGCGACCTGATGATTTGCAACGCCGAGGACGAGATGTGCATTGGCGGCGTGTTTGGCGGTCTGGACTCGGGTGTGACCGAGCAGACGACCGATGTGTTCCTGGAGAGCGCCTACTTCCATCCCACTTGGATACGCAAGACGGCCCGTCGCTTCGGGCTGAACACCGACGCGTCGTTCCGCTTTGAGCGCGGCATCGATCCCAACGAGACGGTCTATAACCTCAAGTTGGCCGCCATGCTGGTCAAGCAGTTGGCGGGCGGCGAAATCTGTGGCGACATCGTCGATGTCAAGGCCCACGACTTCCCAGGATTTGCGGTCGACCTGCGCTATGATTATGTGACTGGTCTCATCGGCAAGGAACTGGACCACGAGACCATCAAGAGCATCGTCACCAGCCTGGAGATGAAGATTGTGGCCGAGGACGACGAACACCTGCAACTTGAGGTTCCCACCTATCGTGTGGACGTGCAGCGTCCGTGCGATGTGGTCGAGGACATCTTGCGTGTGTATGGCTACAACAACATCGAGTTCAGCCACAGCATGCATGTGAGCCTGAGCCAGCAAGATCAGGTGGACTTTGCCGACAACATGCAGGAGCACATCAGCAACCAGCTGACCTCGCTGGGCTACCACGAGATGATGAACAACTCGCTCACGCCATCGGCCTATTATACCGAGTGCGAGACCTATCCCGAGGTGCACTGTGTGCACATCATGAATCCGCTGAGCAGCGACCTCAATGTCATGCGGCAGACGCTGCTCTTCGGGGGCATGGAGAGTGTGGCCCGCAACATCAATCACAAGAACCAGAACCTGCGTCTCTATGAGTTCGGTAACGTCTATCATTATGACGGCAACGTGAGCCAGGAGGAAAAAGCGCTGGCACCCTACACCGAGAGCACCATGCTGGGCCTGTGGATGACCGGCAACAACCATGGCGACTCGTGGGCCGACAAGGCACGCCGTGTCACCGTCTATGACCTCAAGAGCGACCTGGAGAATGTGCTCATCAACATGGGCATCGACCTGGCCGACTTGACCCTGGAGCAGACTGCCGATGACACAGTCAATCCCGCCTTGGCCTACCGCAATCGTGGAGGCAAGCTCTTGGCCACGCTGGGTGTGGTCACCGACAAGGTGCTCAAGGCTACTGACGTGGACCAAGAGGTGTTCTACGCCCAGGTCGACTGGAAGCTGGCCTGCCGCATGGCTGCCAAGAAGGACATCAAGTATCGTGACCTGCCCAAGACGCTGCCCGTGCGCCGCGACTTGGCTTTGCTGGTTGACCGCGAGGTGACCTACGACGACATCCGCCGCGTGGTCATGGGCTGCGACAAGAAGTTGTTGCGCGAGGTGGGTCTGTTTGACGTCTACGAGAGCAACAAACTGGCTGCCGGCAAGAAGTCTTACGCTATCAGCATGACGTTGCAAGACGACCAGAAGACCCTGCAAGACAAGCAGATTGACGCTGTGATGCAGAAGGTCATCAAGGCGCTTGAGACCCAACTCGGTGCTCAGCTGCGCTAACCTACAAAAGACAACTGAATACTTTTTTGTCACGAATTAGGGAATTAAAGGATTATTTAGTCGGCAGATGCTAAATTTTCGATAATTCTCTAATTCGTGATAATGATTTTAGTCATGGACGATAATTCTAGACAACTTCCTCATCCGCTGGTTGCAGCCTTGCCACTGGTGGTGCTGATTGGGCTGCTGGTGGTGGTCATCGCGCTATTTGGCAGCGACTCGCTGGCTGGTGGCAGCCAGACGGCGCTGTTGATGGGCGTGGCTGTGTGCGTGTTCATCTCGATGGTGTTCTACCACGTTCCGTGGAAGATGTTTGAGCAGCAGATGGCACAGACGATGAGTGGCATCTTTGTGACGCTGATGATTTTGTTGGCCGTGGGTATGCTTGCTGGGTCGTGGATGGTAGGCGGTGTTGTACCCACGCTCATCTACTATGGTGTTCAGTTGCTGTCGCCGCGGTTCTTCCTGGTCAGCGCATGTATCATTTGCTCGCTTGTGTCGCTGCTGTCGGGCAGTTCATGGACCACCGTTGCCACGCTGGGTGTGGCTTTGCTGGCCATCGGTCAAGCTCTGGGCATCAGCACAGCTTGGACCGCGGGTGCCATCATCTCGGGAGCCTACTTTGGCGACAAGATGTCGCCACTGAGCGACACCACCATCCTGGCCTCGTCGGCCACAGGTGTCGACATCTTTGTGCACATCCGCTACATGATGCACACCACTGTGCCGGCCCTGCTCATTGCATTGCTGGTCTATACCATTGCCGGCCTGGGTTTCGGCAGCGAAGGGGAGCTACACATCGAACAGTATACTCGCGGCCTGTCATCTACGTTCAACATCTCGTTGTGGACGTTGCTTGTGCCGCTAGCGACCGGTGTTCTGATTTGGCGCAAAGTGCCGTCGCTCATCGTTCTGTTTGTCTCGTCGTTGCTGGCAGGCATCACCGCACTCATCCTTCAGCCGCACATACTGACGCAGATAGCCGGCGACCCGTCGTTGGGCACTGCTGCCGCTCTCACAAAGGGTCTGACCATCACCTACTGTAGCGCGACTGCAGTTGACACCGGCTATGCAGCACTGAACGACCTGGTGTCGACGGGTGGCATGGCTGGTATGCTCAACACCATCTGGCTCATCATCTGTGCCATGTGCTTTGGTGCCGCCATGCTGGCCAGCGGCATGATCCAGAGTTTGACTGCTGTGATTGTGCGTTGGGTGCGCACCCGTTTCTCGCTGGTGGGCTCGACCGTGCTCTCGGGCTTGCTGCTCAATCTCACCACCGGCGACCAGTTTATCAGCATTGTGCTCAATGCCGATATGTTCCGCGAGGTGTACCGTAAGGAAGGTTATGAAGGACGATTGCTGAGCCGCACCACCGAGGACGCCGTCACTGTGACATCGGTGCTGGTTCCGTGGAACACATGCGGCATGACTCAAGCTACCGTGCTGGGTGTGCCCACACTGACCTACCTGCCTTACTGCTTCTTCAACATGCTGTGTCCGCTGATGACGCTGCTGGTGGCAGCCATTGGCTGGCGCATCAGCCGCAGTACTGACAAGTAGTTAAGGAGTAAGTAGTTTTTTTAGTAGTAGTGTAGTAAAGTAGTAAGGCCGATACATTATATTGGCAGCACGCGTCCCCGGCACCATCATGTAATTGACCCTACCTTAAAACATAGTTAAAAACAACATTTTCTTTACGTTTGTTTGAGAATAATGTTGTGTCTTTGCATTCCGTAAGCGGTTGAAATGGAATTTGTTCCGTTTTTTCGCCTTGCGAAATGCGATTATTTTGGTTGAAATTTACAATCCACTTGATATATTAACCCAATTTTAAAAAACATCAACATGAAGAAGATTCTATCGCTATTGATGATGATGGCTCTGCTATGCGTCACGGCCCAGGCAGAGCAGGTGACGTTGTATTACACTGGGACTACAACCACCAACATGACCGGGGCAACCAGTTTGTGATGCCGGCACAGGATGTGCTTCTCGTGGCAGAGTTTGAGTTGGCTACCTACGCCATCAACATCCCGGAGGTTGAGAACGGCACTGTCACCGCCGATGCCACCGAGGCAACCATGGGCCAGACCGTCACCCTGACTGTCACACCCGCCGATGGCTACAAGCTGGGCAGCCTGACTGTCACCACTGTCGACGAGCAGGAGACAACCCCCACCGGCGCACCGCGCAAGGCCCCCGAGGCCATCGAGCTGACCAAGGTGGATGACTTCACCTACACGTTTGCCATGCCAGCCAGTGCGGTCAATGTCAACGCGGCGTTTGTCGAGGACCAGAACACCGCCATCACTGGCATCGAGGCCGATGGCCGCCAGGGTGTGCGTTACGTCAACCCGATGGGCCAGGTGAGCGACCGTCCGTTCCCAGGCATCAACATCGTCATCGATGGCAACAAGACCTACAAGGTGGTGAAGTAACTTCCTTGTTGTCGCACTAATAAACATCAAGGGCTGCGCCACCACTGGCGCAGCCCTCGATGTCTTGAATTGTAGGATGCTCACTGTAGTGTGAGCACGGTGGCGTTGTCTAGGGTAATGTGCCGAGCTGCATGCCGCAACTGCTCGGGTGTGACACTGGTGATGCACTCTGTCATCTGCTCGAGTGTGGTCATCTGCCCATGGCACAGCATGTTGCGGCCGGCATTCATTGCCATCCACTCAGCGCTGTCGGCAGCCAGCAGCAGTTGGCCGCAATATTGGCGCTTGGCAGCATCCAGCCGTCGGTCAGACAGGATGTTCTCGGCCAAGTCACGCGTCACATGGTCGATAACCCGCAGGCTTGAGCGGATGTCGCTGGGGTCACAGCCCATGTAGATCTGCATCAGTCCACAGTCGCTCATCAAGCTGATGGACGACTCGACGGTGTAGACATAGCCGCGGCGCTCGCGCAGTTGGACGTTGAGCAGCGAGTTCATGCCTGGGCCACCCAAGATGTTGTTGAGCAGCGACAGGGCAAACCGCTCATCACTGTAGAGGCTGGGCAGGCGCATAGCTGCCACGGTGTGGGCCTGGTGCAACCCCAATTCGACGGTGTGGCGGCTGGGAGCATTGACCACTGGCACTTCACGGGGTGTGCGGTGCAGCGGGCAGTCCATGCCCCCCAGGTGGTGTTCGGCCAGTCGGAAGGCTCGCCCGGGAGCCATCGGGCCGACCACAAAGAATGCCATGTTGTCGGGCACATAGAGCGACTTCAGGTATTCCATGCATTGTTCCGACCCAAGCTGTCGCAAATGCTCCTCGATGCCCAGGATGTTGTGCCCCAGTGCACTGCCGGCAAACAGGATGTCCTCGACATCGTCATAGACGGCGTCGCTGGGCGTGTCGCGATAGCTGTCGGCCTCCTCGAGCACCACATCGCGTTCACGTTCAATCTCGTCGTGAGGGAATGTTGAGCACTTCACCAGGTCGGCTATGAGCTCGACGGCACGTGCCAAGTGCTGTGCCGGAAACACCGAGTAGACCATGGTGTGCTCCTTGGTGGTGTAGGCATTCAGCTCGCCACCGATGCTCTCCATGCGATTGATGATGTGCCACGAGCGGCGGTGTGTCGTGCCCTTGAAGATGGTGTGCTCGACAAAGTGGGCCAGGCCATAGCGTCCCTCGCCATCGTCTCGGCTGCCAGCATTGACGGCAAGGCCGCACCATGCCACGGGCGAACTGGTGCGCACATGCACCATGCGCAGCCCGTTGGGCAAGGTGTGTGTGGTGTAGATGTTGTCCATATCAGCTTTTACGCACCAGGGTGACAAAGTCGTAGGCATAGGGGTTGCGCTCATCGGCATCGTGCCTCTCGCAGTTCAGTTGCTGCCACTCATCGGGGTTGATGGCGGGAAAGAAGGCGTCGGCCTCGTCGAATGTTGCATGCAGGCGAGTGAGGTGCAAGGTCTGCACCATGTCGATGGTCGCGGCATAGATTTGTGCACCGCCGATGATGAAGATTTCTCCCGGCATGGTTGCTGCCTGCAGTGCCTCGTCGACACTGTGCACCACGGTCACGCCCTGCGGATGATAGTGCTTATTGTGCGTGATGACGATGTTCTGGCGTCCAGGCAGAGCACCCTTGGGGAACGACTCGAAGGTGCGTCGCCCCATGACGATGCTGTGGCCCATGGTCAGGTTCTTGAAGTGCTTGAGGTCGGCGGGCAGGTGGCACAACAGGTCACCATCGCGCCCGATGGCGCCATCCTGTGCCACGACGACGATGGCAGCGATGCCTGCAGGCCGCGACTGAGTCGCGGCATACTGAACCGTGTCAGAATTCATTGTGATTTGTTTGTAGTTCTAAAGATTCTAGTAATGGAAGCTGCTGCCACCCAGGAACTCTCGCAGCAAGCTGGTGTGGGGGATATCTTTCTCCTCTAGCGACTCGAAGTAGCTCAAGAACTTGAGCAGGCGCCATGCCTCGGCATACTCTGGGCAGTCGGCCGGAACCTCCTTGAGGATGGGTTCGGCATACTCCTTCATCACCGCCAGTTCAAATAGCAACGATGAGTTGAACATGGCATCGGCATTCTCCTGATAGGGCAAAATCCACTTCTCCTCGCCACGACGAACGCTGGGCCAGCGAGCAATCGTGTCACGAGCGCTTGCACCACGGTACTTGGCGTCACGCACAATGCGGCGCAACAAGCGGTTGTCAGTGGTCGGTATCCAGTTGTGGTCGTCGATGCTCAGTGTGGTGAGCGCGCTCACGAAGATGCGGTACTTCAGCTCCTCGGCGATGCCCTGTGTCAGCAGGGGATTCAATCCATGGATACCCTCGATGAGCAGCACGTTGTTCTTTTCGAGTCGCAAGGTGTTGCCACGGTACTCGCGTTGTCCCAGGGCAAAGTTGTAGGTGGGCATTTTCACTTCTTTGCCTGCCAGCAGGTCTTCCATGTCCTGATTGAACTGTGCCAAGTCTAGGGCGTAAATTGACTCGTAGTCATAGTCTCCAGTCTCGTCGCGCGGTGTCTGGTCGCGGTTGACAAAGTAGTTGTCCAGCTCAATGACCTTGGGGCGAATGTAGTTGGCGACCAGCTGGATGGCGAGTCGCTTGCTGCTGGTGGTCTTGCCGCTCGACGAGGGTCCGGCGATGAGTACCACGCGTGCACCGCCCTGCTTATAGCGTTGTGCAATGTCGTAGGCCATCTCGCCAAACTTGCGGTTATGCAGGGCCTCGGCCACATTGATGAGCAGCGAGGCATATTGGCTCTTGATGGCATGATTGAGGTAGCCCACGTCATCGATGCCGATGATGTCGTTGAACTGTGTGTACTCGGTGAATGCGTTGAACATCTTGGGTTGCTCGACAAGCTTTGCCACCTGGGTGGTATCTTTCCAGTCTGGGCCCAATAGCAGCACACCGCCCTCATAGGGGACCAGGTCGAACGCCTGCAAATAACCAGTCGACGGCATCAGCGGTCCGTAGAAACTGTCGATGATGTCGCCCAGCTGATAATATTTGGTGTAGAGCTCGTGCACCGAGCTCAGCAGGCGCACCTTGTCGTTGAGTCCTTGCTGCCTGAACATCTCAATCACGTCCTTGGTGAGACGCTCGTGGCCCACCAGTGGGATGTTGTGTTCGATGATTTCTTCCATCTTGGACTGGATGCGGTCGATGACCTCGGGTGTGATGGGCTGATTGTCGTGCTTAAACACACAGTAGTATCCTCCCGACACGTTGTGCATGAAGCGCAGACGCTTGCCGGGATAGCGGTCGTTGACCGCCTTGTACATGACCATACAGAGCGTGCGGATGTAGGCCCGCTGGGCCGAAGCGTGCTCCAGTCCCAGAAACTCGACCTGCTTGGGGCGGTAGACGCTGAAGCGCAGGTCCTCGCTCTTGTTGTTGACACGGGCCATCACCGGATGGGGGTGAGGCTTGGGCTCCATACGGTTGTAGATGTCGAGCAGGCTCTCGCCGCCCGTGATGGGGATATACTGCCCCGTGTTGACGCAGTAGATGTTCAAGTCGTTATTCATTGTTTAATCTTGTTTTTCAGTGAGTTGATGCGCCTGTTGGCCTCCTGGATGCGACTCAGCGCGATGCGGCCGTCCTTCACTGCCCGCACAATCATGTCGACCAAGTGGAATGGTCGGTCGGCCTCAAAACCGGTGGAGATGTTGTTGCCCACGCACAGCATGTCGCACCCGGCATTGATGGCCAGCACCAGTGCCGGCTCAATCTGATAGTGGTCGATGATGCCCTGCATGTACATGTCATCGCTTAGAATGACGCCATCGTAGTGGAGCTGACGACGCAGCACGCCAGTCAACGTCTTGTGCGACAACGTGGCGGGATAGTCGGGATCGATGGTGCGGTTGAAGATATGTGCTGTCATCACCAGATCGACTTTGCCCTGCCCGATGAGCAGCTCATAGGGGCGCAGCTCGGTGGGCTGCCATGTGTCGGTCACATCCACCAGCCCCCAGTGTGAGTCGCTGGTGGCGTTGCCGTGTCCGGGAAAGTGCTTGAGCGTGCACATCACACCCTGCCGGTGATGCTCGTCGACCAGCATGCCGGCATGCCATGCCACAACCGACGGACTGGCCGAGTAACAGCGGTCAATCTTTCCCAGCCCTGGCGTGTCGGGGTTGAGCAGGTCGACTACGGGCGCTAGATTGATGTTGACACCGCTCTGCGACAGCTGTCTGGCCATCAGTCGTGCATAGTGCCGAGTGGAGTCGCTGCGTTGCATCTGTCCAATCTGTGCGGCCGATGGCAGCTGCTCGTAGCCATATTGTGGCTTGAGGCGCTGCACGCGCCCGCCCTCCTGGTCCAGCGCAATGAGTAGTCGCCCTCCACCCCAACGTTGCAGTTGTGCAGTCATGCGTTGCAGCTTCTGGCGGCTGGTGATGTTGCGCGAGCCGATGGTGGCATCGCCCGTGAGGTCGACGTCAAACAGGATAATAGCGCCCACCCCCAAGTCGCGCACATAGCGTGCTGCGTCGCTTGTTTCGCTGACCGAGTCGCCCCGAAACCCCACCATCAGCATCTGAGCTGCCATCCGGCGCAACTCAGCATCGTTCGGCAGCTGTGACGATGCAAACAAGTTGCCCGCCATCAGGCAGGCAACCAACAGCGGTAATAGTGAATGCTTCATTGACTACCTGGTCGGTTTGAAGAAGTCAAAGAAGTAGTAGCATGCAATCCAGTCGACACGGATGCCGCGAGCAAAGCCCAACACACGCTGGTTGGTATCGGTCACCTTTCCGTCATTCAGGTTGATGGTGCCCAGCACTCGGCTCTCGCCGTCACACACAGTGCCATCGGTCTTGATATACCCGATGCGTGTGCCCGATGCATCGAAGATTTCCAGGCGGCTGATGCGCCCGCGCGTCACACCGGCCTTGTCCTTGACAGTGCCGTCAGCCTCAAACGAGCCGATGCTGCGCTGTGATGCGTCGCGCACCAGCCCGTTTCCGGCTATGCGCCCCACGCTCTTGTAGTCGGCGTCGCGCAGCACCTGTGCCTGTGCGCTCATGCTCCAGGCCATAGCCATCACCATGATGGCTGTCATCAGATATGTCTTAATTCCTTTCATTGTTCTGCATTTTGTTTTTTAGACTAGAAACGAAGCGCAAAGTTACAACAATTAATTAAGAATTAATCATTAAGGGTCAAGAATTTGTGTTTTCGGTGTCGTTTTTTTGCGTTCCCTATTGCCATGCGGCAGCCACGCTGGTCTTCAGTTATATCCGTGTGTCGATGTGCAGCACTTGTTGCACAATCATCATCTCGCGGATGTCGCTGCGCAGCACGTCCATGTCGTCATAGTCCTTGTTGGCACTGCGCAGCGTCACCAGGTTCGGGTCTTGGTTGCGGCGTACATACTTGATGAGTCGGTAGTCGTCGAGCAGAACAACATAGATCTCGCCCCAGAAGATGTGGCGCATGCTGGTGAGCTCACGTATGGCCACATAGTCGCCATTGCAGATGACGGGTTTCATCGAGTCGCCACTGACCTTGATGATGCGCGAGCCCGATGGCATGCCCGGGAGGTCTACCCAGCCCACGATGCGGTCGTCGGTGAACATGGCCGAGCGTGGCATCGATCCCGCAGTCACATCGATGTCATAGACGGGTGTTCCCTGGTTGGCCAGCTGCACGGTGGGCACAGCCAGGGTGGGTGTGGACACCTGCTTGGCAAATGGCAGGTCGGTGCCCTGCTCCAGCCACTGCTTCGACACCCCCAGGTTGACCACAATGCGGTTGATGAGTGCCTGGCTGACAGGCAATCGTCCATTGAGGTACTTCGACAGGTTGGATGCATTGATGTCAATCTTTTGGGCAAATTCTACCTGTTTGTATCTCAGCTCGTCCATGAGATACTTGATGCGCTCGATAATCGCTTGGTCGTTCTGATTTGTTTCCATTGTGTTGTTCGTTTTTTTGTGTGTTTCCACTAGTAATGCTGCAAAATTACAACATTTCGGGTAAACAGCCAAATTATTAGCCGTAATAATTCAATTCTCAGTTCTCAATTCTCAAGTCTCATTTTTTTTTAGTACCTTTGCGCGATTTTTGTAAAACCCAAGAGGATTGGGAGGTAGGAGTCCAAAATTCAGTGATGCTGAAGATTCTCAATTTTCAATTCTCAATTAGATTAAACGATGGACTATAATTTCCGCGAGATTGAGCAGAAGTGGCAACAGTGGTGGCGCGACAATGGCGTCTACCGTGCCGAGGTCGATAACAATCGTCCCAAATTCTATGTGCTGGACATGTTTCCCTATCCCTCGGGAGCTGGACTGCACGTGGGACACCCGCTGGGATACATCGCCAGCGACATCTATGCACGCTACAAGCGTCTGCAAGGCTTCAACGTGCTTCATCCCATGGGATATGACGCCTATGGATTGCCAGCCGAGCAGTATGCTATACAGACTGGTCAACACCCCGAGGTGACCACGGTCAAGAACATCACCCGTTACCGCGAGCAGCTCGACAAGATTGGGTTCTGCTACGACTGGAACCGCGAGGTGCGCACCTGCGACCCCAAGTACTACAAGTGGACGCAGTGGGCATTCTTGCTCATGTTCAAGAGCTACTATAACACTGCCATCGAGAAGGCGTGTCCCATCGAGGAGCTTGTCGCTCACTTCGAACAATATGGCACCGACGGCTGCAATGCGCACACCAGTTCGACCGACACCTTCACCGCCGATGATTGGAACGCCATGACCAAGGTCGAGAAGGAGAACGTGCTGATGAACTATCGCATCGCCTATCGCGGAAAGACCATGGTCAACTGGTGCCCCAAGTTGGGCACTGTGCTGGCCAACGACGAGGTGAGCGAGGGCGTGAGTGTGCGCGGTGGCTATCCTGTCGAACAGAAGGTGATGAACCAGTGGTGCTTGCGCGTCAGTGCTTATGCCCCACGACTGCTGCGCGACCTGGACACCATCGAGTGGACCGACAGCATCAAGGAGACCCAGCGCAACTGGATTGGCTATAGCGAGGGTGCCGAGATGAACTTTGAGGTGGCTGGAACGGGCAAGAACCTTCTCATCTTCACCACGCGTGCCGACACCATCTTCGGTGTGACGTTCATGGTGCTGGCACCCGAAAGCATCTACGTCGACGAGGTGGTCACTCCCGAGCAGCGTCAGGCTGTCGACGACTATCTGGACGAGGTTAAGCACAAGACCGAGCGCGAACGCATGATTGAGAAGAAGGTGAGCGGCGTGTTTACTGGCTCATATGCCATCAACCCCGTCACCGGCAAGGAGATTCCCATCTACATCAGCGACTATGTGCTGGCTGGCTATGGCACTGGCGCCATCATGGCAGTGCCTGCCCACGACAGCCGCGACTATGCCTTCGCCCGTCACTTCGACCTGCCTATCATTCCGCTGGTCGAGGGTGCCGATGTCACTGAGGAGAGCTTCGACGCCAAGGAGGGTATCATGATGAACTCGAGCAATGACTTGCTGCAACTCAATGGTCTGACCGTCAAAGAGGCTATCGAGAAGACCAAGAAATTCATTGCCGAGGCTGGACTGGGCCGTGTCAAGGTCAACTATCGCTTGCGCGATGCCATCTTCAGCCGCCAGCGCTACTGGGGCGAGCCGTTCCCCATCTACTATGATGCTGACGGCCAGCCACAGCCTCTGGACGAGAGCGAGCTGCCCCTGCAGCTGCCCGAGGTCGACGCCTTCCTGCCCACCGAGACGGGTGAGCCCCCGCTGGGCCGCGCCAAGAACTGGACCACGAAGGATGGTCAGCCCCTGGAATTGTGCACCATGCCTGGCTTTGCTGGGTCGAGCGCCTACTATCTGCGCTATATGGACCCCCACAACGACAAGGCGCTGGTCTCGCGTGAAGCCAACAACTACTGGCGGCAGGTCGACCTCTATGTCGGTGGCACCGAGCATGCCACGGGTCACCTTATCTACAGCCGATTCTGGAACAAGTTCCTCTATGACTACGGCTACGTGTGCGAGAAGGAGCCATTCCGCAAACTCGTCAACCAGGGCATGATTCAGGGGCGCAGCAACTTTGTCTATCGCATCAAGGACACCAACACGTTTGTGTCCTACAACCTCAAGGACAAGTATGATGTGACCCCCATCCATGTGGATGTCAACATCGTGAGCAACGACGCACTCGACATCGACAAGTTCCGCGAGTGGAGGCCTGAGTACCGCAACGCCGAGTTCATCCTTGAGAATGGCAAGTATATCTGCGGCTGGTCGATCGAGAAGATGTCCAAGTCGATGTTCAACGTTGTCAATCCCGATGTGGTGGTAGAACTCTTCGGTGCCGACACGTTGCGACTCTATGAGATGTTCCTTGGTCCGCTGGAGGCCAGTAAGCCCTGGGACACGAATGGTATCGACGGTGTGCACAACTTCATCAAGAAGCTGTGGAACCTGATTTTCAAGGGCGACAAGCTGGCGCTGACCGACCGTGCGGCCACGGCCGACGAACTCAAGTCACTGCACAAGCTCATCAAGAAGGTGACCGGCGACATCGAGTCGTTCTCGTTCAACACCAGTGTGGCTGCGTTCATGATTTGCCGCAACGAGCTGCAGGCCCTCAAGTGCGATGCTCGCGAGGTCTATGAGCAGTTCATCGTGTTGCTGGCGCCGTTCGCACCGCATGTGGCTGAGGAACTGTGGCATGTGCTTGGCCATGAGGGCACTGTGTGCGACGCACAGTGGCCCAAATGGAACGAGGACTACCTCAAGGAGTCGACCATCAAGTACACCGTGATGATCAAGGGCCGTCCGCGCTACGACATCTTTGTGGCTGCCGGTACCGAGGCTGCTGAGGTCGAGAAGGCCGCTCTGGCCCACGAGGGTGCCGCCAAGTGGCTCGAGGGCGCCACGCCCAAGAAGGTCATCGTCGTGCCCAACAAGCTGGTCAACATCGTGCTTTGACAAGAGGCGATAAACAAGAAGCAAACTAATCCGCATTTTCCACCCTCACCAATGATGGGGGTGGAAGTTTGTGCTCAATGCTGAACAAAAACCAATCATCCAAAATAAGAGATTTTTTAACCCTAATTATTTACACGCTAAACTAAATCTATGAAGAAAATTTTTATTGCATGCATGGCATGCCTGACATCGTTGTGCGCTCTGGCTTACAACAATCTCGACAGTGATGAGATCATGCTGACCGATGTTTACATCAACAAGGAAAACAACACGTTGGTTGAGAAGGCGGTCACCATCTTCGGTCAAGATTATAAGGTGGAAGTGAGCAATATCGTCTTGTCACCCACCTGGTTTCACTGCAACATCGTCATCAAGAATGTGTGGTCGTCGGACGACTACTTGGTGACGCAGCGCAGCGACGATGAAGACTTCACCGAGGCACCTCAAGGCAGAATCAGGCGTTCGACCATCGAGACTTCACTTCATCAGAACTATGACCTGATGATTGACTCGTGGATGCATCTCAAAGAGATCACCGACTATGGTACAGTCGAGATTGTCTACACCATCTATGATGCAGACCGGAAGAATGCGTTCGACTTGATTTTGAAGTTCCCCTACAATGAGCATACCATTACAGCAGTCAACGACATCCATGTCGACAACCAGCCGGTCGAGTACTATGACCTCAATGGCATGAAGTTGGCAGGGCCTAGGCCTGGCATCGTCATTGAGAAGCGTGGCGACTGCGTGACCAAGAAGGTGGTCAAGTGATTGTTCACGGCATCGCACACATTGTGACCAAGTATAGACAACGTTTCGCCCAAATGTAGGTCGTTAGCACCACATTTGGGCGAAATCTTATCTGTAGTCAGCAATGTGTGGCCAAACACCGCATTTGTTATGAGTCAAGTTGCTTGTCACGACATCTAAAATGCTCAGCATTTGCATAAGTCAACCAAAATGTCTAATTTTGCAGCATCATTTAGTCACGACTGACAATGGAAAAAAAGAAGATTGTTTTTGCGACCAACAATGCCCACAAGTTGGAGGAACTGCGACAAATCATGGGCGACCGCTACCAGGTGCTGAGTTTGGCCGACATTGATTGCCACGAGGACATCCCCGAGACGGCCGACACCATCGAGGGCAACGCGCGCCTCAAGGCCGAGTATATCAAAACGCATTATGGCTATGACTGCTTCAGCGATGACACGGGGCTTGAGATTGATGCCCTGGGCGGCGAGCCTGGTGTGATGAGTGCGCGCTATGGCGGCGTGGCGCACGACAGTGAGCGCAACATCGACAAGGTGCTGCGCCTGATGGCTGATGTGCCCATGGAGCAGCGCACGGCCCACTTTCGTACGGCCATCTGTCTGATTCGTGACGGCGAGGAACGTCTGTTTGAGGGCCGTGTGGACGGGCACATCCTGATGGAGCGCCATGGCACAGGGGGCTTCGGCTACGACAGCATTTTCCAGCCCAATGAGGGCGATGGGCGCACCTTCGCCCAGATGACGGGTGAGGAGAAGAACGCTATCAGCCACCGCGGTCGCGCCGTGGCGGCACTGACAACCTATCTTGCATCACTTTAAATAGATCAACTATATGAAACTCAATGGATTAAATAGGGTTCTAGTGCTTGCTTTGGCGGCTGTAGTGGCAATGACATCGTTCACAGGCGATGCGCAAGCCCGCAAACGCTCGGCTGCCAAGCGTCAAGCGAAGACCACTCAGGCCATCAAATCTGACGAGAAGGCTTTGCAGAACGGCACCACTACGATGACCGTCATCCACTATGACTCGCCGGCTTACTACAAGGTGAGCAAGAGCGAGGCAGGCTACAGCAGTGGCTACTGCGACAACTCATTTGCCATCGACTGGCCCACTGCCACGACAACCGGCAACATCACCCAGCTGCAGCAGTGGATGCTCAAAACCTTCACCAACAGTGACACCCCAGCCAAGACGGTGAATGCACTCATCAAGCAGCGCAACCAGTGCGAGTACACCAGCGCACGTCGCGTGAACAAACTGCCCAACAACGATGATGAGGCCAACCTCAGCGATAAGGGCAACATCACAGTCAAACTGCTCACTCCCGACATATTGATGTTTGACTATCATGGCGAAATGTATACTGGAGGTGGCACCGGCGCAAGCTTCATGTATGGTGATGGCTTCTATTATTACAATTTGTCGCAAGACCGTGAGCTCAAGTCAACAGATTTGTTCACACCACAGGTGGTCAATGCCATCGTGCAACAGCTGCGGCAAGACGATGAGACGTGGGACTGCCTTTGGGACGAGTTCAAGGAGAGCCCTCATGCAACCGACAATTTCAGCATCGAGAGGGACAAGGTGGTCTTTGTCTACAGCAAATATGAGATTGCTCCCGGCATGGCTGGCAATGTCGAGGCTGAGGTGCCCATCGAGCAGGTCTTGCCTTATGCCACGCCTCTGCTCAAAAGCATCGTCGCAGCGATGAACAACTAAGCAACTAACAAATATAACCATATTAACATAACCTATGATTCATGAAATCAGTGCCGAGCACTTGACCATAGAGCGTGTCGGCGAAATTATTGAGAAAAACTATCAGTTGCGTCTGAGCGAAGATGCCAAGAACCGCATCGTGCGCTGCCGCCAGTATTTGGACGAGAAGATTGCCAACAGCCCTGTGCCGGTCTACGGCGTGACCACAGGCTTTGGGTCGCTGTGCAAGGTGAGCGTGAGCCAGGATCAACTGTCACAACTGCAAATCAACCTGATGAAGTCGCATGCCTGCGGTGTGGGCGAGCGCGTGCCCAACGAGATTGTGCGCATCATGATCTTGCTGAAGGTGCAGTCGTTGAGCTACGGCTACTCGGGCTGCAAGCTCGACACCGTCGAGCGCTTGATTGACTTTTTCAACGAGGGTATCTGCCCGGTGGTCTACCGCCAGGGCTCGCTGGGTGCCTCGGGCGACCTGGTGCCGCTGGCACACCTCTGCTTGCCGCTGGTGGGCTTGGGTGAGGTCGAGATGGACGGCAAGGTTATCACCGGTGCCGAGATGCTCAAGGCCAAGGGCTGGGAACCGATTCACCTGGCCAGCAAAGAGGGTCTGGCGCTGCTCAACGGCACACAGAACATGGGTGCTTTTGCCGTGTGGGCTCTGCTTCACGCCATTAAGCTGAGCGACTGGGCCGACCGCATCGGCACGATGTCGCTTGAGGCCTATGACGGCCGCATCGAGCCGTTCACCGAGGCAGTGCATCTGGTGCGTCCCCACAAGGGTCAGCTCGAGACTGCTGCGCGCATCAAGGAGTTGCTACAGGGCAGCGAACTCATTGCGCAACCCAAGACGCATGTGCAGGATCCCTACTCGTTCCGCTGCATGCCTCAGGTGCATGGCACTGTCAAGGACACCATCCGCTATGTCAAGAGCGTGATTGACACCGAGATCAACAGCGCCACCGACAATCCCACCGTCTGCCCCGACGACGACCTGATTATCAGCGCCGGCAACTTCCACGGCGAGCCTATCGCACTGCCCATGGACTTCCTGGCTATGGCCCTGAGCGAGCTGGCCAACATCAGTGAGCGCCGCATCTATCGTCTGGTGAGCGGCACGCGCGGTCTGCCCGACTTCCTGGTGGCCAACCCGGGTCTGAACAGTGGCTTCATGATCACGCAATACACTGCCGCCAGTGTGGTGAGCCTGAACAAGAGCTTGGCTATGCCGTCGAGCACCGACAGCATCCCCTCGTGCCAGGATCAGGAAGACCTGGTGAGTATGGGTGCCAACGCCGCCATCAAGCTCTACAAGGTGGTGTTCAACACCGAGCGTGTGCTGGCTATCGAGCTGTTCAACGCCGCTCAGGCGCTGGAGTTCCGCCGTCCACTCAAGTCGTCGCCCGCCATTGAGCAGCTGCACGCCGAATTCCGCAAGGTTGTGCCGTTCATCAGCGATGACGACGTGATGTATCCGCACATCGAACAGGCTATCCAGTTTATACGCAACAACTAATCAGATGAAACTGTTAGTCAAGAATATAGCCACCCTGGCGGGAGTAGACCGCCAGGGGCTGTTGCGCCGCCAGGGCCGGCAGATGAGCGAGTTGAATGTCATCAACGACGCTTATCTGCTGGTCGAGGATGGTGTTATTGCCGATTTTGGCAGTGAGGCCGACCTGGTCATGCCCGAGGGCGAAGTGACTGTCATCGATGCCGAGCGCGGCACTGTGCTGCCCAGCTGGTGCGACTCGCACACCCACATCGTGTATGCCGGCAGTCGTGAGCAGGAGTTTGTCGACAAAATCAACGGTCTGAGCTATGCCGAGATTGCCCGTCGTGGCGGTGGCATCCTCAACAGTGCCGACCGCCTGCACGACATGAGCGAGGATGAGCTCTATGAGCAAGCCATGCAGCGTGTGCGCGAGGTCATCGCCAAGGGCACAGGTGCCATTGAGATCAAGAGCGGCTATGGCCTGAACACCGAGGATGAATTGAAGATGCTGCGCGTCATCCGCCGCATCCAGCAGAACACCCGCTTGCGCGTGGTGAGCACCTTCTTGGGTGCCCATGCCGTGGGGCGCGCTTATGCCGGTCGTCAGGCCGAATATGTGGATATGCTTATCAACGAGATGCTGCCCGCCGTTGCTGCCGAGCATCTGGCCGACTATGTGGACGTGTTCTGCGACCAGGGCTTCTTCACGCCCGATGAGACGGGGCGCATCCTCGAGAAGGCGTTGGACTATGGCATGCGCGGCAAGATTCACGGCCAGGAGCTTGCCGACAGTGGCGGTGTGGAGGTTGCAGTCAAGCACTGCGCCCTCTCGGTCGACCACCTGGAGGCCATGACCGACCGTGACATCGAGCTGTTGCGCGGTAGCGACACCATGCCCACTGCTCTGCCCGGCACATCGTTCTTTTTGAACATGCCGTTTGCTCCTGCCCGCAAGATGATTGAGGCTGGCCTGGGTGTGGCCATTGCCAGTGACTACAACCCCGGCTCCACACCCTCGGGCGACATGAAGTTTGCCGTCTCGTTGGCTTGCATCAAGATGCGCTTGCAGCCCGCCGAGGCCATCAACGCTGCCACCATCAACAGCGCCTACGCCATGGGCGTGAGCGACAGTTATGGCAGCATTGCGCCCGGCAAGGTCGCCAACTTCTTCATCACCCGGCCCATCGCAAGCGTGGACTTCATCCCCTACGCCTACACCACGCCCATCATCGCCCGCACTTTCCTCGCCGGCGAGGAGCAGTGATGACTGGCACCAGAGATTGGAGAATATTAAACCGCGAATATCGCGAATGCTATGCAACAAATTGCTGATAAGCATTCACGATATTCGCAGTTTTTTTTAAAACATCGAGAGCTGTGTGGCTCAATATGAGTCTCTGCTAGAATATACTCTGGCGGGAGTGGGTGGTGAGCAACTCGAGGCTCTTCATGCCCATGACCGAGTTTCCCTTGGCATTGAGTCGAGGGCTCCAGACAGCCACGCTGTACTGGCCCGGGAACACGGCAGCGATGCCTCCACCGACGCCGCTCTTGCCGGGCAGGCCCACGAGGTAGGAGAACTCGCCGGCCTCGTCATAGAATCCGCACGTCTGCATGATGGCGTTCATGCGCTTGACTTGGGATGAGGTGAGTTGGAAGCCCGCATGGTCGAAGGGCTTCCGGTGGTCGGCAAAGGCCAGGAATGCATGTGCCAGCTGCTGGCAGTTCATCTCGATGGAGCACATCATGAAGTAGAAGCGCAGCACGCGGTCGATGTCGCCGTGGATGTTACCATGATACTTGAGCAGGTTGGCGATGGCGGTGTTCAGGTAGGCCACGCTGTGCTCTGATCGTGCCACCTCGAAGTTATAGTCGATGCTTGGGCAGCCACTGAGGTCTCGCGCCAGTCCGATGAATGCCGCCTCGGGGTTGGGCAGTCGCTCGACCAGTACGTCGGCCATGACCAATGCTCCTGAGTTGATGAACGGGTTGCGTGGCTTGCCCTTCTCGAGCTCGAGCTGGATGAGCGAGTTGAAGGCAGTTCCGCTGGGCTCCTTGCCCATGCGTGTCCACAAGTTGTCGCCCTCGAGGCTCAGTGCCATGGCTAGGGCAAAGACCTTGGTGATGCTCTGTAGTGAAAATGGCACAGCCGAGTCTCCCAGGGTGTATTGCTTGTTGTCCAGTGTATTGATGCAGATGCCCCACTGGTCGGGGTTGACCGCAGCCAGTGCGGGGATGTAATCGGCCTGTTGGCCCTCGGACTTCAGCGGCTCGATGTCGCGCTGAATGCTTTGTAATATCTTTTGGTAATCCATTTTCTTTTAGACTTTAGTTTTTAGACGTTAGACTTTAGTCGTGGCAGCGGTAAGCCATAAGCTATTAGCCAATGGCAGCTAGGGGTTTGTAGCCGGTGCGTCCTGCTTAACACGGGCATGGTGCCAGATTTCGAAGCTGTTGACGGCGTTTTGCCACAGGATGTAGCACCCAGGCCCCACCGAGCACAGCGGATTGAGGTAGGTGTAGGCAATCCACACGGCAAAAGCTGTGTTTTTCTGCCCCAGCCCCTGTCCGGCCTCGAGAGTGACTCCGAATCGCCTGCCTACAGCACGTCCGATAACAAATTGCACCACACACAACGCCAGCGAGATGACCGCAATGAGCAGCACAAAACTGATGGTGGTTCCGGCATGCAAGATATACTTGATGGTCGATCCGGTGACGATGGTGAGCGAGATGCCCCACATATAGAACGACAGGTCGGGTACACTCAGTATCCAGGCATGCAGCCGTTGGCAATAATGCTTGACCACATAGGCCGCCGCCATGGGTACCAACAGAACCATGCACACCTTATATAGAATGGCAAAGAAAGCCACCCAAAAGCTGATGTGCACGCTTTGGTCAATCATGGGGAACACGAGTGGCACCATGAGTGCGGTGACAAAATTGGACACAAATGTGTAGGTTGTCATCGTCTCGAGGTTTCCCCCCAGCTTGGCAGTCACCACTGGTGCAGCAGCAGCGCCTGGTGCAATGATGCATGTGAGTATGCTCTCCATCAAGACGAGTCTGTTGCCCGTTGCTCCGCTGGCCATCAGTCCGGCAGTGGCCAGTGCCACCATGGCCACCTGCAACAAGGTGATCCATGCGTGCCACGCCGATGGTCGCATCTTGTGGAAGTCGACTCGGCAAAAGGTCACAAACAAAATCATGGCCATGAACAGCGGGAAAATTGCGTCAAAGATTGGGTCAAAAAAGCGCGCCGCGCTGTCCAATGCCGGAATGTAGGCAAAGGTCAGATAGAGCACAGTGCCCGCGACGATGGCGCTGGGCAAAGTCCAGTTTTTGAGGAATGTGATTGCGCGATTCATTTTGCGGCTGCAAAAGTACAACTTTTTCTTGTGATGTCAGTAGTTTCTTAAAAATTGTTGCAACGTTTGGTAGATTGTTCAGAATGATGTAATTTTGCAAAAAATGAGAGATTCAACTAATAACTAAACAAAAACAAAGAAAATTTACTGATTATGGCAAAGAAATGGATTTGCACCGTTTGTGGCTATGTACACGAAGGTGATACTCCCCCCGAGAAATGTCCGCAGTGCAAGGTTCCCGCTAGCAAGTTCAAAGAACTGAACGAGGACGAGGGCCTGAAGTTTGTCGCCGAGCACACCCTGGGTGTGGCCAAGGGCGTGGACCCCGAAATTCTGCAAGGCCTGAAGGATCACTTCAACGGCGAGTGCAGCGAGGTGGGCATGTATCTGGCCATGTCGCGCCAGGCCGACCGTGAGGGCTATCCCGAGGTGGCCGAGGCCTTCAAGCGCTATGCTTGGGAAGAGGCCGAGCACGCCGCCAAGTTCGCCGAACTGCTGGGCGAGGTCGTGTGGGACACCAAGACCAACCTGGAGAAACGCATGAACGCCGAGGCTGGCGCTTGCGAGGACAAGTTCCGCATCGCCAAACTGGCCAAGGCCCAGAATCTGGATGCCATCCACGACACCGTGCACGAGATGGCACGCGACGAGGCACGTCACGGACAGGGCTTCCAGGGACTCTACAACCGCTACTTCAAGAAGTAAGCACTGAGCTATCCAACTACTGGTCCACGTCATTGTTTGGCACACGCCATGCAATGAGTGGGCCACTTTTGCGTTATATAACTGATGACTAACTACAAGATACTGGCCATTGTGGCCTGTGTGGCGATGGCCATGGGCATGGCCGCACAAACCAGCCCCTGGAGCTACGGCATTCAGGCGGGCGTGACGGCACACACCACCACCGGGTCGCTGAGCGACAACTTCAAGGGTTGCGTGGGATTCACTGCAGGGCTGACCGCCGACTATAACCGTCTGCGCCTCAAGGCCGACGTGACCTATGGGCAGCCGTCGTTCAAAAACCAGAACATGTATCATGTGCTTGACGCCAAGGGCCGTGACGCACAGCTCAATGCTGTTGCCAATGCGTCGCACCTGGGTGCATCGGCTCAGGTGGGCTATACCATTGCCCGGTTGGGCCGTGTGAGCTTGACCCCCGCTGCGGGTCTGTACTATAGCCGCTATAGCTGGCGGCTCAACGACATCGAGTGGGACACCGACGAGCAGGGTGTCGACTACTTCAAGGTCACCGACACGCGCCACACAAGCCAGGGTAGGGTGAGCTGGATAGCGTCGATGGATGTGGACATCAGGCTGCACGATGCCTATACCGACGTCCTCGGTCCGCAGCAGCGGCTGCGGTCGTCGCTTCGCATCACGCCCTGGGTGACGAGCATCAGGCACAAGCGTGTGGTGCCCAGCGTGAGCGGCCTGCAGCTGGGTGTGAATGTCACCTACAGTGGCTTGCTGAGCAACATTGTGGATTGAATGGCCGCGACACAGTCGCGGCATACAGGACTGCGCAGACCGCACATATTTTTGATTGATCATTAAAAAAACATTACCTTTGCAGCGATGAAACGGATATTGTTCATATTGATGACCTTGGCTGTGCTGGGTGTTCCCTTGCGCGGCCAGGCGCAAGTGGCCATCGACCAGATGGAGGTACCCTCGGCACTGCAGAAGGTGTTTGCGGGCTATTACCACTTTGTCGAGCAGCCGTCTAACGACACCCTGATGATGCTTGTTTTCAATCCCATCAGGATCTATCCTCGCGAGCGTTTCCGCAACAAGAGCGACGAGGAATTCTACTGGAAGACGGTTCGCGACATCAAGAAGACCTTGCCCTATGCCAAACTCATCGCCTCGACGCTGCTCGAAACCTATGAGTATATGGGGACCTACAAGAACGAGAAGGCTAAGCAGGCCTACATGGTGCAATTTGAGAAGGAAATCTTCAAGCAATATAAGCCTGTGATGAAGAAGATGACCAAGAATCAGGGCAAGATGCTGATCAAGCTCATCAACCGCGAGACCAACCAGGACAGCTATCACATCATCAAGGCGTTCTTGGGGTCGTTTCGCGCAGGATTCTGGCAGACGTTCGGCAAGTTCTTCGGCGTAAGCCTCAAGCAAGGCTATCATCCCAACAAGGACAAGACCGACGCAATGATTGAGCGCATCTGTGTGCGCGTCGAGCAGGGTACTATCTAGGTAATGCATAATTCAATTCATAATTTATTGATGAAAATCAAGATATTGGCTATCGCGGCATTGGCCGCAATCATGGGGGCATGTGGCAGCGATGAACCCAAACCCAGCATCAACGATGACGATGTGGTGCATGTCAAGGAAGAAGCCGACCGTACTGTGCTAATCGGCACAGAGGATGGCAAGGTGTACAACATGAAGGACGGCAGTGTCTATTCGCCCCTGACGGGCTGCGAGTGGGTCAACAACATGGCTATGCATGGCGAGGACTACTATGTGGCCGGCTACGGATCCACCTTGGGCGGCTTTTACTGGCACAATGGTGAGCCCGTTTCGCTTGATGTCGCCATTCATGAGACCTATGACATTGCCCGCAGCTACGACCATGTGTACGTTCTTGCCGATGCCGGCGAGGTGGGCTATGGCGTGTACCGTGATGGCACGTTGGTGGCCCAGACGAGCGAAGCGCAACTATCTGCCCTGGCAGTCTATGCCGACAAGTTCTATGCCGTGGGCAGCAAAAGAGAGACAGTGCCTGCACTGTTTACCAACAATGGTGTTGTGGAGCTTAGCAATGGAGGTTACCCAACAGTGGCCACAAGCATTGACTTGGTGGCCAACAGCCAGAATGTGACACACTATATCGCGGGCTATCATAGCCAGACCGTCGATGGTGTCGCATTAAGGATACCATGCCTGTGGCGAAATGGCACCTTGTCGACACTGCCGCTGAACTTCACCGACAGCGAGAAGAACCGCAATACCTATCGCTCGGGCATGGCCAACGATGTGGCGCATTCTGGTCAGATAATCTATACTGTGGGTTATCGCACCGACGGACATAACCGTCGGGCCACCGTGTGGATTACATCGACCAGCGATGACGACCAGGTGAGGACCTACTGGCAGGCCGATGGCAATGTTGAGGCCCAGGCCGTGCGTGTGCTGGTCTATGGCAGCGACATCTATGTGATGACGCTCGAGCACAACCTCGACACCGATGCCTGGTGCACCCGCGTGTGGATGAATCACACGCTCAAGGGAACCGTTAACGGCATCATCGGCAACGCATTTGTAGTCATCTAAACCAGTAAGCGGAAAAATGAAAATGCTATATGCAATGGTGGGACTAGCCATGATGACCATGGCTTGTGGAAGCGGCAACAATGCTGCCACTACAACCGAAAACAATTCAGACCAGACTGCACCCCCTGCCATGACATTCAGCGCCGACAGCGCCTATAGCTATGTCAAGCAACAGTGCGACATGGGGCCGCGTGTGCCCGGCACACCCGCTCACGAGCGTTGTGCACAGTGGCTCACCGCCAGTTTGCGGCAGTGGTGCGACACCGTCGTTGTGCAACAAGCACCAGTCACGACCTTCGACGGCAAGCAACTCAACTGCAAGAACATTGTGGGAACCTTCAACCCCCAGGCCAGCGACCGCTTGCTGGTGCTGGCACACTGGGACTGCCGCCCATGGGCCGACAATGACCCCGACCCGTCGCTGCGTCAACAGCCTGTGATGGGTGCCAACGACGCAGCCAGCGGCACGGCTGTCATCCTCGAACTGGCGCATCTGATGGCTCAGCAGCGTCCCGAGGTGGGCGTTGACCTGCTGCTGGTCGACGTCGAGGACTGGGGTGAGAACGAGAATGAAGACTCATGGGCGCTGGGCACGCAATACTGGGCCAACAACCCGCATGTGGCTGGCTATCGTGCCAACTGCGGCATCCTCCTTGACATGGTCGGCACCCGCGGGGCACGATTCACACAGGAGTACTTCTCGAAGCAATATGCGCAGGGTGTGATTGACATGGTGTGGAAGACGGCCAGTCAGTCGGGCTTTGGTAGCTACTTTATCAACCAGGACGGTGGAGCCATCACCGATGACCATGTCATGGTCAACCGCCTTGCTGGCATACCCACCATCGACATCATCGATATGCGGCTCGACAGCGACACGGGATTCTTCGATGGTTGGCACACCACCCACGACACCCTCGACCAGATAGATCCCGCCACGCTGCGCGCCGTGGGCCAGACCCTGGTCAACCTCATCTACAACTGGTAGGAAATGATACAATCGGGGACGGTTCTCTTTTGTATCAAAAATCGCAACGAATCAATCATTCGCAAAGTTTGATCGCATGAAATACTATATCGTCGACGCATTCACTGACCAGCCCTTCGGGGGCAACCCTGCGGGAGTGGTGCTGCTGGAGCAGGGTGGGGCCTTCCCGAGCGATGATCTCATGCAGCACATCGCTGCCGAGTTGCGCTACAGCGAGACCGCATTTGTGCAGCAGAACGGCCCTGCAGAGTTCACCGTGCGCTACTTCACTCCGTGTGCCGAGGTCGACCTGTGCGGTCACGCCACTATCGCTACCTTTGGCACACTAGTGCGCGAGGGCATCGTGCCCGCAGGCACCCTATGCGTCAATCACACCCTTGCCGGCGACCTGCAGGTCATGGCCGACGTGCAGGTGATGATGCAGATGGCCCCGGCCCGGGTCATCGACCGCCACATCGACGTTGAGCGTCTGCACCACATCATGGCAGGCGAACAGCTGTCGCAATGGCCGCAATGGCCTGTCGAGATCGTTACCACAGGTTTGCCCGACATCATCATGCCAGTGGCCAGTGTCGAGGCCCTGCACGCGCTACGGCCCGACATGGACGCACTGGCGCAGCTCAGTCGCGAGCTCGAGGTCACTGGTGTGCATGCCGTGGCCATGGCTAGCGACGACTATACAGCCCACGTTCGCAACTTCGGCCCCCTCTACGGTGTGCCCGAGGAGAGCGCCACCGGCACAGCTAATGCCGCGCTCACCCACTGGTTGCAGCGCCGCGGGTTCATCCAGCCTGGCGACAGTTGTCGTTTTGTCCAGGGCGAGGCCATGCAGCGTCCATCGGTCGTGGCCACCACTCTGCAGCCTGACGGCACCATCTGGGTGGGTGGCACCTGTTTCATCGTCGCCCGTGGAGTGTTTTTTTGAACCGCGAATGTCGTTTAATCATTCTCAATTCTCAATAAAAGAAAAAGAAGCATCATGCTAGCACGAACCATCGCAGCCGCTGTGACAGGCATCGACGCCATCAAGGTCGACATCGAGGTGTCAGTCGACTGGGGGTCGGGCTTCGTCATCGTCGGTCTGCCCGACACCGCCGTCAAGGAAAGCTGTGAGCGTGTGCGTTGCGCCATCCAGCAGGCAGGATATGATTTTCCCAACAAGAACGTTGTGATCAACCTCTCGCCCGCCGACATCAAGAAGGAGGGTTCGGCCTACGACCTGCCGCTGGCCATCGGCATCCTTGCCGCCGACGAGAAGATCAACATCGACCGCTTGGGCCGCTATATGCTCATGGGCGAGCTCTCGCTCGATGGTACCCTGCGCACCGTCAAGGGTGCACTGCCCATGGCTATCATAGCCCGACAGATGCAGCTCGATGGCTTCATCCTGCCGCGTGCCAACGCATTGGAGGCAGCAGTGGTTAATAACCTGAATATCTATGGTGTCGACAACATTCAGCAGGTCATAGCTTTCCTCAATGGCGACCTGCAACTCGACCCCACGCTGGTAGACACCCGCGCCGAGTTTGCCCGTGCGCAGGGGCAGTTTGCCTACGACTTTGCCGATGTCAAGGGGCAGGAGAATGTCAAACGCGCCTTTGAGGTGGCGTGTGCTGGTGGTCACAACATCCTGCTCGTGGGCAGCCCAGGTTCAGGCAAGTCGATGATGGCTAAGCGGTTGCCCAGCATCCTGCCGCCGCTCACCCTGAGCGAGGCTCTCGAGACTACCAAGATACATAGCGTGGCGGGCAAGCTGCCCACAGGCACCACGCTGATGACTCAGCGCCCCTTCCGATCGCCCCACCACACCATCTCGCCCGTTGCCCTGGTGGGAGGCGGCTCCTATCCCACACCGGGAGAGATCTCGCTGGCGCACAATGGTGTCCTTTTTCTTGACGAGTTACCCGAGTTCCCGCGGTCGGTGCTGGAGGTAATGCGTCAGCCGCTGGAAGACCGTGTCATCAGCATCAGCCGAGCTCGCTATGCCACCGAGTATCCAGCTTCGTTCATGCTTGTGGCTTCGATGAACCCCTGCCCTTGCGGCTACTTTGGCCACCCCAAGAAGCAATGCATCTGCACCGACTACCAGCGCTCACACTATATGAGCAAAATCAGCGGTCCGCTGCTTGACCGCATCGATCTGCAGATTGAGGTTCAGCCGGTCGACTTCGACCAGATGTCGTCGCAACAGCCCGGAGAGTCGAGTGCTGCCATTCGCCAGCGTGTCATCGCTGCGCGCAACATTCAGGCCGAGCGTTTCAAGGGCGAGAAGGGCATCTACTGCAACGCCCAGATGACCAGTTCGCTGCTGCACCGTTATGCCGAGCCCGATGCTGCCGGCCTCGAGAAGTTGCGTGATGCCATGGAGCGGATGAACATGAGCGCCCGTGCCTACGACCGCATCCTCAAGGTTGCGCGCACCATCGCCGACCTTGAGCAGAGTCGCAACGTGCTTGGGCACCATATCATGGAGGCCATCGGCTACCGCAACCTCGACCGCACGGGCTACTTCACCACCCAGTCCCTGCTGTGACACCCGAGCGTGCGATGTTGGCAAAGGTTGACGACAGAGTGCTAGACCCAGCTGTTCCGCCTCTTTAAGCACTAACGTGCAAAAAACAATGTAAAACGCTTGGAATCTAAAAAATAATCACTATATTTGCAATTTGAAAACTATTCATTCACCTAAACAACTGCAACACTATGGTTACCGCATTAGTTATTTTGTTGGGACTGGTTATCTTTATTGTGATAGTCTGTGCCCTTTATATGTTCAGCACCCAGCGCTCGCTGGTGACGCTTGACGAGAACTGTAAGAATGCCTTGAGCCAAATCGAAGTGCAACTCAACAGCCGTTGGGACGCCCTGCTGGCGATGGCCAAAACCGCCAGCGCATACGCCAAGCACGAGAGCGAGACACTGATCAATGTCATCGCCCAGCGCCGCCAGACCAACATCACCACCGCGGCCGATGTCAATGCCCAGGAGGGCGAGCTGAGCAGCGTGTTCTCGCGCCTGATGGCTATCAGCGAGGCCTATCCCAACCTCAAGGCCGACGGCATGTTCCTCAAGACGATGGACTCGATCCGCGGCTATGAGGAGAATGTGCGCATGAGCCGCATGGTCTATAACGACTCGGCC
The DNA here is from genome assembly GCA_002353885.1 of Porphyromonadaceae bacterium UBA2720. Taxonomy (GTDB): domain Bacteria; phylum Bacteroidota; class Bacteroidia; order Bacteroidales; family Muribaculaceae; genus Sodaliphilus. The sequence continues at coordinate 65,816 of DEKO01000147.1, forward strand.
ACCAAGATGAACCGCGCCGTGCGCCAGTGGCCCAGTTCGTTTGTGGCCAGCATGCTGCACTTCGGCGAGCGCGAGTATCTCACTGTCGACGACCAGCAGAAGAAGTCGATGCCCGACCTGTTCCCCAACACTTGAAGCGATGGTACGTCATGACATCAGGCAGCTGTTGCTGGCTTGCCTGCTGCTGTTGACTGCATCCTGGGCACGTGCCGAGGATGCACTGATGAAGAGTTTTGCCATCGATGTGGTGCTCCATGCCGATGGCAGTGCCCGCATCACTGAGGTGTGGAATGTGGATGTGAACACTGATCGGTTCAGCGAGTTTTACAACTCCTACTACAACCACTACTTTGGTCGCATCACTGACGTGAGTGTCAGTGATGGTGCCACGATGCTCACCACCGATGATTACTGGGACCCTGGTGCCACCGTCGATGAGAAGGTGGGGCATTGTGGACTGGTAGCTACCGATGATGGTGATTTCCAGATTTGCTGGGGTGTGGGGCAACCAGGGCATCACCGCTACATGTTGCGTTACACAGCCACTGCGGTTGTGCAGCCCTACAGTGATAGCCTGGTGTTGATGAATGTGCCGCTGCTCATCACCAGCACGGTATTGCCCTGTCAGGCTGCTAGTGCCACAATCACGAGGGGCGACAGTGCGTTCACCAGCGACGACATTGTCAGCCTTGAGGTCAAGGGCGCAGCCCGTGGAGGCTTCAGCAATGGTCGCATCGAGGTTCAGTCGACCCGCACCATGTCGGAAGGTGACCATATGATTGTGCAGATACTGTTTCGTGCGTCGGCCTTTGGCGAGCTGAGCACGACAGGATTGAGCACTGAGATCGGTGCCGACGAGTTGTCGAGCCCGATGATGCGTGACAGCCAGCCCGGGCGCTACGAGCAGTCGTGGTGGGGCAAAGTTCTGGACTTCTATGACGAGTGGCCCATCGCCACGCTGATGTGCATCCTGGCAGCACTGCTGGGGTTGTTTTATTTGGTCAAAAAACTAGTTATTGCACTGTTATGAGACACACAACACATCTGCTGCGGGTGCTGCTGGCAGCACTGGCTGCCGTGGTGGCTGGCCTGATGCAGGCTCACGTTGTCGATGACGTGGAGATGCGAGTGGTGGTCAATGACCTGGGCAATGCCCGCGTGGTCGAGGTCAGGCAGTGTGACATGGGCAGCAGCGGTACAGAGGGCTTCATCAAGCAGTACAATCTGCATGGCATGGGAGTAGGTGAGCTGGCTGTGAGCGATGAGACGGGTGTGCAATATGATGTGGACACGCCCTGGGATGTCGAACGCTCGCGCACTGAGAAAACCAACCGTTGCGGCATCGTCCGGGTGACGGAGGGCTATGAACTGTGCTGGGGCATCGGTGCCAGCGGGCGGCGCACCTACAATATTCACTACACACTCACGCGGCTGGTCAATAGCTTTGACGACTGCGATGGTTTTATCTTCCGCTTCTACGAGCCCGACGAGAGTGCTCCTGCACAGCATGCCCGCATTGTCATCGAGCGCGAGAGTGGCGAGTTCACAAGCGAGAATACACGCATCTGGGGCTTCCGCTACCACGGCAGCATCCATCTGTTGGACGGGAAAATTGTGGCCGAGACCAGCGAGCCGTTCCGCTCGTCGGACGAAGGCATGGTCATCATGGCTCAGTTTGACAAGGGTGTATTCCACCCGGTCACCACCCGCAAGGGCACATTTCTTGACAAGGTCAAGAAGCCTGCATTTGAGGGCAGTGACTACCAACTGAGCGAGCAGGAGCAGAACAGCCGAGGCGTGTCGTCGCTCAAGGGCAACGGATATGATGGTGGTCAGGGCAGCTTCTGGCAAGAGCTATGGGCCCCCTTCGGCGAGTTGATTGAGATAGGTTTGTGGATATTGATTCCCATTGTGTTTATTTACCAACTGTTCAGTGTGAGCAGCACAATCAAGACAACGCATCAGAATGTGCGCCTGTTCGGCAACAAGCAGGGCGAGATGACACAGTGGAGCCGCGACATTCCCTTCGGTGGCGACCTGTACAAGACGAGCCAGGTGCTGCATGCCAACAACAGCCGTGATGTCAATAACAAGAACCAGATTGCTGCCTTGGTGATGCGCATGACCCACATGGGGCTCATCGTGTTGCGGCCACATGTCAACGACAAGGGAGAGCAGGTGGGAGAGTTTCTGGTGACGCCACCCTTGGGGTTGAATGGCAACAAAGACCCTCAAGCTGTCCTCATCTACCTCATCCACAAGCAGATGTGGGAGGCCTCCGGTGCCGACCACGTGCTTCAACCCAAGGAGATGAACACCTACATGCGTGCCCGTCCGGTTGAGCACCGCGTGGTGGTGCGTCGCATCACCGAACTGTTGGGTGCCAGCGGACGCTCGCGCAGGAGCCTTCAGCCCGACGAAGTACTGCAGGTCTATGGTCTGAAGAAGTATCTGCAAGAGTTCACCCTGCTTGAGGAACGCCACGTGCTGGAGGTGGGGCTGTGGAAAGAGTATATGGTGTTTGCCACCCTCTATGGCATCGCCAAGCAAGTGTTCAAGGACTTGAAAAAGATCTGGCCCGACTACACCACCCTGGCCCCCGATGAGAGTCTGCTCATGGACACCGACATCACGACCACCGTGGCCAGCTACACGCTGATGGGCATGAGCTACGTCCGCAGCTACGAGACCCCGCAGGAGCGTGAAGCGCGTCTNNGAGGCTCGCCGCAGCAGCGGTGGCGGCGGCTCGTCGTCCTATGGCGGCGGTGGCGGCAGCAGCGGAGGTGGTGGCAGCGGCTTCCGATGATTTAGTTCTTGGTTGTTGTCCCCCTAGTACCCTAAAGGTGAGACCGCATAACTCTAAAACAGACAATGCCGCCTGGCTGAGGAGCCAGGCGGCATTGTGCATTGTGTTTAGTAGTTCTGTGCCTTGAGCTCGAAGTAGGCCTGCGGGTGGTTGCACACGGGACACTCGTCTGGTGCCTTCTTGCCGATGACGATGTGTCCGCAGTTGCGGCACTGCCAGATGCACTCCTCATCGCGTGAGAAGACGACTTGGTCCTCGATGTTCTTCAGCAGTTTGCGGTAGCGCTCCTCATGGGCTTTCTCGATGAGTGCGACGCCTTCCATCTTGTCGGCAATGTCGTCGAATCCCTCCTCGCGTGCCACACGTGCCATCTCGCGGTACATGTCGGTCCACTCGTAGTTCTCTCCCTCGGCTGCAGCCTTGAGGTTCTCGGGTGTGCTGCGGATGGCTCCGCCCTCGAGCAGCTTGAACCACATCTTGGCATGCTCCTTCTCTTGTGCTGCAGTCTCCTCAAAGATTGCTGCAATCTGCACATAACCGTCCTTCTTGGCCTTGCTGGCAAAGTAGGTGTACTTGTTTCTTGCCTGCGACTCGCCGGCAAAGGCAATCTGCAGGTTCTTCTCGGTCTGTGTTCCTTTCAGTTCTTTCATCTTTTGTTTAGTTATTAGTTAATCGGTGATTTATCGTTGACTTTGGCATAGCTACAATAGTGAGTCCACGTTAAAAAGCCTAGTCGTGTAATATAAGAACGAGAAAGTTATAGATTTAGTTTTTTTGTTGTTAGTTTTTAGTTGCTCCTCCCTCTGCTGCCCCTAGCGGGACTTGCAGGCGAAAAGTCAATAGCGGTCGAAGGGCACAACGGCACACAGGCTTTTAGCCCTTGATTTTCTCTGGGTTAAGCTCGTTGATGATGGGGTTGCCGCTGTCGTCGACATTGAGGCGGCGTATCTGCTCCTCGACACTGTCGATGACGTTGACGATGTAGTCGGCTAGTTTCTCGGCCTCGCAGATGATATCGATATAGAAGATTCCAGCCGAGTAGGGATATTTGCGCTGGTTGATGTTCTCGATGTTCTCGGTTCGGCACTGGTTGCGGAAGTTGTTGATTTCTCGCTCCTTGTCATAGCTGCGTGTGAGGTCATCGGTCGTGACGTTGTCGATGTCGCACAAGATGGTGATCATGTTGCTCATGGCCTCGCTGACATACTTCATGATGGTGTCGATGTTGTGGTAGTTATATTCGCTGAAGTGTGCTTGTGCCTCCTCCTTTCGCACCAGTGTGTGGGCCATGTTGTTGCAGCTGTCTGCCACGCTCTCGAGCTCGCTGACGATGGTTAGCATGGTGGCCACGCGCTGCTTGCCGTCGTAGCTCAAGCGTCCGTCGATGACCTTGTTGAGGAACTTGGCAATCTCAAACTCCATGTTGTCGGCGATGTCCTCATACTTCTCGATGCGTGAGTAGAGCTTGTTGAAGTCCTCGGTTCCGGTCTTGGTGTGGATGAGTGTCTTGGTCATGCCCAGCATGCGGTCGACGCGTTGAGCCATGACGACAATCTCCTTCTGCGCCGCCAGCAGGTTGAGCTCGCTGGCTCCAACCAGCCCGGCCGAGATATACTTGAGTTGGAACTCGGTCTCGTCCTTCTTGCGTCCAGGAACAGCCTTGTTGACCGCCATGACCAGATAGTTGATGAGCGGCAAGCCGATGATGAGGCTAAACAAGTTGTAAACCGTGTGATAGAGCGTCAGCCCGAACGACATGGTGAACTGTAACTGCTGCAGCTGGGCCTCACTGGCGCCACCAGCCTTAACCACATTATAGAGCTGGGTGGGGTCGCCGCTGTGCAGCACATCGCGGGTGAGCCAAGTGATCATGTCGACAAAGGGGAAGAACACGACCAGCATCCATGCCGCGCTGATCAGGTTGTAGAACAGATGGCCCATGGCTGCCTTCTTGGCTGCGGCGTTGCCGCCCAGCGAGGCCAGCAGCGGGGTTATGGTGGTGCCCACGTTGCCTCCCAGGACAATGGCACAGGCCATGTCGAAGGGTATCCATCCCTTGATGCCCATGATGAGCACAATGGCAAACGTTGCCGCGCTCGACTGAATGACCATCGTCACGACCACACCGAAGGCAAAGAATATGAGCAGCGACACGAAGCCCATGGAGGTGTAGCTCTGCAGGGACTCAAAGATTTCGGGCGACTGCGACAGGTCGGGCACATTGGCGTTGATGGCCGCCAGACCCATGAACAGGAACACAAAGCCGATGAGGAACTCACCCGCATTCTTGTAGGTGCTCTTTCGCAAGAACAGCAGTGGCACGGCAAAGGCCAGCAGCGGCAATGTGAATGCCGCGATGTCGACCTTGAAGCCGAAGAACGACACTATCCATGAGGTGAACGTCGAGCCCATATTGGCTCCCAGGATGACTGCCATCGACTGCTCGAGGCTCATCAACCCGGCGTTGACAAAGCTCACAATCATCACCGTCGATGCGCTTGAACTCTGTATGAGTGCTGTGATGACCATGCCCGTCAACACGCCCGTCGCGCGGTTGCGGGTCATAGCCGACAAAATGGCTCGTAGTCGGTTGCCGGCCACCTTCTGCAAGCCTTCGCTCATCACTTTCATGCCATAGAGGAACAGGCCCACTGCGCCCAGCAGCGCCAGGAAGTCAATAAAGGAGTAATCCATCAGCTCGATGTTTGTTTTGTAATTAGGGGAAACAAGACCAATTTTGTGGTTACAAAATTACTACAAATCTTCGTGTCCACAAAATTAGAACCCAATTTTCCAGTTTTTTCACAAAAACAATAGTCTGGCGTGTGAATGTGTGCCACCAACTTGCACATGTGGCGAGATTGTCCTAACTTTGCAGCGGCAAGTGAAGCCTCACTTTTTGGCCACAACTAACACTAAGAACTAAAAACTAAGAACTAAAAACAAGATGACTCCTTGGATTGTATTGGCCACGATAGTTGGCTACTTTGTTCTGCTGTTTATCATCTCGTGGTTGGCCTCTCGCAGTGCCGACACCAATACCGCACTCACTGGCGGTCGCCAGGCGCCGTGGTTTATCGTCGCCATTGCTATGATAGGCGCCCCCATCTCGGGCGTGACATTCATCTCGGTGCCGGGTTATGTGGTGGGCTCCAGCTACAGCTACATGCAGATGGTGCTGGGTTTTGCTGTGGGCTATTTTGTCATCGCCTATGTGCTGATGCCGCTGTTCTTCAAGCGCAAGCTGGTGTCGATCTATGGTTACCTCGAGGAGCGTTTTGGTGGCAAGACGCACAAGACAGGCGCTTGGTTCTTCTTTGTGAGCAAGATGCTGGGTGCTGCGGTGCGCTTCCTGGTGGTGTGCGTGACGCTGCAGATGCTGGTGTTCGACCCGCTGCACATCCCGTTTATCTTCAATGTGATAGCAACCATAGCGCTCATCTTCTTGTACACGCTTCAGGGTGGTGTCAAGACTGTCATCTGGACCGATACGCTCAAGTCGCTATGCCTGGTGCTGAGTGTGGTGCTGTGCATTGTGTTCATTGCTCGTGCGTTGGGCTATGGTGCAGGCGAGATGGTCAGTGCCATTGCCAGTGACGACTCGTCGCGCATCTTCTTCTTTGACAATCCCAAGGAGGATACCTACTTCTGGAAGCAGTTTCTGGCAGGTATCTTCATGGTCATTGCCATGACTGGGCTTGACCAGGACCTGATGCAGCGCACGCTGGCCAGCAAGAACGTGGCTGAGTCGAAGAAGGGTCTCATTGTCAGCGGCATCACGCAAGTGTTTGTTGTGGGGTTGTTCTTGGTGTTGGGAACGCTGCTGGTGCTCTATACGCGCCATGCTGGGTTGGCTTTGCCCGAAAAGAACGACGCCCTCTTTGGCATGGTGGCCCAGGATAGCTCGATGCCGGTGATCATGCTCATCCTGTTTGTGCTGGGGCTGATTGCGGCGGGATACTCGGCTGCGGGTTCGGCACTGACGGCGCTGACCACGTCGTTCACGGTCGACATCCTGGAGAGCGACAAGCGTCAGGACGAGGCTGCGCTGGCTCGGACACGTCGCATGGTGCACATCGGCATGGCTGTGGTGATGGGGATTATCATCTATGTGTTCTATCTGCTGAACAATGACAGTGCTATCAAGATGGTTTACTCGCTGGCCAGTTTCACCTATGGCCCGATACTTGGCTTGTTTGCCTATGGCATGTTTACCCGTCATGCCGTCCGCGACCGCTGGGTTCCACTGGTGTGCATCGCCGCGCCGGTGCTCAGTTGGTGCCTTCAACAGGTGTGTGCCTCACAGTGGGGTTACCAGATTGGGTTTGAGCTGCTGCTGTACAATGCTGCATTCACCATCCTGGGCCTGCTGGCCTTGCGCAAATAAGAGACGTTAGACTTTAGGCTTTAGTCGTGGCTGCAACTAACAACTAACAACTAGGAACTAAAAACTAACTGTCATGGCTCGCGACCTGATAAACCGATATATCTGGCTCATCGACACGATTCGTCGTTATGGGCGCATCACCCTCGACGAGATTAACCGTCAGTGGCTGCGATCGCAATTGAGCGATGGCAAGCCTCTGCCTCGTCGCACATTTCACCACTACCGCAACGATGCCGAGCAGATGTTCGGTGTTAACATCCAGTGCGACCGTTCAACCTATGAATACTACATCGAGGAGACCTCGCAGAGCGCCTTGCAGCAATGGCTCGTCGACTCGACAGCCCTGACCGACACCTTGCGCGACACCAGCGACATTGCCGGTCGGGTGGTGCTGGAGAATGTGCCGTCGGCGCGCGACCACCTGGCGACGATCATCGATGCCATGCGTCAGAACCACCGCATCCGCTTTTCCTACCGCAGCTACACACGCAGCCAGCACAGCATGGTCGAGCTGGAGCCCTATTTTGTCAAGATTTTCAAGCAACTGTGGTATGTAATTGGCCACAACGTGGGCGACAAGCGAATCAAGACCTATGCCCTTGACCGCATGAGCAGCCTTGTGATTGATGCCGACCGACAATTTGAATATCCCCAGGGGTTCAGCCCCCAGGAGTTCTTCAAGGACTGCTTTGGCATCACTACCAACCAGAACGAGCCCAAGCGCATCGTGCTGCGCGTCGAGCCCACGCAGGCCAAGTACTTCCGTGCCCTGCCGCTGCACCCGTCGCAGCAAGAGGTGGTTCACGACCGTTACTCCATCTTCAGCTATCGCATGCGGCTCACCTATGACCTGCGTGAAGAACTGTTGAGCCACGGCAGCGCCATCGAAGTGCTCGAGCCCGCCGAACTCAAGGTCCTCATCCGCGAGGAACTGCGCAAGGCGCTCGAGCAGTATCAGTGACTCTGTAAGCTATAAGCATTAAGCTATAAGCTATAAGCCGTAAGCAATAAGCCAATAGCGGCCGCGTCCCTACAGCCACTCTGAGCCTCCCCCTCTTCAGGGGGGACCGAGGGCTACTCCCTACCGCCTGGCTGATCACGCGGCACGCCGCGTCCCTACAGCCACTCTGAGCCTCCCCCTCTTCAGGGGGGACCGAGGGGGGCTCCCCAGGCCAAAAGTCCAACAGCGGGTCGAATGCCCAAACAGTTAAATAAAAGAAACGTGAAAGGATTTTTCAAACTCTTGGTGCGGTTTGTGCCGCCATATAAGAAACAATTGGCGCTCAACGTGTTGTTCAACATATTGACCGCCTTCCTCACCTTGTTCTCCTTTGCCCTGATTATCCCCATCCTGGAGATGCTCTTCGGGCTGAACACGCAGACCTATGCCTTCATGGAATGGGGCAGCGGCAAGGTCAATGAGGTTGTGGTCAACAACTTCTACTACTATGTGCAGTGCATCATCGAGCGTTATGGTGCCTCGACGGCACTGGCGTCCATTGCCCTGGCTCTGGTGGTGATGACCGGGCTCAAGACGGGCTGCGCCTACCTCAGTGCCTACTTCATGATTCCCATCCGCACCGGTGTGGTGCGCGACATACGCAATCAGATCTATGCCAAGATTGTGTCACTGCCCATTGGGTTCTTCTCTAGCGAGCGCAAGGGCGACGTCATGGCACGCATGAGCGGCGATGTCACCGAGGTCGAGAACTCAATCATGATGTCGCTCGACATGATGTTCAAGAACCCCATCATGATCATCGCGTGTCTGACGATGATGATTGTGCTGAGTTGGCAGCTGACACTGTTTGTGCTCATCTTGCTTCCCCTGGCCGGGCTGGTCATGGGTGGTGTGGGCAAGCGGCTGAAGCGCGTCTCGCTCGAGGGCCAGAACCAGTGGGGCGTGATGCTCAGCAACATCGAGGAGACCATCGGCGGGTTGCGCATCGTCAAGGCATTCAATGCCGAGCGCAAGGTGCGCGACCGCTTTGAGGGCGAGAACGAGCTCTATCGGTCCATTGTTACCCGGCTGCAACGTCGCTACGAGCTGGCACACCCCATGAGCGAATTTCTGGGGACTGCCACCATCGCAATCGTCTTGTGGTTTGGTGGTACGCTCATCCTGGGCGGTCACAGTTCGATCACCGCTCCCAAGTTTATCTACTACATGGTGATCTTCTACAGCATCATCAATCCAGCCAAGGACCTTTCCAAGGCCAGCTATGCCATCCAGCGCGGCATGGCTTCGATGCAGCGCATCGACCGCATACTTCAAGCCCAAAACACCATCTGCGACCCCGATCGGCCTGTGCAACTCACAGCACTGACTCAGGGCATACGCTACGAGGGCGTGCGATTCCGCTACGGCGAGCAGTGGGTCATCGACGATGTCACGCTCGACATCCCCCGGGGACACACCGTCGCGCTGGTGGGGCAGAGCGGCTCGGGCAAGACCACCATGGCCGACCTGTTGCCGCGATTCTACGACGTGGAGCAGGGGCGCATCACCATCGACGGTCACGACATCCGCGACTGCCGTGTGGCCGACCTGCGTGCCCTGATGGGCAATGTCAATCAGGAGGCCATCCTGTTCAACGACACATTCTTCAACAACATCGCCTTCGGTGTGACTGGTGCCACTCGCCAGCAGGTTGAGGAAGCCGCACGCATTGCCAACGCCTACGACTTCATCATGGCCAGCGAGCAGGGATTTGACACCAACATCGGCGACCGTGGCTGCAAGCTCTCGGGTGGGCAGCGGCAACGTGTCAGCATCGCACGTGCCATCCTCAAGAACCCGCCCATCCT
>DEKO01000043.1 GCA_002353885.1 Porphyromonadaceae bacterium UBA2720
GACGACCTGCCCGAGCAGGCATTCCTCAGTGTGGGCACCATCGACGAGGCCATAGCCAAGGGCAAGAAGTTGCTCGCCGAGGCAGCACAGGCTTAGTGTCCGCGAGTTTTTAATAAAGTAGTTCAGTAGTTCAGTAGTTGCAGTTGCTCAGCCGACACATGGTTGTGGCTGAAAAACTGACCACTGAGAACTGAAAACTAATTAAGCATTGTGCATTAATCAATTTAACAAAATGACACTCAAAATCATATCGGCTCAGCAGATTGAGTTTGAAGGCGAGGTGACCTCGGTGACCCTGCCAGGTGCCATGGGCAAGTTCCAGGTGCTGAACAACCATGCGGCCCTCATTGCAGCACTGGCCTCGGGCCAGGTGACCTATGTCACCGGTGACGGCGAGACACAGACGCGCGACATCGAGGGCGGTGTGGCCGATATCAAGAACAATGTGGTGAGTGTGTGCATGTATTGATGTTATGAAGAAAGCAATAACCGCAATAGTCGCTCTTGTGATTGTAGCGCTCATGGCCTGGGGCTATGTCGACGCCATGCATGACAGCAAGGGCCAGATGGAGAAACCCAACCCGCAAGAGATCATCTTCGAGCACTTGGGCGACGCCTATGGTTGGGAGGTGCCCTTCATGCACAGCAAGCGCATCCCGCTGCCTGTCATTGTCAGGGCGCAGGATGGCTCATGGCACATGTTCCTGTCAAGCCGGCTTGAAGGCGGAGCCAACTATCAAGGCTTTGAGCTGGCGCATGGCGGCGACTACAACAACAAGGTCGTGCAGGTGCTGCCCGACGGGTCGCAGTATCGCCCCGTCGACTTGTCCATCACCAAGAATGCTGCTGGCATCATCATCGCAGCGCTGTTGGTGATTGCCATGGTGTTCAAGGTGCGCAACTGGTACAAGAAAAACGGCATGAAGGCTCCACGGCGTTTCACGGCTGCACTGGAGCTGGTGGTTGACTTTGTCTACACCGACACCATCCGGCCCATCATGGGCAAGGAAGCACCCAAGTATGGTCCCTACCTGCTCACAGCGTTCTTCTTTATCCTGACGATGAACCTGCTGGGACTGATTGTCATCTTCCCCGGCGGTGCCAACCTCACGGGCAACCTGGCTGTGACGGCTGTGCTGGCACTGGCAACCTTCTTGGTGACCAACCTCACAGGCACCAAGCACTACTGGAAGGAGATGTTCTGGCCCGAGGTGCCCACCGCACTCAAGTGCCCAGTGCCACTGATGCAGGTGATTGAGATCTTTGGCATCTTCACCAAGCCCATCGCTCTGATGATTCGTCTCTTTGCCAACATGATGGGCGGTCACATGGTGGTGATTGTGTTCATGTTGCTCATCTTCATCTTTGGCAGCATGTTTGGTGTGGCAGTCGGTGGTGGCATGACCGTGTTGTCGGTGGCCCTGTCGCTGTTCATGCTCTTGCTCGACACGCTGGTGAGTTTCATTCAAGCTTATGTGTTCACTATCCTGTCGACAATGTTTATATCCATGGCCCATGTGCACGCTCATGCCGAGTCGGCGCCTGAGGCCGCAAAATAACTTTACGAAAAAATTAATAATAACAAATAACAACTAAAAAATTAAGACTATGTTAGCAATGATTTTAGCAGAAGCTATGGCCAACCTTGGCGCAGCAATTGGAGCAGGTATCGCAGCAGTGGCAGCAGGTATCGGTATTGGTAAGATTGGCGGTTCGGCCATGGAGGCCATCGCACGTCAGCCCGAGTCGACAGGTGACATCCGTAGCAACATGATTGTGATTGCTGCTCTGATTGAGGGTGTCGCTTTCTTTGCACTGATTGTTTGCATCCTGGCTATCTTCATCTAATTTACTGCAACCCATAATCGTTTGACTAATGGAACTTTTCAAGCCTGAATTTGGCCTGGTTTTCTGGATGTTTGTGGCATTCTTGTGCCTCTACTGCATCCTTGCCAAGTGGGCATGGCCCTTCATCATCAAGAGCATGGAGGAGCGGGCCGACCTCATTGACAAGGGTGTGGCCTATGCGCAGGAGGCCAAGGCGCAACTGGACAATGCCAAGGCCGAGGCCGACCATCTGGTGGCCGAGGCGCGCCAGCAGCAGGCCGATATCCTTCGCGATGCCAGCAAGATGCGCAACCAGATCATCGAGGACGCGCGTGGCGAGGCTGCAGTCGAGGCCAAGAAGGTGACCGATGCCGCACTGGTGTCGATTGAGCAGGCCAAGAAGGAGAGCGAGAAGCAGATACGCCGCGAGGTGAGCGAGATTGCCTTGCAGATTGCCGAGAAGGTGCTGCGCAAGAGCGTGGCTAGCGATCAGGCGCAGCGCGAGCTCGTCGACAAGTATCTGAACGAGGTTGAGACCCAAAACTAACCGACAATGAACGACGGACTCATCCCCAAGCGATATGCCAAGGCCCTGTACAAACTGGCCGTTGAGAATGGCGACTCGCAGCAGATCTATGAGCAGCTCAAGCCACTGAGCCATGGCTTCCGTGGCCTGGACGACATCAAACGTGTCCTCCTCAACCCCTATGTCAAGGAAGAGGACAAGGGACGGGTGATGATGCAGCTGGTGGGGGCAAAACCCGGTAGTTCGCTCGACAAATTCTTGCTGCTGGTTATCCGCAACAACCGCGCCGAGATGTTGCGCAAGATTGCGCTGGCCTATGTGGCGCTCTATCGCGAGAAGCATGACATCGCCAAGGTCGAGATTGTCTCGGCCACCGAGCTGCCGCAGCAGCAGAGCGATGCCATCGTCGACATCGTGCGCAGGCTCATGCCCACCACCACACTGGAGGTGGAGCACGAACTTGACCCCGACCTGATTGGAGGCTTTACGGTCAAGGTCGGTGATATGCTGCTCGATGCCTCGATCAAGAATGAATTGAAAAAATTGCGTTTAAAACTTTTAAGTTAATTCAAATGATTAACCCAAGCGAAATATCCGACATACTGAAACAACAACTGAGCGACATTGAGCGCAATGTATCGTTCGAGGAGGTCGGTACGGTGCTGGAGGTGGGCGACGGTGTGGCACACGTCTATGGCCTGAGCAATGTCGAGGCCAACGAGCTCGTGCAGTTTGAGAACGGCGTGACTGGCGTGGCCATGAACCTTGAGGAGAGTGACGTGGGTGTCATCCTGCTCAACGAGGTCGACTCCATCAGCGAGAACATGAAGGTGAGCCGCACGGGCGAGATTGCATCCATCCAGGTGGGCGAGGGCCTGCTGGGGCGCGTGATCAATGTCCTGGCCGAGCCCATCGACGGCCGTGGCAACATCGACGGCAAGCGCATCCGCCTGCCGCTCGAGCGCAAGGCCCCTGGCGTCATCTTCCGTCAGCCGGTCAACCAGCCGCTGCAGACGGGTCTCAAGGCCATCGACTCGATGATTCCCATCGGCCGAGGCCAGCGTGAGCTCATCATCGGCGACCGACAGATTGGAAAGACGGCCATCGCGGTCGACACCATCATCAATCAGCGACAGAACTATGAGGCAGGCAAGCCTGTCTATTGCATCTATGTCGCCATCGGCCAGAAGGCGTCGACAGTGGCGGCACTGGTCAACACCCTCAAGGAGCACAACGCCATGGACTATACCGTGGTCGTGGCCGCTACAGCAGCCGACTCGGCGTCGATGCGCTACTATGCCCCCTTTGCCGGAGCTGCCATCGGCGAGTACTTCCGCGACACTGGCCGCGACGCACTGGTCATCTACGACGACCTGTCGAAGCACGCTGTGGCCTATCGCGAGATCTCGCTGATCTTGAAGCGCCCGTCAGGACGTGAGGCCTATCCGGGTGACATCTTCTATCTGCACAGCCGTCTGCTTGAGCGCGCTGCCAAGATCAACGAGAACCAAGAAGTGGCATCGGTCATGAACGACCTGCCCGAGGTGCTCAAGCCCATGGTCAAGGGTGGTGGGTCGCTCACCGCACTGCCCATCATCGAGACGCAGGCAGGCGACGTGAGTGCCTATATCCCCACCAACGTCATCTCAATCACCGACGGACAGATTTATCTGGAGACTGCTCTGTTCAATGCCGGTATTCGTCCGGCTGTCAACGTGGGTATCTCAGTGAGCCGTGTGGGTGGCAATGCACAGATCAAGTGCATGAAGAAGGTGGCTGGTACGCTCAAGATTGCTCAGGCACAATATCGCGAGCTCGAGGCGTTCACCAAGTTTGGTGGCGACATCGACCCCGTCACGGCACGCACCATCGACACTGGCCGCAAGAACGAGCGTCTGCTCGTCCAGCCCCAGTACGAGCCCATGGCCGTCGAGGAGCAGGTGGCCATCATCTATTGTGGTGTCAATGGCTTGCTCCAGCGTGTGCCCGTCGACCAGGTGGGTGAGTTCGAGAAGCTCTTCATCCAGTATCTGCGTGCCAAGCATCAGGCCGACGTGCTCGATGTCTTGCGCAGTGGCAAGATTGACGATGATGTCATGGACAAGCTCAAGGCTGCCGCCCGCGAGATTGCCGGCAAATATGAGAAGTAATAACTTAAGTAGTTAAGGAGTTAAGTAGTTAAGGAGTTAAGTAGTTTTCTGGTAGTAGAGTAGTAGGGTAGTAAGGCCGTTACTCTCGCCGCAACTGTGAACTCGTAATTCGAAACTCGTAACTCATAGCATTATTCATTATTCATTATTCATTAGGAATTAGTGTCAACCCTACGTGAATTAAAGAGCCGCATCGGTTCGGTCGCATCGACCCAGAAGACCACGAGCGCGATGAAGATGATCTCATCGGCCAAGATGCGCAAGGCCACCTATCAGTTGCAGCGCCTGTCGCCCTATCGCGCCATGGTGCAGCATGTGATCAGCCACTTGCTCGTCACCGACCAGGAATTCTCGTCGCCGCTCATTGCCGAGCGCGAGGTGCACCACCTGGCACTCGTGGTGTTCGGCAGCGACGATGGCCTGTGTGGCGCGTTCAACATCAATCTGTTCAAGCACTTGCTGGCAACCATCAACAAGCGCCGTGAGCAGCTGGGACGCGACCTGCGCATCACTGTCATCCCCGTGGGCAAGAAGTTGACCAAGGCGGCGATGAAGATTGCCGGCGACGGCCTGATGGTCGAGCCCACGGCACTCAACACGCGCAGCACGGGCAATGAGCTCACCGAGCTCACATCCAGCCTGCGACAGCGCTTTGTCGATGGCGAGCTCGACCGCGTCGAGGTGCTCTATATGCACTTCAAGAGCACGAGCCGTCAAGAGTTCACCTGCGAGCCCTTGCTGCCGGTGAGCTATGAGTCGATTGCGCAGCAGATGGACGCTCGAGCCGCTGCCGAGCCATGCTTGTTCGAGCCCGACGCCAACACCATCTTCAACAGTGTGTTGCCGTTGCATCTGCGTGCCATGATGCAGGAGGTCTATACCGAGAGTGCCGCAAGCGAGCAAGCTTCGCGCGTGATGGCCATGCAGACGGCCAGCGACAACGCCAAGGAACTGCTCGACGAGCTCAACCTCGAGTACAACAAGTTGCGCCAGCAGAGCATTACCACCGAGTTGCTCGACATCATCGGTGGACAGGTGCAGCGATAATATGTTTATGCGTCTTGGAGGCAGGTCGTCAATGTGGGCGGCCTGCCTGCCGGGACCAATCGAAAAAACTTAGAAGAAATGAGCATCAAGGATTATTTCGTTTCACTTTTTAAGGGCATTCACAGCCTGATAAAGGGTATGGAGGTCACTGGCAAAGAACTGGTCACCCCCAAAGTCACCGAACAGTACCCCGAGAATCGGGCTACGCTGAAGATACCAGAAAGGTTCCGTGCCACGCTCACGCTCATCTATGATGAGAACGGGAACCACAAGTGCATCGCTTGCCGCACGTGCGAGCGCAACTGCCCCAATGGTACAATCCACATCGACACACGCATGGTCGACCTGCCTGGCGGCAAGAAGAAGCAGAAGCTCGACAAGTATATCTACGACTTGGGCAGCTGCACATTCTGCGACCTGTGCGTCACAACGTGTCCCACACATGCGCTGGAGTTCTCCAACGACTTTGAGCAAGCCGTTTTCCGTCGCGAGGCTCTAGTCAAGCAGCTCAACTATCTGCCCGAGAAGGACGAACCCGTTGCTCCCGCAGCACCGGCAGCTCCTGCCAAGCCCGCAGCCGCTGCAGGCCAGGCCGCGCAGCCGGTTTCGCCTAAGAACGAAGAAAACAACGAAAAACAAGAATAACAATGGAATCAGTAGGAAATCTCATCCTTTACTTTGTGGTGGCACTGGTCATCATCGTGTGCTCGGTGCTGACGGTCACCACGCGCCAGATTCTGCGCTCGGCCACCTACTTGCTCTTTGTGCTCTTTGCCACGGCAGTCATCTACTTCCAGATGGACTATGCCTTCTTGGGCGCAGTGCAGATTGCGGTATATGCCGGTGGCATTGTCGTGCTGTTCGTGTTTGCCATCCTGCTCACACATCAGCCCGGCAAGGATGCTCATCAGGTCGAGTCGTCGAGGCGAGTCTTGGGCGCTGTTGCAGCCCTGCTGGGTGTGGCGGTCTGTGGCTACGGCATCTTTGCTTATGCCAACTTCTGTAAGTGCAACTTAGAGCAGTTGCCGGCCGACAAGGTGTCAATCGAAAGCATTGGCCATTTTCTGCTCAGTACCGATAAGTTTGGCTATCTGCTGCCGTTTGAGGCCATCAGTGTGTTGCTGCTGGCTTGCATCATCGGTGGTGTGGTGATTGCCCGTCGTCGTTAATCAAGAAAGGAGGAAACAGACAATGAATCTCACATTACTCATGTATCTGGTGCCCAGCCTGGTTATGTTTGGCTGTGGCGTATATGGCTTTCTGACGCGCAAGAACATGATTGCCATTATGATTTCGCTCGAGCTGATGCTCAACTCGGTCGACATCAACTTTGTCGTGTTTAACCGCTATCTCTTCCCCGACCAGATGGACGGCATGTTCTTCACGCTGTTTGCCATTGGCATCGCTGCCGCCGAGACAGCTCTGGCATTGGCCATCATCATCAACGTCTACCGTGTGGCACGAAAGGTTGACATTAACGAACTCACAAAACTGAAATTCTAACGACTATGCCTCTAAGTTATACAATTGCAGTGATTGCCATCCCCCTGTTCATGTTCTTCTTCCTAGGACTGGCGGGGGTGAAAATGGACAAGAAGCTCACCGGCTGGTTGGGTGTGATCGGCATGCTCATCACCACCATCCTTGCCTATGGAGTTGCACTGACCTATTTCTTTGGTTCTGACCAGGGTCAGATTGCCGACGGTGTGCGCAAGGCTGTCGTGGTCTTCAACCCCGACTGGCTGTCGTTCACCAAGACTTTGGTCGTGCGCATGGGCATCATGCTCGACCCGATAGCTGCGATGATGCTCATTGTCATCACCACGGTGTCGATGATGGTGCACCTCTACAGTTTGGGATATATGTGCGACCATCACGGCCATGCCGAGAAGGGCTTCCAGCGCTACTATGCGTTCCTGGCTCTGTTCACCTTCTCGATGCTGGGTCTGGTGGTGGCCACCAACTTGTTCCAGATCTTCATCTTCTTTGAGATGGTGGGTGTGTCGTCCTATCTGCTCATCGGCTTCTATTATCAGTCGCCGGCAGCCGTGCATGCCAGCAAGAAAGCATTCATCGTCACCCGTCTGGCCGACCTGTTCTTCCTGCTGGGCATCATGCTCTTGAGCTTCTACACCGGCACGTTCGACTTCGACAAGCTGGTGTTTGGCGCCAATGGTGCTAACAGCCTGGAGGTCGCTCAGAGTGCCATCTCCACTGCTGGGGGAGCCACCTTCCTGGGTTGCTCGGTCACGGCATGGGCGTTGACGTTCATCTTCATCGGCGGCGCTGGCAAGAGTGCGATGTACCCGTTGCACATCTGGCTGCCCGACGCTATGGAGGGCCCGACTCCCGTTTCGGCGTTGATCCACGCCGCTACGATGGTGGTGGCCGGTGTGTTCCTGGTGGCTCGTCTGTTCCCGCTCTATGTCATCGAGCAGGGAGCGATGGAGATTATCTGTGTCGTGGGTGCATTCACCGCATTCTATGCCGCAGCCATCGCCTGTGTGCAGAGCGACATCAAGCGTGCGCTGGCCTTCTCGACCGTGTCGCAGATTGCCTTCATGATGACCTCGCTGGCCGTGAGTTCGGCCGACAGTGGTCTGATTGAGATTCATGGAGGCCAAGGCCTGGGCTTCATGGCCTCGATGTTCCACCTGTTCACTCATGCCATGTTCAAGGCGTTGCTCTTCCTCTGCGCCGGTGCCATCATTCACGCCGTGCACAGCAACGAGAACAGCCAGATGCATGGCTTGCACAAGTATATGCCCATCACCAGCTTTGCCTTCCTCATCGGCTGTCTGGCCATTGCCGGAATTCCGCCCTTCGCAGGGTTCTGGAGCAAGGACGAGATTCTGGTCGCCTGCTATGCCAAGGGCATGGGATGGGGCATCTGGATGTCGATGGTGGCCGGCATGACCGCCTTCTACATGTTCCGCATCTACTTCCTCATCTTCCACTGGCGCAAGCATGAGGTGCACACCGAGCATGCGCCCAGCGACCAGCCATGGACCATGACATTGCCGCTCATCATCCTGGCCACCATCTCGATTGTGGCAGGCTTTGTGCCGGCTCACGACCTGGTTACATGGGATGGCAAGGAGTTGCACACACAGCTCAACTGGACCGTCGCAGGCTCGAGCGTGCTCATCGCATGCATCGGCATCGGTCTGGCCTATAAGATGTACTTCAAGGAGAACGAGCTGCCCGACAAGCTGCAGGCGCGCTTCAGCGGCCTGTGGGAGGCTGCCTATCGCCGCTTCTACATGGATGAACTCTACCAGTTCATCACCCACAAGGTCATCTTCCAGAGCATCTGCAAGCCCATTGCCAAGTTTGACCGCGGCATCATCGACGGATTCTTCAATATGCTGGCATCGGTCACCGGACAGGCTGCCTATGGCATCCGCCGTTTGCAGAATGGTTCGATTCAGAGTTATGTCTACGTCTATCTGGTGGGTGCACTCGCCCTGGCGGTCATCACCATGGTTTGCGTGTTGATTTGATTAACGGTCCTCTAAATGATATAGTAAGATGGAAATTTTCAGTAATATCTTAATCTATTTTGTGATTGTGCCGGTGCTCACACTGGCAGGCCTGGCTCTGTGCAGCAACAAGGGCATCAAGGCCATCAGGACCGTTGCTGTGGCAGGCGCCTCGGTGCTCGTGGCGTTGGCCATCTATCTGGTCTATCTGTTCCTGCAGGCACGTGGCGCTGGTGACACGAGCGAGATGATCTTGCGCACCGATGTCATGTGGTTCGCACCGTTCAACATCAAGCTTGCGCTAGGTGTCGACGGCATATCGGTGGTGATGATTCTGCTTTCGGCCTTCATCGTGTTTGCCGGTGTGTTTGCCTCGTGGCGGATGAACCCGCTGCCCAAGCAGTTCTTCCTGTGGTTCTACCTCCTGTCGACCGGTGTGTTCGGCTTCTTCATCTCCACCGACCTGTTCACCATGTTCATGTTCTATGAGGTCGCGCTCATCCCCATGTATCTGCTCATCGGTGTGTGGGGCAGTGGCAGCAAGAACTACAGCGCCATGAAGCTGACGCTGATGCTGATGGGTGGCTCGGCCTTCTTGATGCTGGGCTTGATTGGCATCTACTTCCATTCGTCGGCCGATGGCAACCTGACCATGAACGTGCTGGAGATTGCGCGCAACAACGCCATTCCTCACCAGTGGCAGATGTGGTTGTTCCCGCTGACGTTCATCGGCTTCGGTGTGCTGGGAGCCATGTTCCCGTTCCACACATGGTCGCCCGATGGTCATGCCAGCGCGCCCACGGCAGTGTCGATGCTGCATGCCGGTGTGCTGATGAAGCTTGGAGGCTATGGCTGCTTCCGCATCGCCATCTATCTCATGCCCTTTGCCGCCAACGAGTTGGCCTGGATCTTCCTGACCTTGACAGGCGTGAGCATCGTCTATGGCGCATTCAGTGCCTGTGTGCAGACCGACCTCAAGTATATCAACGCCTACTCTAGTGTGAGCCACTGCGGTATGGTGCTTTTTGCCATCCTCATGTTCAACACCACCGCCATGACAGGCGCGGTGCTGCAGATGCTCTCGCACGGTCTGATGACGGCTCTGTTCTTTGCCTTGATTGGTATGATCTACGGACGCACTCACACGCGCGACATCCGCGACATGGGTGGCATGATGACCATCATGCCCTATCTGGGTGTGGGCTATGTGATAGCTGGTATGGCTTCGCTGGGTCTGCCGGGACTGAGTGGTTTTGCTGCCGAGATGACCATCTTCTTCGGCTCGTTTGAGCACACCGACACCTTCCGACGCGTGCTCACCATTGCGGCCACCTGCTCGATTGTCATCACAGCGGTCTATATCCTGCGTGTGGTGGGTAAGCTGCTGTTTGGTGCTGTGCAGAACGAGCATCATCGTGAGCTGACCGATGCTAGCTGGGACGAGCGCCTGTCCACGGCCACGCTGATGCTCTCGGTCGCTGCCATCGGTTGCTTCCCCAACTTCTTTGTGGGCATCATCAGCGACAGTTTCCTCCCGGTTGTCAAAGCTCTGGAGGCAATGATATAATTCATAATTCATAATGCATAATTCATAATTAACAGAAGCAAATGGATTATTCTCAATTTTTGTTCATGCCGCAGGAAATCGGACTGCTGTTAGTGTTCCTGCTCGTGTTTGTCTACGACACATTCATGCCGGCTCGCATGGGCAAGCATCTGCCGATGTTTGCCACCATCATGACGGCACTCTATACAGTCTATGCCTTCATGCCCTGTCCCGACAGTTGGGGCATGGCCTTCGGCGGGATGTTTGAGTCCAACCCGGCCACGTGGGTGATGAAGAACATCCTCAATGTGGGTGTGTTGCTGGTGATGTTGCAGTCGGTCAAGTGGACCAACGACGACTTTGTCAGTGTGCGCCGAGGAGAGTTCTATGAGCTGATACTGCTCACGCTCTTCGGCATGTATCTGATGATCTCGGCGCGTCACTTCCTGCTCTTTGTCATCGGCCTGGAGACTGCCTCGCTGCCCATCGCCGCACTGGCCGCCTTCGAGAAGCGCTACTACGAGAGCCACGAGGCTGCAGCCAAGTATATCTTCACCGCCGTGTTCTCCAGCGCCATCTTCATGCTGGGCATCTCGCTGGTCTACGGCATGAGCGGGTCGCTTTACTTCCAGGACATCGCCACTCAGATTGTCGGCATCAAGTCGCCGCTGCTCATCTTGGCAGTTGCCTTTGTCATCGCCGGTGTGGGTTACAAGCTGTCGCTCGTGCCCTTCCACCAGTGGACGGCCGACGTCTATCAGGGCGCTCCAACCGCTGTCACCAGCTATCTGTCGGTCATCAGCAAGGGGGCCGCAGCCTTTGCCTTCATGGTCATCCTGGTGCAGGTGTTCGGCTCGGTCTATGCCGAGGTGTGGCAGTGGATGCTCTATGCCATCATCATCCTCACCATCACCATCGGCAACCTCTTTGCCATGCGTCAGCGCAACCTCAAGCGCTTCCTGGCCTACTCGTCTATCTCGCAGGCCGGATACATCATGCTTGGGTGTGATTGCTGCCAGCGAGGTGGGCATGACCTCGATGATCTACTATGTGTTGGTCTACATCTTCTCCAACCTGGCCGCCTTCGGTGTCATCGCCGTCATTGAGCGCGCCACTGGCAAGGTTACGATGGACGACTACAACGGCTTGTTCAAGACCAATCCCTGGTTGGCCTTCACCATGATGCTGGCCATGTTCTCGCTGGGCGGCATCCCGCCCTTTGCCGGGTTCTTCAGCAAGTTCTTCATCTTTGTCGGCGCATGCCACACCGGCAGCGTTGCCATCTACGTGCTGGTGTTCATCGCACTGGTCAACACCATCATCTCGCTCTACTACTATCTGCTCGTGGTCAAGGCCATGTTCATCCGCCAGGACGACTGCGTCATCCCCTATATCGACAGTCACTGGACCGAGGAGCTCGCCCTCACCATCTGCGTGCTGGGCATCATGGCAGTGGGCGTAGCAAGCGGCATCTACACCTTCTTGTCGCAGGTCACCCAGACCATATCGCCCATGTTCGGCATGGTGGGTTGAGATTCTGCAGCAAGCAGCATGATTGCGGCACAGAGCATCCGTTCTGTGCCGCAATCGTTTTGCCTGCCGGGCATCTGTTGGGTCGATAAGGGAACTTTTTTAGGTGGGGGTTAACATAAATTAGTAAACTAGCGGGCGAAATGCAGTATTTTCTAAATATATGGTCGTTATTTTTGGTTCTTACCAAGAAACATAGTACCTTTGCGGCCTCAAATCTTGTGCAAGCAGAACGCAAATAAGCTTGCTTAATTTGCTGAGGCGCCGCCAAGATTATCCAAATGGTGTGCAACCCGTCCTGTGGACTGTGCGACATGCCCAAGATGATTGTTGCTTCCTGCATTAGTAAATCGCCACTTTTCTTGATCAACAGGAAGCAAGATAATTTCTGCGTCGTGCGCGACAATGCTAAGTCCACCCCGCTCATGTGTGCAGGTCTCTACACAAGCCATCAGTGATGGCCGAACACAGGCGATGTTGTTGTGCACTCAATCAAGAAGGCAATAAGGCCTGAGCATGCTGGCTCGGCCTTGATTGGCTTCTTTTTTTTGTCCTCTAATGGCTGGGAATCTGTTCAGCGGTGCGGATGAATATTGGTTAAATCTGAAAAAATGGCTATTTTTTTTGTTCCTGTTTGCAAAAAACATTGTATCTTTGCAGCGCGAAAGTTGGGCTGTCCCTATTCGTGGGGCGTCACGGCTTTGGCTGACATACTTTAATAACGAGCGTTTTTGCTTTATCCTGCATTAGAAAATCGCCAATTTTCACTCTCAACAGGGATACGGGCAGTCACGAGCGCCGTGCGTTGCTGTGTTAACTGCACTTCTCTGTCAGAGTGGTGATGGTTGATAAGGTTTTGCGTGGGGTGGACTGTTTATTTGTTGATGGGCGTTTGGCGATGCCTCTAATGCGATAAACAGACATTGCTCCACGCTCTGTTGTTGTTTTACCGACATCCAATTCGTTATTCTTAACGCTTCAGGGAGCAAGAGGTGAGTGTGAACTAAGATAGATAAGAACTATTTAACTATTATTTTAAAGCAATGAGACGTATTCTTAAGTACATGATGTTGCTGGCTCTGGTGCTCCCTGCCAGCCAGACGACATTGGCACAAGACGCTACGGCCACACACTCCGAGACGGTCAATGTGGTTCACAGCAAGGAGTGGTATGACCAGGCAAAGTTTGATTACACATGGCGAAATAGCCAGGGCGCTACAGTAACCAGCAAACTGACCGACAAGGCCACCGACCCCGACCAGATCATCGCCTTGCTCACCAAGGTCTATACCGACAGGGATATCCCCGGCATCTATTTTGCCGGCTATGGCGACATCTATGGCCAGAATCTCACCACACGCACCCGACCTGTCTACTATGGTGGCATTGATGGTGGATGGGAGATTGATGGAGACGTCATGTATACCGATTACGGCACCTACAAGCCCAACGTCGAGGGTTACACTGTGCTGTTGGTGGCTGTGAAGTCGACCTGGCAGAAGGACTGGAATGTGGATGAAAACGGCAAGCGGACAACCATTAAAGACCCATTGTATTTCCAGAATCAGGACCGTGACGCGCTGCGCAACTACATCGCCAACTCTATCCAGTATGTGCAACTGCTCACCGACGGCATGCGCTTGAACGAAGGCTCGACCAATCCCGACTATCCAGCCGGAACGCTGTTTGTGCTGGGCGATGGAGCAGGCCTTGACCGCTTGTGCTTCCTGTCGAAGGGCCAGGCCCGTGACACCTATCATGGCGACCGTGCCGATGCACAAATCCTGGCACCGTTTGGACGCATGTTTGAGCAGTTCAGTCCCACCAATGGCCAGACCGATGACGAGTCGTCGAATGTGACTGATTTCTTTCAGAAGTTGCAGCAGGGCGAAGAGTTCCCCATCCAGCACGATTGTAACTCGGTGATTGATGTCGAGCACTACTTCTCGATGTCGGGAAAGCGCACTTCCGACCCCAAAAACGTCACCGGACTACAGTTCTTCATCCCCGACAGAAGATTGGCTTACTGGGTAAATGAAGAAACAAATTATTGGATGTATCACGCTCGTGAGAGTATCTTAGAAAATAGTTATTTTTATTTTGGGAAGGCTGCCAGAGACGGCAGAGTTATGAATTATGATGAAGGCATATTTTTGATTACTTCCACTAGATCTTATTCGAATTACGGAAGTGATTATTTGTCTGTAGGTGATTTGTGTATGATTCGTCAAGGACAATGCTATGGCCCAATTCGTGGAACAACCAGTCAGGCTACTGCTGACTACAATTTTGGTTCTTTCATCGCCGACGGTTTCTCCGACAACGCTCATGGTGGCGGATATGCTGAGTATGGACAGTATAACCAGGAGTATAGTCCCAAGACGTCGTGGTATCGCATTGACCTGACTGCCACACCTGTGCATGTGGGAGAGGGCAAATTTGATGAGCATACCTATAAGATTGACTTGAGTTGGGAAACGACGATGAAAAAACTCACTCCCAATGAATTGCAGCAGGAGTTTTGGATCTACGAGGTGAAGCCCGATGGCACCAAGGTGCTGATTGGTGGCAAGGTCGATGAGAATGGAAATCCCATCTACGGCCAAGGCGTTAAGCAGACCACCTGGACCGTTGCCGACAATGCCGTCGCCCTGACGGTCGAGCAATATCAGGCAGGCCGAAAGCTGACCTACATCGTCATTGGCAAGCCCATCGAGGCTACCTATCCTCCCGTGCAGTGCTATGAGCCGGCCGACGCCATCATCCCGGGCTATGACAAGCATGAGCGCCTGTCGCTGCAGATTGGCACCGACTACTACAGCAAGTACTATCCCAACGGTGACCAGGATGACCACAATGGCGAGTACAACCAGTACTGCAACTCGGTGAAGATTGAGAACGGCATCGGCAACTCGGTCTATCAGAACTATCTGGACGAGAACACCACCATCGACGCATACCGCATCTACACAGAGAATGGCGTGACCAACTCGGTGAAGTTTGCCAGCATGAACTTTGGCGCATGGGAGACAACTCCGGTCACCATTGATGGCGCACAGCGCTATCGCATCCCCTACACGGTGACCTACGATGGCCAGAAGGGTGAGGTGCCCCAGGTGATGGGAACGCAAGCAACGAGCGGCTATCTCTACACCGTCAACACCGCCGATGCTCCCGAGAACAACGCGGTCTACTTTGGCAAGGATGGTGTTGAGCTGCTCGACTGCTTCCGTGGCTACACGGCCAACAATGATCATCCGGACCAATATACCTATAATGTGACCTTCAAGGCAGCTGCCGAGTTTGAAATCGACAACCAGGGCAACAAGTCGAACGAGGTCAACAGCAACGATGAGATCATCCCGGTCTTCAAGAGCCAGTATAGCCTCAACAACCAGGGCTATGTGCTAGAACAGGTGGAGAAAGACAAAGACCATGACATGGCCAAGATGTTGCCGGCACACATCACCTTTGACGAGCATGGCATCGCACAGACCGACCTCAACAAGGTCAACGTCACACTTGACGCGAACGCAAAGAACCAGATCTATCGCTATGAGATCTATCGTGAGCCCAAGACGATGAACCTGAGTGATGACTCAAAGATTGCCTACGCGCAGAGCACAGGTAATGGCCAGTATGAGGTGGTTCAGCGTGCCGACAAGGACAACGACCCTATGGAGTCTGTGGGTACAATCACGCCATCTGATTATAGCTTTGTTGACCATGCGGCACTACGTGCAGCGGGCTCTTATGGCTATGTGCCGGTGATCAGCGTGAAGTCTAACAACGACAAGCGCAACGACTACAACACCTACGGCGCCGACATTCAGCGTGTGGGCGTGCCCAGCTTGCAGGTGGCAGCTGTGGATGGTTATCCTATTCGTTCGACTTACGTCTGGCCGAAGAATAATCCCACCTACGCCTACTATGAGATGCAGTTTGACGCAAAGGCGACCTTGCCCGATGCCGGCGATTTGATTGGTTGGCGCAGCTGGCGCAAGCTTTCTGATCCAAGCATGATTCAGGAGGATTTTGTCGGCTTGACACGCAACACGCCCGACGGGTTCATGTTTGACGAGCACATGCAGCAAGACACCAAGCCCAATCCATACGTGGTGGGTGAGACCGAGGTGAATTGGGGCGCGTTGACCCGTCGTGATGGTGAGACTGTCAGCAACGTGAAGGCCAATACAGGTGTCTTCGGAGCTAAGATTGTCAAGGAGGGTAGCCTGGATGTGGACTATATCATCCGTCTCTACTATCATGTCAATGACACGAAGAATAAGGCACCGCGGCGCGCAGGAGGCATGGAGCAAACTTCTGAGCAGGGCCAGTTCTATATCGCCGACTATAAGATTAACACGCGGTTGACCAGTGAGGTCATCACCGGTGTCAGCGGCATCAGTGCCGACCGCCAGGTGGCAGCAGTGGTCTACTATAATGCGATGGGTATGGCATCGTCCAACCCGTGGCGGGGCGTCAATGTAGTCGTCACGCGCTACACCGACGGCTCGACGGTCACTGCCAAGGTACTGCGATGACCGCTCGACTGGCCGATAAATAATTCAAGTTTCTGAAGTATCAGAAACTTGAGGTTAAAAGGGTTAAGGGTTAAAGGTTAAGGTTGTGCAGGCAACCTTGAAGTGAAGCTCACAAATCTTGTGCAAGCCGAACGCAGAGCTGGAGCTTGCTCATGCTATGCTGAGGCGCAGCCAAGATTATCCAAATCTTGTGCAAGCCGAACGCAGAGCTGGAGTTTGCTCATGCTATACTGAGGCGCAGCCAAGATTATCCAAATCTTGTGCAAGCCGAA
>DEKO01000217.1:0-8220 GCA_002353885.1 Porphyromonadaceae bacterium UBA2720
TGCAAAGTGGCAGCCACAACAGCAGTTCTCTCTTTAGGGGGTTAGGGGGACAACCGCCACAATATTGTATCGCCTTAACTCCATTTAACTCCTTAACTACTTTAACTACTTGATAAAGAGACTCTGCACGTTAGAACGAGACGTTGAGGCCGAAGGTGTAGGTGCGGGCCTGGGGGTAGTTGCCATAGTCCACGCCGCCAGCCACCTCGGGGTCATAGCCGGTGTACTTGGTGAAGGTCAGCAGGTTGCTAGCGCTCACATAGAGGCGGCACTTGCTCATGCCCATCTTGTGCGAGATGTTGTTGGGCAGGGTGTAGCCCAGCTGGATGTTCTTCAGGCGCAGGTAGTCGCCCTTCTCGACAAATCGGCTGCTGACGGTGAAGTTGTAGCTGTTGCCGTTGGGGTTGGGGATGCTGCCATAGATGCCCTGCTCGGCCTTGGCAGCGGTCCACACATCGCTCATGGCTGTGCTCAGCTGCATGCTGGTGCCGTTATACTCGGTGCGGGTGCGCATGCGGTTGTAAATCTCGTTGCCTGCCACGCCCTGGAAGAAGAGCGACAGGTCCAGACCACGCCAGTCGCAGCTCAGGTTCAAGCCGTAGGTCAGCCAGGGGAACGGGTTGCCCAGCGCCTTGCGGTCGCCCAGCTCGGTGAGCTTGCCGTCGCCATCGAGGTCGGCATAGATGGCATCGCCGGCATGGTAGGGATTGACCTCGCCGTCGCGGGCGTAGCCCGGCCAGTGGGCGTTGGCCTCGTCGTCGCTCTTGAACACGCCCTGGTAGTCAAATCCCCAGAAGGTGAACAGCCCGATGCCCTCGTCGCTCAGACGGATGTCGTCGACCCAGAACTTCTCGCCACCATTGAGCTTGCGCAGCGTGTTCTTGATCATCGACACATTGCCCTCGATGTTATAGTGGAAGTCGCCCACGGTGTTCTGGTGGCCCAGGGTGATCTCGATGCCCGTGTTGCGCACGGTGGCAGCATTGATGAGCGCGTCGTAGCGCTGACCCATCTGCGCGTCCATCTTCTTATAGACGACCATGTCCTTGGTGTCGCGCATGAAGCCCTCGATAGTACCATTGATGCGCCCGCGCAGGAACGAGAAGTCGAGTCCCAGGTTCCAGGTCTCGGTCTTCTCCCACCAGCCGCCGTTGTTGGCATAGGTCAGAATGGTTGCTCCCGGTGTGTCGCCGTCCTCGCCCAGCGGATAGGTGACAAACGTCGGGCCGCTGTTGAAGATGGTGGTAGTGAACGCATTGTTGACAATCTTGTCGTTGCCGATGCGTCCCCAGCCGGCACGCAGCTTCAGGTTGTCGATCCAGGTGTGCTGCTTGACCCAGGGTTCCTCGCTGATGCGCCATGCCAGTGCCATCGAGGGGAAGTAGCCCCAAGTGTTCTCGGGATATTTGTTGCTGCCGTCGGCACGGAAGTTGACCGTAGCCATGTAGCGGTCCTTGAGCGTGTAGTGGAATCGTCCCAGGAACGACATGCGGCGTGTGCGGTCTACACTGTCGCCGGCGGGATTGGTCTCGGTGGTCTGGCTCAGGAACCAGTTGCGGGGGTCGGGAATGAGGATGCTGTTGCCCGAGCCGCTGATGCTGTAGGAGTTATACTCCTCGCCGGTGTGACCCACCATGAGGTTGACATAGTGGTCGTCGGTGAGCTGCTTCTTGAACGTGAGGGTGTTCTCCCACACCACGCTGGTCCAGTGCCGCATCGAGCGCTCGATATAGTTCTTGTCGGCTTGGTCGTAGGCCGAGACCTCATACTTGTCGAGGAACGACCGGTGGTTATAGTCCACATGGTTATAGCTGATGTCACCGCGGTAGGTGAGGCTCTCGATGGGCGTGATTTCGATGTACACGTCTCCAATCCAGCGGCTGTAGACGTCGCGCGGGTGATGATACTCCATCGAGCTGATGGGGCTGTAGACATTCTTGAAGTTGCTGGGGGCGGCAATCTTGCCACTCATGTCCTCGCCGCGGGCGTTGACCGCGCCATCGGGGTAACGTGCGGGGTCCCAGGGTGCCATAGCGATGGCCTGCGACAGCAGGTTGGCGTCGAGGTTGGCAGCATCGGCGCTGGTGTTGCGTCCCCACGAATAGACGTAACTCAAGTTCTCGCCAATTTTGAACCACTTCTTGACCTGGAACGAGGTGTTGGCGCGGAGGGTGAATCGCTTGTAGTTACTCTGCTTGATGATACCGTCCTGGTCAAACCAGCTGGCACTGAACGAGTAGTTAGCCTTGTCGGTGCCGCCGTCCACACTCAGGTGATAGTTCTGAATCCAGGCCGTCTGGAACACCTGGTCCTGCCAGTCGGTGTCGATGAGGCTGTAGTCCAGGCCATCGGGATACTTCTCGGTCAGCGGGGCGGCATAGTGCGCGTCGGTGCCCATCTTGTAACGGCGCAGCCACTCGTTGAAGCCCTGCTCCTCGTAGATGCGACGCTGGGCGGCATTGGCGTTGAGGTCGAGATAGGTGTTGATGAAGTCTTCCTTGTTCATCAAGTCGAGCTTCTTCCACCGCTGCTGCACGCCGGCATACATGTCCAGTGAGATGTGGCTCTGGCCCTGCTCACCCTTCTTGGTGGTAACCAGCACCACACCATTGGCGCCACGGCTGCCATAGATGGCCGTGGCCGAAGCGTCCTTGAGCACCTCGGTGCTGGCGATGTCGGCGGGACTGAGGAAGTTGATGTCATCGCAAATCACGCCATCAACGACATAGACCGGGTCGCTGTTGTTGATGGTGCCGATACCGCGGATGCGCACCTGTGCACCAGCACCGGGTTGGCCCGAGTTGGCGTTGACCGTCACACCGGCAGCGCGGCCCTGCAGTGCCTGATCGAGGTTGGCGGCAGGAGTCTTCTTGAGCTTGTCGGCGCTGATCGATGACACCGAGCCCGTGAGGTCGCTCTTGCGCATCGTTCCATAGCCCACAACGACCACCTCGTTGAGCACGCGAGCGTCCTCGCTCATGCGCACATTGATGGTGGTCGAGCCGGTGAAGCTGCGGCGCTCAGGTGTCATGCCCACAAAGGTGAACACCAGGGTGCCCGCCTGGTCGACATTAATCACATACTGCCCGTCGAAGTCGGTGGCAGTGGTCTTGCTGGTGCCTTCGACACTGACCGTGACGCCCGGCATGGGCGAGCCGTCACTGTCGTCGATGACCGTGCCCTGGATGGTGATGCCCTGGCCATGCATCAGCAGGGGGAGCAACAGCATCAGAAGTAGAGTAAACTTAAACTTCATTATATCGTAGTTATTTGTTATGTTTTCGCCTAATGTTGCGCAAATTTAAAAGAATATATCTATTGATGCAAATAAATTGCAACAAAAGTGATGGTGGGTTTAGTATTTCAAAGGGTTTTGGTAGGTAGATTGGTCGTGGAACTGCAACTAAGAATAATCTCAGTGTTTAAAAGATGGGGCAGGGCAGAGCACTGCCCCATCTGGAATGATAGACTTAGAGTCTTGAAAATACTACTTGATGATATACTTATGTCCGTTTTGGATAACGATACCCTTGTAGTTCTCGTTCACGCGTTGACCCAGCACATTGTACATTGGCTGGTTGGCGTTAACCTCGGCTTGAATGGTTTCGATGCCAGTATTCTCACTTGGGGTAACAAGATATACATTGCCCACAATGAAGGTCTCTGTGCCATTGCCGTTCTCAAATCCGTCTACTGCGCCAGGTGCACCCTGGTTCACCACCTTGCTTACATACTTGATTTGCCACATCTGCAGCATGTTGGCACCACGGTCCAGATAGTCCTGAACGAGCAATTCAATGGCATTCCACTCGCCACCGGTGAGGCTGACCTGGATGCCCTTCTCGGCTGCACCACGGGTGATGGGCACGATGGCCAGTGTCATATCCTGCAATGGATAGATGTCAAGGTGCAACTGATCGTAGGGGGTAGCATTCACATCGTTGAACTGCGAGCCGAACCACATGAAGTTGCTGATGGCGTATGCCGTCTCGCCTTCAATCTCGATATCATTACCTGTGCCTCCACCCCATGAGTCGAAGAAGTAGCCTGGTGCGTTGTCGGTGTGAGCCGAGAACAGTACCAGCTTGTCACCATTAGCAAGAGTCGGCACGGCGGGGATAGCGACAGTTGTGAACTCGACGATCTGTGCGTCCGAAGCATTACCCTTCTCGTCAGCAGCAACGACATTCATGCTGTAGGTCGTTCCGGCGGCCAGGCCTGTCAAGTCGAGAACAGCCTCGGCACCCGAAGCAGCCGTCTTGTGGTACTCCTTGCCTGTGGCGTTGTCAGTGACGGTGAAGTAGATGTTGGGACTCAAGTTGTCGGTTGCCTTGAGCGTCAGGGTGGCACTAGTGGCAGTCACTGTACCCACCTGTGCTGTGACTAGCACTGGAGCCTCGTTGTCCTCATAGCTCACTTGCTCCTTGTAGAGGTAGACGTTGCCCACGATGAACGAATCGGAACCATTGCCGTTGGCAAAACCGTCGACCTGGCCAGATGCACCCTCGTTGACAATGCGGCTCACATACTTAATCTGATACATGTTGGCCATGTTTGCACCCTTGGCAACATAGTCGGTCACCGACAGGTCAAATGAGTTCCACTCGTTGCCGGTAAGTTCCTTCTGGATACCTTTCTCGGGACGGCCTGTGATGGGCACGATGGTCAGACTCATGTCCTGCATCGGATAGATGTCGAAGTGCAGATAGTCCATGGCTGTGGCATCGATGGTGGCAAAGCCTGAACCAAAATAGGAGAAGTTGCTGATGCGATAAGCATACTTGTCGCCGATGGTGATTTGTTCACCGACACCACCGCCCCACGAGTCAAAGGCATAGCCCTCGGCGTTGCCCAAGGCAGCTGAGTAGATGGTCTGATAATTGTTTACTGCGGGCACGGGGATGCTCTCCTGTGCTTGTACGGCTAGACCGCTCATAAGCAGGCCTGCTGCTAGAATCATAATCTGTTTCATTGCAAATTGTTTTAAGTGGTTATTAAAAGTAAATAGCAATTATTTGCCAAGCATAATGTTGATCACAGCATTGACATCGGAAATGTCAATGTCGCCTTCGCCTGTCACATCGGCTGCATCAACTCTGTCTGCCTTGCCCAGCATGATGTTAATCACGGCGTTGACATCGGCGATGTCAACGTTGCCATCACCCGTCACATCGCCCACAATCCCTTCGGCCTTGTCGCGATAGAAGAAGATGGCATCGAAGTTCAGCCCCACACCCGTTGTCGGGCCGCTGAGAATTGACACAACATTGTCAATGAAGTTGGCAGGGTTGGCAAATACGGGATTGGCACGCGCTGCAATCTCCTCGTAGGGGATGTCAAAGCAGTACCACTCGCCGTCACGGTAAAAGTCGCCCAGCAAGCCATATATGGTGCCATTGTCGTTGAACGGAGTGAGGCCCAGTGCAAACTTGGCATTCCCTACCCATACCGAGTGGGTCGCATGCTGCACGTCGTTGCCCTTGAAGGCGATGTGCAACTTGTAGCTGTTGTCGAGCATGCTCAGGTCCTTGCCATAGCCTGCACCGCCTGTCGAGGCAAAGCCCAGTCCCGACCAGCCCATCGTGCCGACAGTCAGTGCTGGAAACTCCTCTTCGCGACCAAACGAGTTGACACCCGTCGGGGTAGCGGGATTATAGGTGTTCTCCCACACATACAGGAAGTGGTTGAGGTCATCGACACGATAGTCGGCCAGAGTTTTGTCCTTGATGAGTTGTGCCTCTTGCTCCCCAAGTGAGATGAGCACATAGTCGCTGTGGGCATTCAGATCAAATACAGGCTCGCCATTGTCGTCGAGTGCCTTGTAGCCGTAACGACCCAAAACCGGGTCATAATCAGGTGTCGTTCCAGCGTCGCTGTGACGCTTGTAGAAGAAGATGTTGTCAAACTCTAACTCTGCCCCAGGATTGCCACCACTCAGGAACGAGATGACATTGCCACGGTAGTTCTTCTTGCCGCCATCCACTAGGAAGGGGTTGCCGCTGCTCTCACTGATGACCGAGAATGGGATGTCGAAACTGTACCAATCGCCGTCGCGCTTGTAGTCACCCAGCATCACTGGCCCACTGGTGGTGTTGCCAATGACGAACTGTGAAGCACCCACACCGACAGTGTGGCTCGTGTGGCGAATCAGGTCGGTGCCGCGCATGGCAAAGTGCAGGTAATAACTGTTGTCAAGCATCGAGAGGTCTTTGCCTCTGGCCGTGCCACTGGCATTGGTCGATGCATAACCCAGTCCTGACCAGCCCTTGGACTTGACAACAAAACTGTTCCAGGGTTCGACAAGGCCGAATGAGTTGATACCATCGGTGGGCACGGCATCGTAGGTGTCTTCCCAAATGTAGAGGAAGTTGTCTGTGTCGTCGACACTATAGTCGGCTAGGATGTTGTCACGACCCATCTGATCCATGACACCATTGCTGGCACCAATCACGACATAATCGTAGGCATCGGCAAAGTCAAAGGTCGAGTTGCCGTTCTCGTCAAGCGACGGGGTGGCATACTTGCCGATAACTGTGGTCTCGTCGGTCGTGGGCAGGGTGGTATCGACATTGGGATTCTTGTAGAAGAATACATTATCAAACTCTAGTCCTGCACCGACATTGCCGCCGCTCAAGAAGTAGAGTACATTGTCCTTGACCGCACTCATGTTGGGATAGAGTGGGGCGCCCAGGCTCTTGAGCACGCTCACGGGGATGTCGAATGAGCACCAGCGGCCGTCGCGCTTGAAGTCGCCCAGCACGGGCAGCACCTTGTTGCCATCGTGGAATGGAGTCGCACCGATGGTAAACGATGCCGCACCTACATAGATGGCATGACCCGTGTGCATCAACTGGTCGGTGCCACGCATGGCAAAGTGCAGGATATAACCATCCTCATCGAGCATCGACATGTCCTTGCCGGCCTTGCTGCTGCCGGTAGAGGCATAGCCCAGTCCTGACCATCCGACCGACTTGACAACAAAACTGTTCCACGGTTCGTCGAGGCCAAACGAGTTGACACCCTCGGTGGGACGGCTGTCGTAGGTCTGCTCCCAGATGTAAAGGAAGTTATCCACATCGTCTACACTGTAGTCGGCACGTATGCGGTCGCCCATTTGATCCATCACGCCACTGCTAGCACCGATAATCACATAGTCGGTCGAGTTGGCAAAGTCAAAGGTCGAGTTGCCATTCTCATCGAGCGATAGGCTGCCGTATTTTCCCAACTGGGTTGTGACATCCTCGGTAATGACAACCTCGGTGCCGCCCTCCTCGCCGTTAGGGGTGATATAGTCCTTCTCGTCGGGCTTCTGGTAAACTCGCACATAGTCGACATACATTGACCGCTCGCCACCATTGAGCGCCGTGATGCCTGCGGGGTCCCAGATGGCGGGAATGTTGCCGCCCACAGCCACGTTGAAGAGCAGGAAGAAGCGTTTGTGGAAGTAGTTTCCGGCCGAGTTCTGTTGTGACTTGTCCGAGATGTTCATCTCAAAGTAGGGTGTCGGCTGGTCATCCAGATACATCGAGATCACGTTCTCGTCCCACACCAGGGTGTAGAGGTGGAATTCATCATCCTGGATGCTGTAGTCATTGGTCGTGGCGCGTGAGTACATCGGGTGTTGCCCGTCGATGTAGGGTCCCCAGTGCAACGCACTGATGAAGTATCGCTCCTGCGTGCCTGCCTGGATGCCCTGGCTGCCACCTGCTTCCAGCACATCAATCTCGCCACAGTAGGGCCACCCTGTGCCGGTGCTCATGTCGTTGCCCATGAGCCAGAATGCCGGCCACAGGCCGTTGGCAGTCTTGGGCAACTTGATGCTGGCCTGCACAATGCCATGCTTGAAAGCGGCATGGCCCATTGAGTTGATGCGGCCTGATGTAAACGATTTCCCGGCAAAGCTCTCGCGGCGGGCGGTCAGCACCAGGCTTCCATCGGCAACTTTCACATTGTTGGGCAGATAATACTGTAACTCGTTGTTGCCGCCACCATTGCCGTTGACTTCGATGTTCCACACATCGGCATCAAGTTGGTTGCCATTAAACTCATCACTGAACACGAGCTCATAGCCATCAAGTGACGGAGCGCGATTCTGCCACTGAGCACTAGCCACAAGTGTCAGCGACAACATTATGATTAATAAGATTTGTTTCATAATTAATTATTTTTGATGGATTATTAAAGTGATGTATCTATACAGCGAATAATCAAGGAGTGCCC
>DEKO01000217.1:8313-13034 GCA_002353885.1 Porphyromonadaceae bacterium UBA2720
ATGAATCGCTGAACAGTTACAAAGTGATGGACATATTATTGGTTCATCATCTTGGTCACTTGCTGTCTGCCATCGCTCATGCGGGTGACCACGATGTTGATGCCAGTCAGGGGCACATCGGTGCGCTGGCCCTGCAAGTTATAGTAGTCGACAGCAACAGGCGAACTAGCCGACACCTGCTCGACACTGGACGAGCCCACATAGTCGAGCTGGAACCAGTTGAAGCCACAGGCAGTAGCGCTGGTGCCCACAAACTCCAGCGTGTGCTGACCGGCATCCAGCACAGCCTGTATGGTGCAGGTCTGCCAACCATCAACGGCGGCTGTGAGCGAGGCCTCACTCACCACCTGGTCGTCGCTCAGCACGTTGAACTGAGCCTGCTGACCCTGCGACAGTTTGAGCCGCATGGCGATGGCATAGATGCCTGACTGGGGCAAGTCGACCTGATAGCGAGCCAATGCCTGATTGTTGAACTGGCTGAACTCGATCGGGGCATCGGACGCGTCGTCGGTGTTGAGGTCAATCGTTCCACCCGACATGTAGATGTAGTCCTTGGCCGCGATGCGCTGGCCGGGAGCGAAGAAGCACTCGCGGTCGAACGACGAACTGTGGACATATATGGTACCCAGGCGCGTGAGCGGACTGTCATCGGCATTGCTCTCAAACAGGCGGTAGTAGGGGTAGCCATAGTTGTTGTTGCCATGGCCCATAAACCAGCAGTAGCCGGCCACGTGCTCACTCAGCTCGAGCACCTGCAGTTTCTCAACCATCGACTGCACCTGGAAGTCGGCATTGAGGTTGCCGTTGTTGTTCTCCCAAGCACAGAACTCGGTGAGCAGCAACGGGGTCTGCCCGTGCTCATCGAAGTATCTTTTCAGATTAGGATAATTGTCATTATAGTTGTCGACATAGAGGTACTTGTTGACATACCAGTCGACTGCGGTGGCATAGTCCATGTAGCAGTGCAGCGCGATGTAGTCCATGCGCGGATCGCGGTCATAGAGGTTGTTATACTCCATGATGAACGCGTCGAGCCAGTCGACGGGCTGCCACACACGGCCGCCCACACGCTGACCGCTGAAGTTGAGAGCCGGCGACACCAGTGCGGTGCCATACTGCTCGGCCAAGGCCTCCAACTCAGGCCACCTTTCGGCGGCCTGGGCGGGGGTCATATTGGCTTGCTCCATGAAATTGGGTTCGTTAAAGCCAAGCAGGTACCTTGTACCGCTGTGACTGGCTAGGTATTGTGTGAGTTGTGTATTGTTCCAGTTGCCATTCCAGCACATGGGGGCGAAATTGATGTCGCAGCCTTCGCCACCCAGATTGGCTGGCTCGCGACCAGGATCGACTGCCCAGTTATAGGTCCACGACACACCGGGCGCCAAGGCGGCCACAGCCTGCTCGCTGTAGTACTGCCCGTTGTCGCTGTATCCGCGTTTGTCGCTGCGGCGCATCTCGCCGCCGGCCATCATGGTGTTGGCAGCCAGTGCCACCATCATTGCAATGCATAAAATTTGTTTCATATCGGCTCAGTTTTGATGCTTTATGCCACGGCCATCAACCACGGCCGCCGCTCATGGTGCAAAAGTACTGCTGCCGACGCACTCGCGTACAATATTAGACTACGACTTTACTACAACAAGCACTACGACAAAAACTCACTTTTCTCAAAATATTTTTTTCTTTTTCCCTTTATATCAATTATTTTACTTACATTTGCAACCTCAACAAAGCTTCGACATGAAACCTTTACAGATCATCCTGGCCATGGTGGCCATTAGCATCGCCTGCACCACCCATGCACAGTACTGTGCCCTGCGAAATTTCGCGAGTGAGCTCACAGGCGGAGGCACGCAAAACTGGAATGTTATGCATACAGGCAACGGACTGGTCTACCTGGCCAACCAGCGCGGACTGATGTGCTACGACGGACACCGCTGGACGGTCACACCCAATGCCAACTATAGCGACGTGCGCGCCATCTGTTGCGACACCGTGCGACAGCGCATGCTTGCCGGAGGCACCAACGAGCTGGGATATTATGACCTGTCCAACCCACTGGCGTCACCGCGCTATGTCTCGCTCATGGCCCTGTGGCCCGGGCGACAAGGCGACATGGGCGACGTGTGGAACATCCTGCCGGCGGCTGGTGCCTTTGTCTTCCAGGGCAAGCACCACCTGGCCATCTACCGCCCAGACTCCAACCGCCTGCAGGTGGTCAAGACACCCAGCGAAGTCATGGCCTCGGCCGTGGACCACGGCCGCGCCATCGTGGCATGCACCGATGGGCTCTATGCCCTGGATGGCAACCAGCTCAGACGGCTGCCAGGCACCATGCCCCATGCCGATGTGCTGGTGCGTGTCCTGCTTGCCACCGAGCAAGGCCTGCTGCTGGTCACCGCCGAGCATGGCATCTATCGCTACGACGGCCAGGCCATCACCCCCTTTGTGCTCGACATCACCCCCTTCTTGATTGAGAACAAGGTGTTCTGCGCCGCCAGCATGGGTCAGAAACTGGCTTTCGGCACCATCCGCAATGGTCTGGTTGTAAAGGACCTGGAAACAGGCCGAAGCGACTATGCCAACCTAGCCACAGGGCTGCAGAACAACACGGTGCTCTCGGTGAGCTTTGACGACTGCTGCAATGTGTGGATGGGATTGGACTATGGTGTGGCCTACATGGTGCGCGACCTGCCATTCCTGTCGCTACTGGGCGAGAATCGTGTCATCGGCCGCGGCTATGCCTCGCTGGTCGACGGCAACCGGCTCTACCTGGCCACCAACCAAGGGTTGTTTGTCACCCCCTACCCCCTGAGCAACGGCCCCACACCGCCAGTCATTCAGCCCATTGCAGGCATCACAGGACAGGTGTGGAGCCTGCGGGCCACCACGGCCGGCGTGCTCTGCGGCTGCGACCAGGGGACCATGCTGGTCAACGGCATGCATGCCCGTCAAGTTGCCGGACCTGCAGGCACCTGGGACTTCAGGGTGCTCAAGCATCACCCGGGCCTGGTGCTGGGGTGCGACTACGACGGGTTCTTCGTCATGCGCATGACTGGCGGCTCGATGACCTATGTGGGCCGCGTGCAGGGCCTGGACCTGTCCAGCTCGTGCTTTGAGGAGGATGCCGACGGCACCATCTGGGCCAGCCATTGGCTGAAAGGCGTGTATCACCTGTGGCTCGACGACGAGGGCACGCGCGTGGTCAAGCAAGAACACTTCGACAAGAGTCGCGGCCTGCTGGTGCAGAGCGGCAATCTGGTGTGCAAGCTGCAAGACACGGTGATGGTGTCGTCGGTCGACGGGTTTCTGCGCTACGACCGCCAGAGCGGCAAGTTGACTCACGTGGGCTGGCTGACGCAGCTGGTCAACCACTATGGCAGCGCCACGACACTGGTCGAGGCTCACAACAGCGACGTGTGGGCATTCACCGGCGACAACATCCTGCTGCTGAGGCGCAGAGCCACCGGCGCCTACGACGTGGACAGCATCACATTTGAGGGTGGCACCCGACGCGTGGCCATGGCACTGGGACACATGGGGTGGGCCGACTCGACCCACTCAATCTTCAACACCAACAATGGCTTTTTCCTTGTCGACCAGCGTATGCGCCACGACAGCAAGCAGCACAGCCAGGTGCTCATCCGCCGCGTGACCGACACGGGCGGCAACGACTCGGTGCTCACTGTGGCCGACGTGGGCGGCAAGACCATGGTCACCATCCCCAAGGCTCACAACTCGGTGCGCATCGAGTTTACCTCGCCTGAGTATCATGCCGACGGCATGGTCACCTATCAGTGCTACCTCGAGGGCTACGACCACGGGTGGGGAGCCGAGCAGCGCGAGCCCAGCAAGGACTACACCCAGCTGCCCAAGGGCACCTATCGCCTGCACGTGCGCGCACACAACCAGTATGACGCCTCGACCAGCGAGACCACGCTCACACTGTGCGTGCTGCCGGCATGGTATGAGACCTGGTGGGCCTATGCGCTCTATGCCCTGCTGCTGGGCACAGCGGCCTGGCAGACGATGCGCTGGGTGGGCCGCCGACAGCGGCGCGCCCTGCAGCGCATCGAGCAAGAGCAACAACGCCAGCTCAAGGAGCAACAGATGGCCTTCGAGATTGAGAAGGCCAAGCAGGAACACGAGGTGATGGAGGCACACAACACACAGCTGCAGATTGACCTCAAGCAGAAGAGCAGCGAGCTGGGCGACTTCACCATGAACCTCATGCGCAAAAACGACATGCTGCACCAGCTGGACGACACACTCGCCGAACTGGCCGACGGCATCAAGGGCGACGAGCCCAAGGCCAAACTGTCGCAGCGCGTCAGGGCCATTCGCAAGAGCATCACCGACAACATGAACGACGACGACAACTGGGACAAGTTTGAGGAGAACTTCAACCTGGTCTACGACAACTTCATGGCCAAGCTGCTGGAGCGCTTCCCCGACCTGCACAAGAACGAGCGCAAGCTCTGCGCCTATCTGCGCCTGGGCCTGTCGAGCAAGGAGATTGCCTCGCTGCTCAACATCTCGGTGCGCAGTGTCGAGACATTCCGCTACCGCCTGCGCAAGAAGCTCGGCCTCCAGCCCCGCGAGAGCATCACCGACTTCGTCCAGCACCTGTGATGTTTCTAGTTCTTAGTGAAGCCCTCATGTGGGCCCCGTTAGGGGCGACAGATGCCTGCCAGGCTGCTCACGCAGATTGAGGCCTCACC
>DEKO01000038.1:0-2616 GCA_002353885.1 Porphyromonadaceae bacterium UBA2720
AACTAAAAACTAACGTCTAAAGTCTAAAGTCTAAAAAAAAAGTTGTACCTTTACCGCTTCAAACAATCAAGAAGAACCGATGAGCAATCAATCAGACAAGACACAGACGAGCACAAACAGCTTGCGTTCAGCAATTTATATCGCCATTAGCATCATTGCAATGGCAGTGGTGGCATGGATCATGTTCTACCCCAGCGACGTCAACGGCGACGTGCTGCAGCAACATGACGTGATGCAAGGCGTGGCCAACGGACAAGAGGGCGTGCTGCACGAGCAGCAGACGGGCGAAATCACACGATGGACCGACGCACTGTTCGGCGGAATGCCCACCTTCCAGATACGGCCCACCTATGCCAACAGCGGATGGCTCAGCTGGGTAGGAAAGGTCTACTCGCTGGGATTCCCCGAGCCGGTGAGCTGGATCTTCATGATGATGCTGGGATTCTTCATCCTCATGCTGGCATTCAAGGTCAAGTGGTATCTGGCCGTGCTGGGTGCTATCGGCTATGGGCTGTCGAGCTACTTCTTCATCCTCATCGGAGCAGGACACATCTGGAAACTGCTCACACTCACCTATGTACCCCCCACGCTGGCAGGCATCGTGTGGTGCTACCGCGGCAAGTACCTGGCCGGAGCGGGACTGGCAGCACTGGCTGGCGCCATGCAGCTGCTGAGCAACCATGTGCAGATGACCTACTACTTCGGATTCGTCATCGTGGCACTGGTCATCGGATTTCTCATCCAGGCCATCAGCGAGCACAAGCTCAAGCAGTGGGGCATCGCAACAGCACTGCTGGTGGTGGCCGGTGGACTGGCCATCGCAGCCAATGCGCCCAACCTCTACATGAGCTATAAGTACCAGAAGGAGAGCATCCGCGGCGGACACAGCGAACTCACGCCCGTCGAGGGAGAGCAGGGAGCTCAACTCACCGATGGCGGACTCGACAAGGAATACATCACCATGTGGAGCTATGGCAAAGACGAGACGTTCACACTGATGATT
Organism: Porphyromonadaceae bacterium UBA2720; assembly: GCA_002353885.1. Taxonomy (GTDB): domain Bacteria; phylum Bacteroidota; class Bacteroidia; order Bacteroidales; family Muribaculaceae; genus Sodaliphilus. Next base: position 1,004 of record DEKO01000038.1, read on the forward strand.
CCAAACGTCAAGGGCGGAGCCACCATCAAGCCCGAGCATGGCGACAACAAATTCCTCAACCTGGCCGAGACCAGCCAGGCACAAAGCCTCAACGAGAAAGGCAAGATTGGAGGACAGGAGATGCAGGCCATAGCACAGTTTGCACAATACTTCGGCGACCAGCCCATGACCAACGGACCGGTCTATGTGGGCGTACTCATCTTTGCACTGGCACTGCTGGGGGTGGCCGTGGTGCGCGGCCCCGTCAAGTGGTCGCTGGTCGTGGTTACCATCATCAGCATCTTCCTCGCCTGGGGACACAACATGATGTGGCTTACCGACCTGATGATTGACTACTTCCCGTTCTACAACAAGTTCCGCGCGCCGGCCAGCTGGCTGGTCGTGGCCGAGCTGACCATGCCCCTGCTGGCCGTGCTGGCACTCAAGGAGATGTTCGACAGCAAACAGGACTTCTGGCGCGAGCACAAGTGGGCCATCATAGGCGCTTTCGGCTTCACAGCGCTGGTGTGCCTGCTCACATGGCTCATCCCCAGCATGTTTGGAAGCTATAGCCAGCAAGAGGTCGATGCCTACATGGCACAGTTGCAGCAATATCCCACCATCGACCAGGCCATACGCGACGTGCGTGGCGCCATGGTCAGCAGCGATGCCATGCGCAGCCTGCTGTTCCTGGCACTGGGATGTGCCGTGCTCGTGGCCCACCGCGTGAGCAAGATCAACCCCATGGTCACCTCGCTGGCACTGGCGGCAGTGGTGCTCATCGACATGGGCACGGTCAACAAGCGATATGTCGACAGCGAGACCTTTGTCCCAGCCGAAGAGGTGCAGGTGGCGCGCGGCTATGCACCACGACCCGTCGACACCAAAATCCTGCAGGACAAGCAGCTCAGTTACCGCGTGCTCGACCTGCAGCACTTCGGCGATGCTATGCCCAGCTACTTCCACAAGACTGTCGGAGGCTACCACGCTGCCAAGCTCACACGATACAACGACCTGATCAACCGACAGTTGGCTCAAAACAACCAGCGCGTGGTCGACATGCTCAACACCAAGTATATCATCACCGACGACAACAATTACCAGCTCAACCCGGGAGCACTGGGCAACGCATGGTTTGTCGACTCGCTCGTCTGGGTCAAGGGAGCCGACCAGGAGATGGCAGCACTCGACTCACTGCCCGTGGACCATGCCGCCGTGGCCGACGAGCAGTTCCGCGACGTGCTCAAGCAAGCACAGCCTGTGCAACCCGGCGACACCATCGCACTCACCAGCTATGCGGCCAACAAGCTCACATTCAAGAGCCACAGCACTAATGGTGGACTGGCAGTCTTCAGCGAGGTCTACTTCCCATGGGGATGGCAGGCCACCATCGACGGAAAAGAAGCACCCATCGGTCGCGTCAACTATGTGCTGCGTGCCATGCAGTTGCCCGCCGGCGATCACACCATCGAGATGACCTACGACCCACAAGAGGTGCATCAGACCGAAGGGCTCGCCACCGGAGCCATCATCGCCATCTTTGCCATCCTGCTCCTAGGGGCCGGCTTGGCCTTCCGCCGCCATGGAAGCCTCACCCACGGTGAGGGGTGAGGTTCGCTATTGGCTGTTTGGGC
>DEKO01000038.1:2650-4536 GCA_002353885.1 Porphyromonadaceae bacterium UBA2720
GCTAAAAGCAAAAAGCCAAAGGCTTTTTAAAAGGCCAAAAGCAAAAAGCCGGAAGCTTTTTAAACGCGTTGCGGGGCCTTTTTACACTAAACGGCTGATTTAATGCACGATGCAGCATAAACTTGTTGCGCAAAAGGTTTTGCGCATTGTTTGCATTTGGCCTACCTTTGCAGCGGTTTTCTAACTGCGCACATCATGAGACATATCATTACGCTAATTTCATCAGCTAAGGTTTGGCATCCATTCTGCCACGCAACTGCAAGGGCGGCATGGGTCCTAGCCGTGCAGTTCATGGCTCTGACGATCAGTGCACAGACGGGCACACTGCCCGTCATCCACATCGACACCGAGGGCCACAAACCCGTCACATCCAAGACGGTCTACCTCCCCGCCACCTATTACATCGTCGACAACAACGACCCCGAGCTCAACATCGGGTCGGAAGCCGCACCGCTGCCACTTGAGATACGCGGACGTGGACACTCGTCATGGAAGGGGAAAAAGAAACCCTACAAAATCAAACTGGGCGAAAAGGCACCACTGCTGGATATGAACCAGCACAAGCACTGGGCGCTGCTCAAGTTCTATGAGCCCACCGTGGCCGGGCTGCAACTGGGCAAAATCATGGGCATGGACTGGACGGCATCGACACGGCCCGTCGAGGTCGTGCTCAATGACGAAAATCTGGGACTCTATCTGCTCACCGAGACCAACCGCATCGGCAAGCAGCGCCTCAACATCTATGAGCAGCCCAACCAGAACGAAGACCCCACCACCATCCCCTACGGCTGGCTAGTCGAGGTGGACAATTACATCGAGACCAACCAAATCAGCATCTACGAGTCGGCAGGCTGGTCGATGAACATCACCTACCATTCGCCCGAATCACTTTCAACGGCACAGCGATCGTGGCTCACCACCGAATTCAAGGCTATCAATGCAGCCGTATACGCGCCTGACAAGGAAAACAGCTCATGGGAGCAGAAAATCGATGTCGATGCCATGGCACGATATTTCATCATCCAGGAGGTGCTCGACAACAGCGACGGATTTCACGGCAGCTTCTATCTGCACAAAGACCGCACCGACGACGCACGATGGGTGGCAGGCCCATTGTGGGACCTCTCGTGCAACCAGCGACAGAAGACCGACTACACTTTCATGATGAAGACATCCTATTCATTTGTTCCTCACTGGATAGGCGAACTCATCAAGGATGAGGACTTCTGCCGGGCCGTACGCAAGGCCTGGAGAGAGTTCTACCCGCAGCAAGTGCAGCCATGGATGGAATACATCGACCAGCATCTGCAGCCCTGCAGCCAGGCCTTCGAGCAAGAAAAAATCCTGTGGAGCTACACCGACCAGGCTACGCTCAAGCAGCGGACCGACAAACTCAAGTCGGCTCTGCTGGCCAACATCGAATGGTTCAACAACCACTTGCCGGGCAACACCAATGGAGTGGACGCCACCAGTGTTGACAACAAAGACATCACCAGAGTCGACTACATCAACCTGGCAGGCGTGCGCAGTTCTCAACCATGGCATGGCGTCAACATCATCGTCACCACCTATAGCGACGGCACCACCGCCACCAGCAAAGCATTCATCCGCCATTAACATACACGCTGGCTGACCAACCTCGCAGAGAAATCTCACACAGAATACACTGAACACACTGAATTTTTTTTATATTTTCAAGTTTCGCAAGTTATCATAAACTGATTGGATAAAGCCCGTAGGGCTGTCAGAGTATAGGCAGGGGTGGAGCACTAGCGCAACCCCTGTGAGGGCGGCATCAACCCACCTATCCAAGCTCCGTTAGGGGCGGCAGAAAACCCGCCAGGTAGAGGATTATAATGGCCTTAGTGGTTGCCCAAATCTTGTGC
>DEKO01000038.1:4600-11544 GCA_002353885.1 Porphyromonadaceae bacterium UBA2720
TGAGGCGCCGCCAAGATTATTCAAACCCCACCCCCAACACCTCCCCTTTCAAAGGGGAGGGGGGAAAATGGATTGATGCTTGCAGCAGGGGGTGCGCTAGCGCTCCACCCCATCGGACGCGGCACGCCACGTCCCTACATTTTTCATTCTTCATTATTCATTATTCATTAGATAGCTGCCTGGCTGTTCACGCTGCACCTCGGAAATGAAAAAAAAGAAAAAACTTCGCTTTCTTTTTTGCATTTCGCTCGGTTTGCACTACCTTTGCAAGATATTTTGTATTTAGCCGAACTTGGCTCAACAAGTTGTCGACTCGAGTACTCGAATGCTCGTTTACTCGCTTACTCAAGAAAAAAATGAAGATACAAAGAATGATAGTGGCCATCGCTGCGATGGCCCTAGTGATGGGAGCTGCTGCCCAGGGCTCGACAACGAGCCCATACAGCCGTGTGGGCTATGGACTGCTCAGTGACAACGCCTCGGGCATACAGCGCTCGATGGGTGGCGTGGGCTACGCCATGCAGAACGGGCGAGTGATCAACGCGATGAACCCGGCCAGCTACTCGCAGGTCGACTCGCTCACGTTCATGTGGGATGTCGGGGTCGGGCTCACCAACCTCTGGTCGCAAGAGGGCGACAAGACAGGTTACAACTTCGGCGGCGGACTCGACTACATCACGGGGCAGTTCCGCATCACCAAACGGCTGGGAGGCTCGTTCGGACTCATCCCGTTCTCGTCGGTGGGCTACACCTTCGGCAACAAGCTCGACAACGGCGAGGAGTACCGCGGCGGGTCGGGAGGCATCGCACAGCTCTATCTGGGAGCGGGTTATGAGCTCTTCAAGGGGCTGAGCCTGGGTGCCAACGTGTCCTATATGTTCGGCACCACCACCAACTCAACCAGCGTCACCGACGAGTCGAGCGCCGTGTTCAACCGTGTCATGGAGGTGCGAGACTGGAACATACAGGTGGGACTGCAATATGCCGTCAACATCGGGCAGAACGACCGACTCGTGCTCGGAGCCACCTACCAGCCCAACAAGTCGCTGCACGGCCACACGTGGGGCACCATCTATGACCTGCAGGACACCAAGCTCGACACCATCGGATACACCAACCTCAAAGGCAACTACGAACTGCCACACACCATCGGTGTCGGCGTGAGCTATGAGTGGGACCGACGACTCACCGCCGAGGCCGACTTCACCTATCAGAAGTGGGCCGACGCCAAGTATGCACCGCTGAGGGGATTTGAAGAGAACGGCATGCACTTCGACAACCGATGGAAAGCCGCGGCAGGACTGCAGTACACACCCAACCGACGAGGCTCATACCTCGGAGCCATGATGTTCCGCGTGGGAGGATTCTACAACCACGACTACATGAACATCAGCGGAAGCAACGTCCGTGACTACGGCGCAAGCATCGGCGTCGGACTGCCCGTGCCCAACGGCAAGACCACCATCAACATCGGACTCGAGTGGAAGCATCGCTACAGCGCACCCGTGTCCATGATCAAGGAGAACTACCTCAACATCACCATCGGCATCAACGTCAACGAGATGTGGTTCTGGAAGAACAAGATACGATAGGCAGGCAAATTCAATGATGAAGAGACTTCATATAAGCATCGCTTGCACATTCCTATTTTATATTGGACTTGCGGCTCAACAAAACCTTGTTCTGCAGTATCAGTATGATGTGGCGGGCAACCGGGTGTCGCGGGCTGCGGTTGAGGTGCAGCCGCCGATGATGAGTCTGCAGCTGATGGCTCATGGCGGTGAGGTGGCTGTCACACCGACTGTCACAACCGACATCGTGACCATTATCACCACACTCGACCCCGAACGGACTGCTATGACCTATACCCTGAGCAACCTTCAAGGCTGTGTGCTGGGCCAAGGTGTCATCGCAGACAGGCAGACTACTCTCGCGCTAAGTCAATGGCCATCCGGCCCGTATCTGCTCACAGTGCGGTCAGCACAAAAGACCGAAAGCTTCAAAGTGGTCAAGCAATGAGGCTTTGGTGGCGTTATAGCATATTGTTGGCATTTTTGCTGTCATGCATGAGCATGCATGGCCAGCATTCGCTGAGCACGTCAATCAATGCCACAAACAGCGTGATCCCAGTCACTCCACAACATGCCATAGACCCGGGCCGACCCGACACCACGATTGTGCCGATTGACGTGCGTGAGGAGTATATGCCCGACCCCAACGCCCCGTCCGGGGACACTGGTCCTGTCGGCACGATTTCATACGATATTGTCCGCCCCAACAACGGCCGTGTCAATGTAAAGATACCCATCGAGTCGTTCTCCACCGAGTTCGAGTCGTCACATGGCATGTCGCTGACCTATGTCGGTGGCACCCGTGTCACAGTCATGGGCCGTGGCTGGGCTCTGACTGGCGCATCGGTGATCAGCCGCTGTGGGCGGGACTATTTCACCGACGGAAACACCTCGGCCGTCAGCCTGGACGACGACTGCTGGTCGCTCGATGGCGTCCGTCTGATTTTTGAGGGTGTCTCGGGCACCTTGCGGCGCTATCGCACTCAGGTGGGCAACACCCTCGCCCTGCAGGACGCGGGCGGCAACTTCACCGTCCTCCATCCCGATGGCAGCAAGTCATATTATGCCGAAAGCGACAGCCTGCGGCATTATGTGACGCGACATGTCACCCTTGACGGCAAAGTCACCAGCTATCACTACACATCCACCCCATTCGGCTACCGTCTGCTCACGTCTGTGGATTATGGCGAAGGGCGACAGTTGGCCATGAGCTACAAGCGGTTGTATCCATCTCTGGAGCCAGATGGCCGCACAAAATATGTGGCTGGAGTCCCTGTCGAGCAGAGACACCGCCTGGACTCGCTGCATCTGATGAAAGACGGATGCACATTGGCCACTTATACACTTGAATATCCCCTGGATATGCGCCCTGAGACCCAGCCGCGGATGATATGCCGGCTGGACAGCTCGGGCGTCAAAGCGTTTCGGCCACTCAAACTGGCCTATCATGGCCAGGGACAGCGCAAATTCACCAAAAAGTGGAAGCGCCTCGGGCGCATGCTCGCTGTCGACGACCATGACATGAGCAAACTGATTGTCGTGCGCGGCCGCTTCGACCCAGGCAGCGAGAGTGAGGGTTTCATGCTCTTCGCCAACCGGCAGAGCTATGTGCGCGAATTTGTCTCCGAGACCGGATGCGTGTACAGGTCTGACTACACTCCCGCCGACAAGATCATCGTCACGACATGCATGCACAATGACGGCCTGGACCTGCCCTGCGCCGAGATTGAGACCGACACCTGCTTTGTCGAGGCCCTGGCCATGGATGTGGACGGATGTGCCGGCGACGAGCTGGTGCGCATCAACAATCAGGTGTTCGGCTCTCAGGATGTCACCACAATCACCGTGTTCACGGAGTCTGCTGGCGAGATGGTGAGGCGATACAGCCGCACACACTCCATGCCGGCGATGGCTGTCAACGGACTGCCCACCGTCCGGCCCAAGTCGTTCCTGCCCGGCGACTTTGATGGAGACGGCCGCGCCGACCTGCTGGTGCTCACCTATTCCACGCCAGACCTGGACAACACGCCGGCCCGTGCCGACATTCTGGACCTGATGACCGGAGCGAACAAGGGCACATTCACCATCGACAGCTGCGCCTCCTATAACTACTACAGCGACAACGGGCAGTGGACAGACGAGGAAAAGTGGTTGTGCTTCAACCGCAGCGACCGTGTGCTGGTGCTGGACCATGACGGCGACGGCAAGAAGGAGTTGGGCATCATCAACTCCCACGGGTTGTTCATCCACTCGTTCTGCATTGACAACTGCTCAAGCCTGACCATGTCACGCCTCCAGGCCGACTGCCCGGTGACGCTTGCCGACTTCGAGTCTCTGGCGCCTTTCGTGTGCGACCTCAACGGCGACGGCAACACCGACATAGCCACTGTCCGCAAAAAGCCCGCGACAGGCAATGGCGACATTGGACGTGTGGTCATGCTGAGCGACGGCACAGGCAAGTTTTTAACGGAAATCTCTCTGGCCCAGCCAGGCAGTCATGGCGGGAATGTGGCACTTACCGACTATGACCGCGACGGATGCACCGACATCATCAATAACAACGGGGCCGGATTGGAGGCGCTGCAGCTGCCCCCCAACAGTCACCTGGTGGGCGGAAACACTTTCGATGGACGGGTCGTGAGTCTCGCGGCAATCCGCCCAGACGGCGAGGTCTTGCTCTACAACTATGAGAATCCGGTGGATGTGGCCTGCACACTGGCCGCACTGCAAGATGGGTCGGGCAAGGAGCACATGTTCACCCACGGGAGACTGTTCCTGAGCCATGACTCGGGCTACTCGCCCGACCACTTTGAATACCCCCTGTGCGCTGCGGCAGAAGGCATGCTGGTCAACACGCGCGAGCGGATGTCGGCCGGAAGTGTGCCATTGGCCAATTGGTCATTCAGCTATTCTGGTCCCACAATGCACCGACAAGGGCTGGGGTCCCTGGGATTTGAGACCATGACTTCATGCGACAGTGTCACTGGGCATCACTCATTGGAGGAGTACTCGGCCGAACACTTGGGCGCGCTCAGGCACCAAGTGACCGACCACACTGAGAGGGAGCTGGCACTGGACAAGGCGGTTGGGCAGAACCGACATATTACCATCATGACGACCAGCGAGGCAAAGCTGGATAAAGCTACCGGCGTGACCGCCACCGTGGCCTATACGCATGACAGCTACGGCAACGTCCTGTCGGCCACCACAACCTATCCCGGCGGCATCAGCAAGACGGAGACCAACGAGTACCACAACGTGGACTCGGCCGGTGTGTGGCTCATCGGGCTGGAGCGGCGTCACACCGAGAGTGTCACCCGTGGCGGACAGAGCATGACCCAAGGGCGCACCACCGGTTACACCCGGTCGTGGTTGCCAGACACCGTTGTCACTTGGCGCGGCAGCGAGCAGCAGCCCGTCTCGACCCGCGTCATCCGATATGACAGCGACAAGCGTCCCGACCGCATCCGCACACGCGCCTACCAGGGCAGCTGGCTGACCCGTCACATCGGCTACAGCGGCACGAGCCGCCTGCCCCTGTACATCAGCGACGAGCAAGACATACGCACCACTTGCTCGTATAGTGACTACGGCCCCACACAGTCGAGCCTGTCGCCCGAGATTATGAAATGGTTTGACGATGACGATATGCCGGTCATCCCCATTGACGGCCCCATCGGCCGTCCCGGGAATGCCGATGGTCTCAACGATGTCGGCTCGGGCATCGTCGCGCCTGACCCTGTCACCATGCCGCAACTGACTACTGCATATCACTACGACTCCTTCGGCCGGCAGGACAGCATCACCGCCCCCGACGGCTCTGCCAAAGCTGTCGCGCTCTGCTGGGCAGCCGACGTGCCGGGAGCCACGTATATGAGCGAGCTGACCGAGACAGGGAAGCCCACCGTGCGCACATGGCACGACGCGCTGGGCCGCAAAGTGCGCTCAGCCGTGCAACGCTACGATGGCAGCTGGGGCTATACACTCCATGAGTACGATGCACGGGGCCGCCTGAGCCGCGAGTCGATGCCCACTGCGACGGGCAGTTCCAACAGTTGGACCACCTACAGCTACGATGCGTTCGACCGCCTGACAGAAAAACGGTATCCCGACGGGCATAGTGACCTCTACAGCTACGACGGCCTGTCCACGACATCGACCATCGACGGAGTGACCACAACCCGCACTGTCGACGCCCTGGGCAACCTGGTGGCGGTCGAGGACGCGGGCGGCACGCTGCAGTACACGCTGCGCCCCGACGGCCAGCCCAGCCAGATTCTTGCCCCGGGCGGCATCGCCACCACATTCGACTACGACGGCTATGGCCGCCGGACAGCCATCCATGACCCCAGCGCGGGAACACGCACCACCGCCTATGATGCCAACGGCCGTGTCGCCAGCGAAACCGACGCCCGTGGAAAGTCAGTGGCAAGCACCTATACGGCCAAGGGTCTGCTGGTAACCCACACCTTCGATGACGGACCGACGGTGACATACGGCTACAACAGCTGGAACCAGCCCACATCGATGACTGGCAGCGACGGGCACAGCAAATCGTGGACCTACAACAGTCTCAGCCAGCTGGCCACCGAGACCGTCGACGGGTTCACAAAATCCTATACCTACGACAAAAATCTAGTGGCTTCGGTTGCCTATTCCAAGGATAATGCCTATATTTGCAGTGAGAATTATTCACGCATGAACGGTCATCTGACATCAGTCACGCTCAATACAGGTGACACCTTGTGGACACTGCGCAAGCAGAACCCGCGCCTGTTGCCCACCCGCATCGGACTGGGAGAGCTCAACATGTCGCTGTCGTATGATGACCGGGGCCAGGTGACAAGCCGTGTGGTGACCGGACGCAATGGCGAGGCGCTGCAGTCACTGAGGTATTGGTACTCAGCCGCCACAGGCAACATGACCGAGCGTGAGGACCTCGTCCGCGGCACCGATGAGATGTTCGAGTACGACAACCTCAACCGGCTGACCGACATCGAGCTGTATTCGCCCTCGTTGGGCTACCGCGACCGGTCGACCACCTACGACGGCAAGGGCAACATCCTCTCGCACAGCACAGCCGGGCAGTATGGCTACGGCACGGCCAAGCCCTACGCGTTCAACGAGCTGCTTACCGCATCGCCACTCATTCCGGCGCGCGAGCAGCACATCTCGTTCAATGCCATGCAGCAGCCCGACACCATCAGCGAGGGAGGCTATACGGCGGCGTTCAGCTACTATGGCGACATGGGCCGTGCTTCGATGGCGGTGACCGACTCGCTGGGTGGCACAGAGACACGTGCCTACTACGACCAGCAGTACAATGAGTTCACCAAAACGATGAACAACACGACACAGACCAAGCGCGTCTTG
>DEKO01000034.1:0-3774 GCA_002353885.1 Porphyromonadaceae bacterium UBA2720
AACAGGTATATAGTTCCCAAATCTGATTAATCCGCGTAATCTGTGGACTGATTTTTATCTGCAAAATCTGCAAAACTTCGTCTTTCATTTTGCTCTTCGCTCGGTTTGGATAATTCGACTTTCACAAATTTTGCACTACCGTTGCCTTCGGCCAAGGTAGGCTGCACCTCGGAATAGCAAAAATGAAAAACTTCGTCTTTCATTTTGCTCTTCGCTCGGTTTGCACTACCTTTGCAGCGTGAAAAATGAAAGAACAAATATCTGTGTGTTTGCGGCATCAAGCCAACAGGTCGACCAAGAATATGTCGATGCGGCACGAATGCTGGGCACTCTGCTGGCACAGCAAGGCTGGACCTGCGTCAATGGTGCTGGTGCCATGGGGCTGATGCGCGCTGTGACTGATGGCGTGCTCGACGCCGGCGGCCATGTCACAGGAGTGATTCCCAAGTTTATGGTCGATAACGGATGGTGCTATGACCGGCTTCCGGAGGTCATCATCACACCCGACATGCACGAGCGCAAGCAGCAGATGGCCGACATGACCGACGCCGTTGTGGCGTTGCCAGGCGGCTGCGGTACGCTCGAAGAACTGCTCGAGGCCATCACCTGGCGTCAGTTGGGACTGAGCCAGCGCCCCATCGTGCTGTTGAACACACGGGGTTATTATGACCCACTGCTGGCCATGCTTCAGCACAGCATCGACGAGCGGTTTATGAAGGCATCGCACCACAATCTGTGGTCGGTAGCCAGCACTCCCCAAGAGGCTGTCGAGATGGTCGAGCAGCAGTTGCAGCAAGGCCCGTCGGCATTTTCAAAATATTGACCATGAGCAAAGTGGCATCACATACAGTCCCTCAAGACACCACGGCTCAGGACACTGCTGCGGTCGACACCTCGCAACTCTACCATGCGCCACTCTACACCGACAGCTTTCCGCAGCTGACGGCAGCCGACAGCACGGTCACCCCTCTGAACCAACTCACCACGGCTCAGCCGCTGGAGGGCCAACCTGCTGCTGACCGCGGACACTCGCTGATTCACGACACTGGCGCGATGTCGCTGCTGCTGGCAACGCTGTTCTTCCTGGTGGTCAGTTATCGCAACGGCTATAAGTATCTTGAGAACTTGGCTCACAACATGTTCTCGGTCAGGCGCCGCGAGAGCCTGTTTGAGGACAACACCGTCAACGAAACTCAAATCTTGTCGGCACTCATCTGCCTCACCTGCACCATGCTGGGATTGCTGGGCTATCAGGCCATCACAGTGTTCCACCCCGAACTGGCCATGGGCATGCAGCGTGCCACCGCGCTGCATGTGGTCGTGTTTGTGGGCATCGCCATGGCCTTCTACCTGTTGCAGATAGCCTTCTACCAGTTGCTGGGTTACATCTTCTCGGACCGTGACTCGACCCGCGTGTGGCTTGATGGATTCAAGGCTTCACAAGCCTTATTGGGTCTGCTATTGTTTCCGATAGTGGTATTGTCGCTAGCAGCCTCTGAAACTGTTAAAAGTGTGTTAATTTTAGCTGCAATCCTTTACTTTTGCACACGATTTATCTTCATTTGCAAAGGATTTAGGATTTTTTATAGCAATTTGCTATCTCTCGTGTATTTTATTTTGTACCTTTGCAGCGTCGAAATTGTGCCCCTGGCCATCGTGTATGGGGTAACAATCACATTATGCCACTATTTACAGTCATAACAGATTAATAAACTTTTTCAACACATGAAGAGAATCCTGGTTTCCCAGCCCAAACCTGAGAACGGGAAGTCACCCTACTACGATCTTCAGGACAAGTATCCGGTAGAAGTCGTACTCAGACCTTTCATCAAAGTCGAAGGCCTGTCGGCCAAAGAGTTTCGCCAGTACAAGGTATCGATTCCAGAATTTAGTGCCATCATTTTTACGGCGCGCACGGCCGTCGACCACTTCTTCCGTCTGTGCAAAGAGACCCGCTACGACGTGCCCGACACACTCAAGTATTTCTGTGTCAGCCAGACAATTGCTAACTACCTGCAGAAGTACATCATCTATCGCAAGCGCAAGATTTTCTTCAGCGAGTCGGGGCGGGCAGTAGACCTGGTTCCCATCCTCGAGAAGCACAACAAAGAGACCTACCTGTTGCCCATCAGCGAGTCGGTTGAGGACACCAAGGCCTCGGTGCTGGATGCACACAACATCACCTATACCAAGGTGCCCATGTATCGCACAGTGAGCAACGACTTCGCTCCCGACGAGAAGTTTGACTACGACATGCTCATCTTCTTCAGCCCACTCGGTGTGAAGGCGCTCAAGAGCAACTTCCCCGACTTTGAGCAGGGCGACATTGTCATCGGAGCGATGGGCAATGCCACCATCGAGGCCGTGAAAGAGGCCGGGTTGAGGTTAGACCTGACGACTAGTCCTGAGGCCCCATCGATGTCGATTGTTATCGACCATTATCTCAAGGAGCACAGCAAGCGAAAGTAGAGCGTCTTAGGCCATATATCATGTAGGGACGTGCCATGGCGCGTCCGCAGCCAGGTTGAGGGTTGCTTCGGGACGTGCCATGGCGCGTCCCTACATTTTTCATTATTCATTCTTCATTATTCATTAGATAGCTCTGCTACACTATCAAAATCATTCATAACCCAAAACTCGAAAGATGAAACAAGCAATGTTGACAACAATTGTGTCGCTAGCCCTGGTGGCATTCAGCGCTAGTGCGCAACAGTATGAACTGGTGTTCTGTGACGACTTCGATGGCACCGAGCTCGACTCGCGTGTGTGGAACATCGAGGTCAATGGCAATGGCGGCGGCAACGCCGAGTTGCAGTATTATCGTGCCGAGAACGTCGCTGTTTCGGGCGGCTGCCTGCGCCTGACAGCCCGCAAGGAGGACTGGCAGGGCAAGCACTTCACCTCTGGCCGCATCAACACGCTGGGCAAGGCAGCCTTCAAGCACGGGAAGGTCGAGGCCAGCATCTGCATACCACAGACTGCCAACGGCCTGTGGCCGGCCTTCTGGATGATGGGCAACGACATGGCCACTGGCACCGGCTGGCCCTATTGCGGCGAGATCGACATCATGGAGATGGGCAACAGCTATGGCATCTCTCACGGCACGCAAGACCGCTTCTTCAACGGTGCCTGCCACTGGGGGCCCTACACCAACGGCAATCATCCCAACTATGCTCGTTCGACCACTTGCGACTACAGTCTGCAGGATGGCAAGTTCCACCTGTTCACCCTCATCTGGGATGAGCAGAAGGTGGCCATGTACCTCGACCAGGACCTGTATCCCGACGTTGAGCCCTACTATGTGATGAACATCGACGACACGTCGCAGGAGAACTCGCCCGGCCGCTATTTCCACAAGCAGGCGTTCATCTTGTTCAACCTGGCAGTGGGTGGCCACTTCACAGGCATCTACAACACCGATGGCATCACGGCATTGGCCAATGAGGAGCGTGCCTTGCTGGTCGACTACGTGCGCGTCTATCAGGCTCATGGCAGTCACGACTTCACCGTCCCTGAGGGTTTCGCGCCATGCGATGTCACCCGTGATGGCCAGGTCGATATCGCCGATGTGAATGCGGTCATCAACACCCTGTTGGGCACAGCCCGTCACAACGCTGCCGACATCAATGGCGACCGTGTGGTCGACATCTCAGATGTTAATATCCTGATTAACCTGATGTTGGGTAAGTAGCCATTTAGACGATAAAGACATAAAGACATAAATCTAGTTTTTAGTCGCTTCCTGGCTGCTATTTTGCACACAGATTGCTGCGC
>DEKO01000034.1:3834-4338 GCA_002353885.1 Porphyromonadaceae bacterium UBA2720
ACTTCGTGGTTATCACAGATTTAGAAGGTTTTTTTATCTGCTTAATCTGCTATATCTGCGTGAGCCATTTAGACGATAAAGACATAAAGACATAAATCTAGTTTTTAGTCGTTGCCTGGCTGCTATTTTGCACACAGATTAACACAGATTTAGAAGGATTTTTTATCTGCTTAATCTGCTATATCTGCGTGAGCCATTTAGACGATAAAGACATAAAGACATAAATCTAGTTTTTAGTCGCTTCCTGGCTGCCATCTGCCGCCCCTAACGGGGCTTGAATGTACGGGTGGGTTCCTGGTACAGGGGTTCCGCTGGCGCTCCACCCCTGCCTATGAACTTGCCGCCCCTAACGGGGCTTGCCAATAGCGGCCAAAGGCCAAAGTGCCAATAGCGGGCCGCCAGGCCCAAAATAAACACAGAACACACTGAACCACGAAGTGCTCGCGACCAACCAATGGTGCAAGCCGAATGCAGAGAACGAGGTTGCTCGAGCTATGCTGAGGC
>DEKO01000034.1:4416-5852 GCA_002353885.1 Porphyromonadaceae bacterium UBA2720
TCTGCCACTCTGAGCCTCCCCCTCTTCAGGGGGGACCGAGGGGGGCTCCCTAGCATCATTGTTGTGGGGACGCGGCGTGTCGCGCTCTGTGATGTTTATCGTTTGAGTTGGGCGATGAGGACGAGCGAGAACAGCAGGCAGCCCACAGCACCCGTGAGCATCACAGCCGATGTGCCGACCATGATGTCGCCCATTGACACCAGCGGGCTCACGATGGCACCCGCCAGAAATCCTGCCGCGCCGAAGATGGCGCTGGCCGCTCCGGCATTGGCGCGCTCGGCATCCAGTGCCAGGGCGGTGGTGACAGGCTGCATCAGCCCGAAGCTCACCAGCATGCCCACATAGCAGGGCATGAGCACCCACAGCGGCCAGTGCATCACCTGAGCTGCTGCCACCAGCGTGGCCCATGCCACCATGTTGCCGGCAGCCGTGCGCAGCAGCTTGGTCTGGCTGCGGAAGCGTGTGGCCAATCCTGCCCCCAGACCGATCATCAGCGCATTGACGGCAAAGCACAGGCTGAACTGGAATGGTGACAGCCCATATTGCTGCTGGAAGATGAACGGCGATGAAGAGATGTAGGCAAAGAATGTGAAGAACGTCATCATCATCGCCAGGGTGGGCAGGGTGAACATGCGGTTGGTGAACACGCGGAACAGGTTGCCATAGGCATGCAGCACATTGTGGTCGCTGCGTCGCTCAGGCGGCAGCGTCTCGCGCAGCCGCAGGCTGCACACCATCAGCACGATGCCGATGACCAGCAGCAGGCAGAACACACCGCGCCACGAGGTGAACTGCGTCATTGTTCCGCCCACGATGGGGGCCAGCACGGGAGCGATGCCGTTGATGGCGCCCAAGATGGCCATGAAGTCGGAGAGCTCCTTGCCTGTGAACATGTCGGTGGCGATGCTCTTGGACAGCACCACGCCGCCTGCGCCGGCCAGTCCCTGAAAGAAGCGCATGGCGTTGAACACCACAATGTTGGAGGCCAGCACACACAGCACGCTGGCCAGTGCGAACAGTGCCATCGAGGCCACCAACAAGTGCTTTCGGCCATACTTGTCGCTCAGCGGGCCAATCATGATTTGCCCCAGCGACAGTCCCATCATGCTGGTGGTGAGGCTCATCGCTATCATCGCTGGCGATGTGGCGAAGTAGCCTGCCATCTCGGGCATGAGTGGCAGGTAGAAGTCAGTAACAAACGGCCCAAATGCCGTGAGCATCCCGAGTGTGATCGGGACGAAATAGCCAATCTTTTGCTTCATTGCGATATGTCGTGGTGGAGTTCTTTGCGGCTCTGCCAGGCCAGCCGTAGGGGCCCACAGGACGCAGGCCGCCGCCGTTTTCGGGCTGCAAAGGTAGTAATTTTTTTTTAGACTTTAGACTTTAGTTTCTAGTTTTTAGTGGCTGCCGGGCTGTGAAAGTTCCAATAAGAAGTG
>DEKO01000209.1:0-10876 GCA_002353885.1 Porphyromonadaceae bacterium UBA2720
ACGTGCCATGGCGCGTCCCTACCAAAGAGGCAACACATCATCCATCCAGGATGTGGCAAGCCGCGTCCCTACCATCCAAAATCAAAAAAATCGGGGCTGTCGCACACTGTTGCGTCAGCCCCGATGGGATTGAGTAATAGTTTTTTAATTGGTTTGCTGATTAGAACTTCCAACCGAAGGCCACCTGGACATTGCCGTTCTTGCAATCGGCATCGCCGTCAAAGACCTTGGTCAAGCCCAGGGTGTAACGAGCCTGCACAAATGCGTTCTC
Source organism: Porphyromonadaceae bacterium UBA2720 (assembly GCA_002353885.1). GTDB lineage: Bacteria > Bacteroidota > Bacteroidia > Bacteroidales > Muribaculaceae > Sodaliphilus. The sequence goes on from DEKO01000209.1 coordinate 272, forward strand.
GGTCAGGCTGTAGGTTGCGCCCAGTCCCAGGCCAAAGTCAACAGTCTTAGTTCCGTCCTTCAGGTCGGCAGTATACTTGTCGTCACCATCGCCTGCTGTGGCCTTGCTGTAGACATTGAAGCCCACCTGCGGACCAAAGTCGATGGCAAAACTAGGCGTAGCATAGAACTTGAGCATGACAGGAACATTGATGTAATTGGTGTAATAGGTAATGTTCTTGTCAAGGTCAGCCAAACCCACTGAGCCCAGGTCAATGCCCAGAACATCCTTAATAGCCTTGAACTTGCCACCCTGCGAAGCGAAGACAACCTCGGGAGCGATAGCAAACTTGTCGGTAAACTTATACTCCATCAAAGCACCCACCTGGTAGCTGGGTTTCACACCGTGAGGCACATCTGACCCCCAGAAGTTGGTCATGTCAAAACCTACCTTGAGACCAAATTGCACTTGTGCCATTGCGCTCATGCCCACCAGGGCAGCAGCGATCATCAAAAAGACTTTTTTCATTGTTTTGTAGTTATTTGTTGTTAAACATTTTACGCCCTTAAGACTATAATAAATGACTCTGGTTTAACTATTGCATCCAAATGGAATACTTCATGCGCGATTTAGAACATTATTTCGCGCAACTGCCACCATGTGCGATGCTCAATCACACATGGTGGCAGCTGGACTAGGCTGTCCCTAGTGCTTAGCCTAATCTGACACCCATGACAAATGCGACAAAGATGCAGAAAGCTATGCCCACCAAGACACCCATCCAGAACATGCGTCGCGACTGACGGCGCATCTCCTTGCGCAACTCGATGATGGTGTAGTCACGCGGAGTGACAGTTTTCTGTTCGTTTTCCAAAGCATCTCGATTCTATTGCCTGTGGCGTTGCCGCTTGACGGCAACGCCACAGACGCGTCAGACAATCATTGTTCTTATTTACACTCTTTAGCGGTCGTGACCGTGCCGTCGGTGTAGCGGGTGACGACAATGTTCACCCCCTGCCATGGACGGCTGCTGCGCTGCCCGGCCAGGTTGACATACTCGACCGCAGCCACCTCGCGTACTCCAGCCACATTCATCACGCCGGTGATGACCGATTCGGAGGTCTGCTGGATAGTGACAGGATAGACAATATATCTTGCTTGCGCCTGAGCATCGACACGACGCGGAGCGTTGGCCGATGGCGCGGCAATGGTCAACTCTCCCTTTGTCATGTCCAGGGTCAGCGTATATGTGCCCGGAAGAATCTCGAAGGAGTTAGTATTCTGATTAACAGCGTAAGTGCCTGCCGTCACATATTTATTGTTCGCATCAGCACCATAACGATAGGCAGCAATGCTCTCCCATGTGGCTCCCAATTCCTTGGTGAAGCCGAAGAAGCCATTGTTATTGCCCTGAGCGTTGCTGACTGTGACTGTGGCAGTGTAGACCTTGCCGTCAGCGGTGTACATCTCCACCCCCTTGCGCGAGTCGAAAACAAGCCCATTGACATTGCCCATCACATAGACGTGGTCAAAGTTATCGGTGAATCGCTTGATGATTGCATCCATCTTGTAGACATGGTCCCACTGAAGGTCGAAGTCGCCCAGATACATGCCATTGAACTCAAACTCGCCGCTGAGACCTGCCGTGTTAATGCCATGCTCGATATCACGCGGTGACGTGATGAACTTGTCACCCCTAGAGACCGCCCACTCGATGTGCGCATACTCCATGGGTTTGGGCTGGACAAAGAAGTAGGTCTTGCCAGTAACAGGAGACTCCTGGGTGCCCTTGAAGCTCGCGGGGATATAAGTGTTGGGGGTGAATTCCACTCGAGAGCCGAACTGTGGCTTTACATCGAGCTGGAACTCAAGATTCGTAGCATTGACCAGGTGGCCCTTGACGCCAGTCAGCGGTTTCAGAATCATATCGCTTGACAGACTCTCACCTTGAGGCAGACGCAGTGCAATCCAGTTGCTCTGGTCATACTCATGAGGCACAGTGAGGCCGCTCACTTGTTGCATGTAGTCAATCCAACCATTCTCGGTCACATCCTTTGAGGCATAGCCGTTGTTATCCTTGCAGATGAGCAGCCCGGCGTTGTCAATGATATTGACACACGTCAGGTCGGTGATGTTATACTTCGTGTCATCGGCAGGTTTGTTGACCAATTGAGCTAGCGTGATGTCCTCATAGGCTTCCGAAAATGTGTAAGTAGCACTGGCTACCTCACTCTCACAAAATCCCTTTATTGCCTTAGCCAATACCACATACTCACCCGCTTCGTTTAGAGTAATATTAAATGGGCCATTATAAGTTAGCCATGTTACTCCGTTATCAATCGAATACTGGATAGTTACACCAGCTGCAGCTGTGATGGAAACTGATACATCCTCGCCTATTGCATAGTTGCTTCCGCTAGCTGGAACAATATTAGGAGCATCAACATGTTCAAATAATGAGCACTGCATTAGTGAATAAGCAACATTACCATCAAGTTTAGGATAGGTTTTAGAACTATAAGTTCCTTGTGCGACTTTTTGCCAGAAACCGACTACTCCGTCCTTAATCCCCAATTCATAGTATTCTGTTGTATTGGACACATAGTCACTATAGTCAGGGTTAAGTTTAAAATAGCCCACCTGATCACCTGACATGGGCACACGGTCAACCTTCGATGAATTATACTGAGCCAATCGAGCATTATCATGCCTATGCGCACCATAATTCTTGTACAATGCTGTATTTACAACTGGATTAATGGTAGAAATGGCCGCACTAGGATCTCCCACAGGTAACAACTTATTGTCAGCAGGAAGAAGAGAAGTACTCTGTATCACTACTGGCATGCCTGCAGGGATTGTCTGTCCTGGACCATAGACTTGCAGAGTAGCCTGCCCTTCTTCAGCCGTTGGCATTCCAGTCACACCAAAAACTTTCATCGTACTATTTTCTGGAATCTTACATGGAAAAGAAGCACGCAAGGTTGTATAATACTTTCCATCAAGACAAATCTGCTCATTAGGTTGTATGGCAAAATAGTTCTCATCTAAATCGATAGGTTCCAAAATCCATTTCCCTTCAGCTGAACTAGACTTCTGCTCAGAAACTCTAAGGCTTCCATTTTCATTTGAGAAATACATTGGACCTAAAGTTGCTGAGGCTCCTAATAATGACATTGCCTTACCTTGTACAGTCATTGACAAATAGTAGTTTGGGCCAACACTCTGCAAATCAACATAGGCACCATCAGAACGAACTTCGCCAGCTCTTGAACCATAAAAACTTCCGGTTGACAGTTCTTTCATATTGGTTCCCTGCACTATGAGATTATACTGTGAACCTGCAGACTTAACATAAACAATTGTATTAGGCATAGTCACAGCTTCATCAATTGTTCGCATCTTTATGTCCTTAGCAAGTTGAGGTTCTGCTCGAGCAATCTTTTGCTCATCAGACAAATTATTGAAAGAACTCACACTACCAATAATTGATTGCATATCAAATAAATTGTCCTCCAAGCTTATAACTTTATTATCGATTGAACTATTCGCATTGACAAATCGATAATACCCTTCTCTTACAGTAGTCACACCACTCAAAGCTGGTTCATATACAGCCCTCTCGGTAACCGTGAAACTATATGGATTAGAGGTTGATATTATCTCATTACTTCCTTGCTTGCGCCAACCTAAGAAAGACACCCCTGAAGAAAAATTACTAGCGGACAATGTAACCTGCGTACCCTCTACATTACCCACAGGGTTTATCGACACACTACAATAGTCTGAATAAGGATTGACAACTGTAACCCAAGCCTGATCAAAAGTCGCAAACAAATTTGCATGTGTTGCACTTTGAGAAGTGGAGCCTTTAACAGTATAAGTAATGAATTCTCCTTCTCCAACAACTGTACCATTTGCTGTTCCGAGATGCCATTGAATGAGATTTATTTCAGGATTAACAGGCTTAGCCCAGAAATAAAAATTCTTTTGATCGACATCTTCTACTGAAGCATTTGCTGAAGAGGTGTTCTGATAATTTGGAGAATCATTTGAGTTCGCTGACACATAGACAGTTCCGGCACCTGTAGGACTTGCCGTGGCTTTAACGTTAAAATAATAAGTAGTAGGAGTAGTATTTGCAAGCAGCGTTTGAGTTAACAACAAAACAGCAACTAACAAAATAAAACGTATCTTCACGTTATTCATGACTTTTTTATCATATAATTACTGACAACACGTACAACTAAAGAACCCACAATGAGTTGATGCGGCAAATCAATTTGTGATGAAACGGGTGTCAGCAAAATAAAAACAAAAAGAACAACTGAAAAAATAAAATAAAGAGTTCTCCGATGCTTGGCCATCACAAGCCACAATACAATAGCCAAAGGACAAAATGGAATAAGAAACCAGTTCCATAAAATGCCAAACAACGAAGAAACAAATGTAGTATAGACGAGCAGCAAGCCCACCAATGTTTGGAAAGCAAATAGCACAACATCGGTGATATGAGCCAATGCATGCCAACCCTTAAGCCACTCAAGCAAACTGATGACAACCACAAGAGCCAGCAGTGCTGCAAAAAACCATGTGGGCGACACTACCGCCTTAGAATCGTTGAGCACTTGAGGTAAGATTTCCTGAGCCTCGCCTTTCAACACTGGCCTCCGATAGCCATCAGCACTGACGAAAGTTGCACCTTGGAGCACAGGGACAATAAACTCTGGTGCTAGTTTTCGCTCAAGAGTTCGGCTCCCGTCACAATCACTTCCTAGAAAAGTTATAAACAAGAATTCAGCCCATGAAGAATGCCGCGCATAGTAGCGAAGCAAGTCGCCATCCTTCCAGTACATCTGCTCTGGCAATTGGCCTGCATCAAACTGTTCGTCAATGAGCGATTGCTCAATCATCACCATGGTCATGTTGACGCAATTGTCACTGAGCAGGTCGAAGTGCAATAGATCATTGCTCATGATAGCTTCATCGAGCAATTGCCAAAGATGCTGCTTCTCATGATGGGTGAGATTCAGTTCGTACTCTTTGACTCCACGCCCATCACGCTTAAAATCTGCTAGATATTGCTCGGTAGGGACTGCCAGTACTGCAATCTCGTTCTTCCCGGCAAAGAAGCGAAAGAAATCAGACGCATCAGGGTTGGTGCTTTGAGAGTAAACAAAGTCTAAATGATGTGCAGGACATTGCATTCTGATGGCACAATGACCAAAGATTGAATAAACCGGCTGACCGGGTGATGCGACAAGGACACTTGCTGTGACAAAGTTGCTGCTGTCGGGAAGCACCATGACTGACGAGTCACCAGGCTGGAGCTGGTTTTGCGCATGACACAACACAACAAAGCAAAGGCAGCTCGTCACTGCCAATGCTTTGATTATGATATGTCTCAACACGTTCATCAGTTAACTTATTCAACAAATTCACACAGAATTCATAAAGAATAACACAAAATTGTCTTTTAACGAAACCTGTGAGATTTAATGAATTAGCAACATTTGCTTCTNNCCCCACCCCTAGCCCCTCCCCTTTGGGAAAGGGGAGGGGAAGTGGAGAAGGGAGTTTACTTCACAACCTTAGTGACAGTCTTGGTTCCATCAGTATGGGTGGTCTCAATGATGTTGATGCCCTCGAAAGGATGGTCGCTCACCATACCAGCCACGTTGATGTACTTCACACTAGCCACCTGGGCATTGGTTTTGACATTGGTAACGTCAGTGACAACTTCTTGGCCATTTTCTGTAAACTTCAAGATATAACCGGGTGCTTCATCATAGGTCATAATCTTGCTACCATCAAGATAAGCCTCATTAGGATTCATCTTGGTTACTGCCGATTCTTTCCAGAATCCCAAACCAATCATTGGGTATTCGGCCTCCTGTTCACTGAGTTCCATCAATTTTTGATTATCAGTGCCCTCACTTACATCATCGCCAAAGAATGAAGCCTTCAGCAAATTACCATTACTTGCCTGAGTATCAACGATGACACGTCTAGGTGCGTTGTTGACTTGACCCATGAGGTTGGAAATGTTCTCATTAAACTTCACCAGATAGGCATCCGACTCGATGGCGGGAGCCTCGGGTGTACCGGTGGGTTTGATGACCATCGAAGAGTTGGAAGTGCGCAACAGAACGGGAGTCTGGGCAGGAACTTCACTGATTTGCTCGCAAGTAGCCAGATAGAGAGTCTGACCGGCTTCGTTTTGCTTGGTCTCGCCACCAGTGACTATGTAAGCCTTCGTGTCGCCGAGATCTAAGTCGAAATCAACAAACAGCGTGGTATAGTAACTGTCACCCAGTGCTTGCAGAGTCAGAGGTTCGCCCTCTACAACCTGCTGGTCAACGTAACTGCTTGTGCTCAGGGTCAACTCTGGATCAGCTTGGAGAATCCACTTAGCCAGGTCGTTGCTCACAGCCTCGTCGCGCTTCATCAGACCGAACGACTTGTCGGGCTCGGCATAGATGCAATAGGTGGTTCCGTAGTCAATATCACGGAAGTTGTTCTTGAGTTTCTCGGCCAACTCGGGGGTTGCGCCCAGATATCTTGTGAACCACTCGTCCTTGACATTATCTTTGATCTTCTGCCACATGGTGTCGGGATCGTCAAGATACTGTGCGGCGCGCTTGGCTGCGTTGAGCAGTTTCTGCATGATGCCCGTATACTGTCCGCTAGCTTCCATCTCACCCAGTTTGCGAACCAAGTCATTCTTGTCCTTGCCAACAAACGACAGGGCTGTTGTAGCCAGGTCGCAGTAATAAGCCAGGTCAGGCGTCGTTGCCTTGAGCATGAATGCCTGTTTGCCATCGGTAGTCAAAACCGGCTCAGCGTAGGTATTAACATCAACCGTCGCCAGCAGCGTCTGGATCATAGGTTCTACCAGTCCTGCATACTGGCTGTAGTTTGCATTATTCTCAATAACCTCCTTAACCTTCTGACCTGCAACAGATGCAATGGTCTGGAGCACACCATCAACAGCAGCGAAGTAGGCGTTGGCGTTGACGCCTTGCGAGCGGAGGGTGTTGACGCGGTAGGCGTTGCCGGTGGGATCCTCGTCCATGCCGACGTAGATGATGGTGCCGGGCATCGAGGCGGCAGCCTCAACGGTGACGTTGGGTTGTGCAGCGAAGGGACCTGTGACGTTGACACAGTTGTTGGTCTCGGCGTTGATGATGCGGAAGTAGCCCTGTGCGGGATCGCCTATCAGCGCGTCGGCCATGCCCCACCACGAGTAGCGGTTCTGCTCGACGGTGACCACACCCTGCTCGGTGGCGTCGACATAGTCGAATGTGCCATCGGCGGGATGAGCGGTCAGGTAGTAGGTGTGACCCTCCTTGGCGTTGGCCAGGTTGGCCTTGATGACCGTGGCCAGTGTGGCATCGGTGCCGCCCTCGCCGTTGTGGTTCTCGAGGTAGCCCAGCACATAGTTCTTGCACCACTCAAACATATCCTCGCCAGGATACTTCTTGTTGAACTCGGCCTTGATGTCATCGTCGATGACGGGGATGGTGCCGATGGCATAGTAGGTGTCGTTCTCGCCCGGCACAGCCTTCAAGGTCATGAATGCGCTGGCCAGCACAAACTCTTCCATGCGCTGCTGTGCGCGCAGGATGTTCTCGTCGCTCGAGACACCCTTAAGCACCTGTGCGATGGCAGCCTTGCCCAGCTCGATGGCATGCTCGACATACTTCTGGACGCTGATGTAGTTGCCGTTGTAGTCGCCGGCCAGGTCTGAGACCTTGTAGGTGCCATCGGCATTCTGCTGTGCGATGGTGACCTGGATGGGCGTAGCCTCGTCCTCGCTGTAGTTGGGCTTAGCATAGTAGCGGCCGATGATCTTGACGTAGGCGTTGTCCTCGCTCACGTCGGCCTTGCCCACGTTGCGAACCTTGATGGTGCGCACCTCGCCCATCTCGTCGATGACGTCGGTCTGGTCGAGCATCCACTGATTGCGCAGGATGCTGGCCTTGTCGGCGGGCATGGTTGCTGCATCGTAGTAGTCATAGCCGAAGGTGTTGTCATCGTCAGCACGCAGGATATAGGTGCGTCCAATCTTCAGATTGTCGATGTTGTTGAGGATATAAGCCTTGAGGCCGCTGTCGGTGTTGTTCTCACCCAGATAAGCCTTGACCTTGGCGATGCCCCACCGGAGCATGCCTTCCTCGCCCTGATACTGAGCATCGGTGATCTTCTTGTTAAACTCGGTGACGATTGAGTCGGGGATGTGCGGCACGGTGGCGATGGCATAGTAGGTGTTCTCCTCGCCATCGACCGGCTTGATGCGCATGTAACCCCAGTCCTTGATGAACTTGCTCATGGTCTCCTTGGCCTTCTGGAAGTTCTCGGGGCTGGACGGATGGTTGCCATTGGGGCCAATCTCGGCCTCAAGGACGGTGTTGCCAATCATGATGGCCTTGTCGATGTAGTCCTCGATGTCGACGGTCTGCTCCTTGCCATTGGCATCGACAAATGTCGACGACAGGTGGCGGATCTCGTAGGAGCCGTCGTTGTAGTTCTTGTCCTCGCCGATGAGCTGGAACGAGATTTCGCTTGCGGTGGTCTCGTCGGCCTCGGTGGGAGCAGCGTGATACTTGCCGTCCACCTTAATATATTTAAGGGTCTGCTTGTTGACAATCTTGTAGACGCCGCTCTCAGGCTTGGTCTGCTCGCCCATGCCCCACCACAGGTTCTGATCGTCCTCGTTGGCTGGAGCCTTGGCGTAGCCGAAGGTGCCGTTGCTCTCGGCCGAGAGGTAATAGGTTGCGCCCTCTTCGGCTGCATCAATGTTGTTCATGACATAGCTCACGAGGGTCGAGTTGGTGCCACCGGCACCACTGTGCTGACCCAGGTAGTCCTTGACAATCTGCTTGCACCACCCGAACATGTCGGACTCGTTGGGATACTTGGCCTGCCATTCGTCCTTGACCTCAGCCGGAATCTCGGGGATGGTGGCATAAGCCAGATAGGTGTCGAGCAGGCTGGGCACGGGCTTGAGACACATGAACGCATTGGTGCGCACAAAGTCCTCCATATACTGCTGTGCCTTAGCAACATTCTCGGGCGATGAGTTGGGTAGCTTGTCGGCCACAGCGGCTTTTCCCAGCAGGATGGCCTTGTCGATGTAGCTCTGGATGTCGATGAGCTTGCCGTCGTACTCGCCCGAGAGGTTGGTCACCTTGTAGGATCCGTCGGCATTCTGTCCGCCCATGGTCACACCGATCTCCGAAGCATCGGCCTCGGTAGCATCGGGCTTAGCATAATAGGGACCCACGATACGCACCCACTTGTCCTGACCCACGTTGTGGATCTTGTAGGTAGCGCTCTGGGGAGCCTCGTCCTTGTTAAGCTTCCACTGCCACTTGGCATCGGTGGGGATGGCAGCACCAGCCTCAACGATTGTGTAGCCAAAGGTATTGTCATTGTCACCACCCAAGATGTAAGTCTTGTTGAAGTCGACCTTATCGAGGTTGCGAGTGATATAACCAGCCAGGCCGGCATTGGTGCCACCCTCGCCACTGTGCTCGCTCAGATACTCGAGCACCTTCTTCTTGCCCCAGGCCAGGAAGCCCGCAGCGCCCAGTTCAGGATGTCCCTGATATTCAGAGTCGGTAACCTTCTGGTAGAACCAGCTGAGCACATCGGCCGGGATGGCATCGGTGCCCGGAGTGGATGCGATGGCATAGTAGGTGTCGGTCTGCCCGACAACGGGCTTGATGCGCATATAGGCATACTCGTTGACAAAGTCAGTCATCGCCTTGATGGCCTTCTTGATGTTTTCCTCGCTAGAATTGGGCAACTCCTTGCGGAGCACCACTTCGCCAATGGTGAGCGCGTGCTTGATGTGGTCGTCAACATTGACTACCACTTGCTTGCCGCCATCGGTGTAGGTCGACGACAATCCCATGATCTTGTAGGAGCCGTCGTTGTGCTTCGAGTCCAGTCCGACCACCGTAAAGGAGATCTTGCTGGCCTCGCTCTCGCTTGCGCTGGGTGCAGCGGCATACTTGCCGGTGACCTTGACGAACTTGGACGTCGCCACATTCTGAATGGTGTAGGTACCACTCTGTGGCCGCGCAGCGTTGACACCTAATGCTATCATAAGCATCAGTGTGCACATCATTAGGGGTAAAAATCTACGCATAATAGTTTATTAATTAGTAATATATGATTTTGCTATTAAAGCGATATACTAGAGCAAGTTGCACTCTTCAACCTGCCAATTGAGTCTCATGTGGCACTAGCGCCTACAGATAGCATTGCACGCACGCCCGCGCATCGATTGCCGCGGGTAGCTTTATCATCATAAAGGTCTGAAAGTCACAAAAGTGGCAAATAGTTTCAATTAGTTTTCTTAACTGACCAGATTAGAACAAATAACACACAATCGGTCAAAAACTCTTTTTAATCGTGCAAAACTACTAATAATGCCATGAATATTTGCTAAAAATCGCAGAAATTTTACGTTTTTCCACTTTTAAAAATCGCATTTTTATATTTTTAAACGAGTAAATTTGGTGTGTTCTCAGAATCAACACTGAGTGCACTCAAAAGGAAGTTAAGGAGTTAACCCGTTGGCGAAACCACGAAGTGCTCGAGCTATGCTGAGGCGAC
>DEKO01000209.1:10978-16629 GCA_002353885.1 Porphyromonadaceae bacterium UBA2720
CACTCGACCCAACATTGCGCAGCAATTAAAACACAATGCAGTTTTTCAGCAAATGCTGGCAACCAAAAAGTTCCTCTTCGAGGCATCAAGCGTGTTCGACGGATTTCATCATGTTACCCAACACTTTAGTATATCGTTTAATTCGGCCAACAGGTTACATCAGCAACTTGCATGAAAAAGATAGCCACCTCTAGGCTGATCACGCGATCTTTCTAGACTTTCTATTGCACTTTTGGACCTTTTCAAGTAGGTTCAGTTTTTATTTTTTGGCCATTTAGTCATTGCCGTCCCAGCCTTTCGTTCAGCAGGCCACAAAAATTATTTCTTAATTCTTAATTCTCAATTATTAATTATTTTGTACCTTTGCAAATTGATATTTGCGCCTAGTGACATAGCAAGGTGATACGCATCTTCCTAATAGGCGCTATTCAACACCTTTCAATTGTCTTTTTTCAAAAAACATAACTAATTAACTTACTATTGTATGAACAAAATTGTCAGTAAAGAACAATTTTCGGCCAATGTGACGAAACTGGTTGTTGAGGCTCCTCTCATCGCCAAGGCTCGCCGAGCAGGCCACTTCGTGATTGTGCGCTGCGGCGAGAAAGGCGAGCGCATTCCACTGACCATCGCCGACAGCGATGTGCAACAAGGCACCATCACCCTGGTCATCCAAGCTGTGGGCGAGTCGACCAAGAAGATTGTTGCCCTTGAGCCAGGCGACTACCTGACCGACGTGGTGGGTCCGCTTGGCCAGGCCACTCACATCCAGAACTACGGCACTGTGCTGTGCTGCGGCGGCGGTGTGGGCGTGGCTCCGTTGCTGCCCATCATCCGCGCGATGAAGGCAGCAGGCAACCGCGTAGTGAGCGTGTTGGCCGGCCGCTCAAAGGACCTGATTATCCTGGAGAAGGAAGTGCGCGAATCGAGCGACGATGTGATCATCATGACCGACGACGGTAGCTACGGCAAGCAAGGTCTGGTGACCGCCGGCGTCGAGGAGGTGATCAAGCGCGAGAAGGTGGACTACTGCGTGACCATCGGTCCCGCCATCATGATGAAGTTTGTGGCTAAGCTGACCAAGCAATATGAGGTACCTACCGAGGCCTCGCTGAACGCCATCATGGTCGACGGTACGGGCATGTGCGGCGCTTGCCGCGTGACTGTGGGCGGCAAGACGCGCTTTGTGTGTGTTGAGGGTCCCGAGTTTGACGCCCACCAGATTGACTTCGACGAGCTGATGATGCGCCTCAAGGGAGCTCAGTGATAGTTTATAGTTAACAGTTTATAGTTAATAGTTTTTCTTTGGTTTCTAGTGAATCTAGAGCCACAACAACAGTAAACAATAATGGAGAACAATGATATCAATGCTGCTCGCAACGAGCAGTGGCGTGTAGACTTGCGCAACAGCAAGACTGCCAAGGAGCGCACCCAGATCGAGCGCGTGGAGATGCCCCAGCTCGACCCTGCCTACCGCATCACCTGCAATGAAGAGGTGAACCAGGGCATCAGCGCCGAACAAGCCATGCGCGAGGCCACTCGCTGCCTGGACTGCGCCAATCCGCAGTGTGTGACCGGCTGCCCTGTGAACATCAACATCCCCAAGTTTGTCAAGAACATTGAGCGCGGCAACTTTGCCGAGGCTGCCGCCACACTCAAGGAGACCAGTTCGCTGCCCGCCGTGTGCGGCCGTGTGTGCCCGCAGGAGAAGCAGTGCGAGAGCAAGTGCATCCACCTGAAGATGAAGGGCAAAGCCGTGGCCATCGGCTATCTGGAGCGCTTTGCCGCCGACTGGCAGCGCGAGAATGGTGCCGAAGAGACTCCCAAGATGGCTCCGAAAAACGGCATCAAGGTGGCCGTGATTGGCAGCGGCCCCAGCGGCCTGTCATTTGCTGGCGACATGATCAAGCGCGGCTATGATGTGACTGTGTTTGAGGCACTGCACGAGATTGGTGGCGTGCTCAAGTATGGCATCCCCGAGTTCCGTCTGCCCAACCGCATCGTCGACCACGAGATTGACGGCTTGCGCAAGATGGGTGTGGAGTTTGTCAAAGACTGCCTTGTGGGCAAGACCATCACCTACGACGACTTGCACGAGATGGGCTTCAAGGGCGTGTTTGTCGGCTCGGGTGCCGGCTTCCCGCGCTTCATGGACATCCCCGGCGAGAACCTGAATGGTGTGATGTCGAGCAACGAATACCTGACGCGCATCAACCTGATGGGTGCTGGACGCGGCGGCGACACTCCGGTGCTGACCGGCAAGACCATCGCCGTCATCGGTGGCGGCAACACAGCCATGGACTCGACCCGTACGGCCAAGCGCATGGGCGCCGAGCGAGTCATCCTGGTATATCGCCGTAGCGAAGAGGAGATGCCCGCCCGTCTCGAAGAGGTGGGCCATGCCAAGGAAGAGGGCATCGAGTTCAAGACGCTGCACAACCCCGTCGAGTACATTGGCGACGACAAGGGACGTGTGGTGGCTATGAAGGTGCAACGCATGGAGCTGGGCGAGCCCGACGCAAGCGGCCGCCGCAAGCCTGTTCCTGTCGAGGGTGCCATCGAGGAAATCCCCGTCGACCTGGTCATCGTGGCAGTGGGTGTCTCGCCCAACCAGCTGGTGCCCCGCTCGATCGACGGACTGGAAATCAGCAAGCGCAACACCATCGTGGTCAACGAGGAGACGATGCAGTCGAATGTGAGCGACCTCTATGCTGGTGGCGACATCGTGCGCGGTGGCGCGACGGTGATTCTGGCCATGGGTGACGGACGTCGTGCCGCACTGAATATGCACGAGCAACTATCGAACAACGCATAATCGATTATGCAACTATTGTGGAAGGCCTCGGAGGTCTCGGAATGCTCCGAGTTCTCCGAGGCTTTTGGTTTACTCTACCCAACCAACCGACAATGAAGAAGACAATCTTACTGATCACGATGACGCTGCTGGCAATGACAGCAGTAGCGCAACAACCCATGTATGTGGGACATCGCGGTTGCGCCCTCGGGGTCGAGAACACCGCAGCAGCATTCAGATTAGGAGTGGACTACTATCACTATGATGGCCTGGAGTGCGACGTACGTGTCACCAAGGATGGGCAGTATGTCATCAGTCACGATGAGACCACCGAGCGCCTGGGCGGCAATCTAACTGTGGCCGATGCCACTCTGTTTGAGCTCCAATCCGAGGTCTACACGCAGACGCGCTATGAGACGACCTACACAGGGCACATCTGCACCGTGGCCGAGTATCTGGACATCTGTGTAGAGAAGGGAGTATTCCCCGTCATCGAACTGAAGTGGACGACGGGCATCAACAACAACGACATGAGCAACTTTGCCGGCCTTGCTGCCCTGATTGAGCAAAAAGGGCTGACCGACAAGGCTATCATCCTGACATCGATGAAAAAGTCACAAGAATATGTGCGACAGCACTACCCCACCCTGCAGTGCCAGTGGCTGTGCAATGCCAACTGGCAGGGCAACGAGGCTTGGTGTCAGCAGTGGCGACTGAACCCGAGCATCTCGGTGGGCAACTTTGATGCTGAGACCGTGCGTGCATTTCATGCCATGGGGCTGAAAGTTGCATGCTGGACCGCCGACAGCCCAGAGCGATGCCACGAACTCGAACAAATGGGTATAGACTACATCACGACCAATCGCTATTACAGATATTAGAATATGAGAAAATTCACATTATTGACAGCCATCATACTGGCAATGGCGGCCATGGCAGTGCCGGCACTGCGGCAGTGGCGCACTGTGGAACAACCCGACGGCAGCCGGCTTGAACTGATGCTGATGGGCGACGAAAACCTACATTATTATATAACTCGCGACCATGTGCCTGTGGTGACTCTGGATGGCGTGAGCTACTGCTATGCCCGCGTGCAAGGCTCGCACCTGAGCAGCAGCGGCATGCTGGCACACGAGGCTAGCGAACGCACAGCCACCGAGCTTCTGACAGCTGCCGACGAGGCATCGCTGCGCCATGTGAGGGCTCCACGTGCGGCTCATGCCCAGAGCAAGCCGCGGCGTGTGGGCGAGCCCAACAGCGACTTCTCTGGCAGCCGCCGTGCCCCGGTGATTCTGGTCAAGTTCAGCGACAAGCCCTTCAGCGCCGGCGATGAGGAGGCTGTGGCATTCTACTCCGACATGCTCAACAAGCATGGATTCAACACCGCTGGAGCCATGGGAAGTGTCAACGACTACTTCAGCGACATGAGCCGCGGTGTGTTCGACTTGCAGTTTGATGTCTATGGTCCTGTGCGTGTGAGCAAGAGTGCAACCTATTATGGAGGTCCTTCACCGCTGTTCGGTGGCTTTGACTATGCTGGCGACATGATGACCGAAGCGCTGGTGCAGGCCGACTCGATTTGTGACATCGACTGGACCGTCTACGACTGGGACAATGACGGCGAGATTGAGGAGGTATTCTTCCTCTATGCGGGCTATGGTCAGGCCACAGGTGGCCCGACTGGCACCATCTGGCCCCACGCTTGGACGCTGGACGAAGCTTACAGCGGTGGTGCGGGTGGCCATGGAGGCATCAGCCGCGACGGGGTTTACATCAACCAGTATGCCTGTGGCAACGAACTGTATGGCAGCAGCGGCAGCACGCGCATGGGCATGGGTGTGTTCTGTCATGAGTTCTCGCACTGCATGGGGCTGCCCGACATGTACGACACCAGCTATGGCGGCAACTATGGCATGGACGACTGGGACCTGTTGGATCATGGCAGTTACAACGGCCCCAACGGCATCGGCGAGTGTCCGGCGGCATGGACCAGCTATGAGCGCAATTTCGCAGGTTGGCTCAATTACACCGAGTTGCAGCCTGGCGACACCATCACTGGCATGAAGGCACTGACCGACCCCAACGGCGAGGCATACATTATATATAATGATGCCCACCCCGACGAATACTACCTGCTGGAGAACCGCCGCCAGCAGTCGTGGGACAAGTACACACCCGAACAGGGGCTGCTCATCATCCATGTGGACTATGACGCGGTGTGCTGGGAGAACAACGTGGTGAACACCGAAGGTACATTCACCCGTTCCGACGGCTACACGGCCAACTTCACCAACGACCACCCGCGCATGACACCATTCCACAAACTGCGCTCACTGCAGAACGACACATACTATGACACCTACCCCATCGTGAGCTCAAAGCTCAATATCGACAGTCTGACCGACAACTCCAAGCCTGCTGCCACCCTCTATAACGCCAACACCGATGGCACGCTGCTGATGCACAAGCCCATCACGAGCATCGCCAAGGCGGCAAACGGTGACATCTCGTTTGTGTTCATGGCAGGGCAAGGCACACCTGCACTCTATGGCGACGTGAATGGCGACGGACAGGTGGACATTGCCGATGTGAACACTATCATCAATGTCATGCTGGGCAAGGCCACAAGCGACACTTGCGACGTGACAAACAATGGCCAGGTCGACATCGCCGATGTCAATGTCATCATCAACTTGATGCTGGGCAAGTAGTGACACCGACATTGCTGATGAGGCTGCATGCCATGGGCAGAGCAAAGGAAATGCCGCTCCCTATGTTGGGGGCGGCATTGTTGTAGGATGAGGATTGACCTCTGATTAGCAGATGAAAACGCCGAGCTGCGCTCCAAGTCGTTCAC
>DEKO01000209.1:16741-28311 GCA_002353885.1 Porphyromonadaceae bacterium UBA2720
CCGTTGTGGATGTAGATGCCAGCGGGCAGGTTGTTGGCGTCAAACTTCTGGCCCATCAGGTTGTAGTAAGCGCCGTCGGTGCTGGTGGCAGCCTTGACTTCGTCGATGGCCGTGGCAGCATCAGTGTAAGTGTAGTCGATCTTGGTGACAGGGAGGTCGACATTGGTGCCAGTGCCGCTACTGACATTGGGGAAGTCCTCGGTGAGTGCATAATCGGCGAAACTCACGTTGTTGTCGGTGTAAACCATAGCCTTCGAGCGGATGCCCGAGGAATAGAACGTTGCGTCCTCAGTGTTGCAGTAGGTGTCATCGTCGGTGTCGAAGATGGCAGTGACGAGCAGCGACTTGCCAGCAGGTAGGCTGACAGGTGCATTGGCCAGATCAAACACAACCTCAGTGTCCTCATAGAGGATGTCAAGCATCGGGAAAGTCACCTCTAACTCCAGCACAGGGGCATCAAAGTTGAAGAATTGCTTCTTGTTATTGGTCGGATTGATGGGGAAAGCGGCCTCATCCACAGCCTGCACACTCACCTTAATGGTGCGGTTGATGTCTTCATAGGCACTCTCGTTATAGAACTTGAACGACAGCTTGTTGATCTGAACATTAGATTTCTCTTGCATGTCAGCCAACTCATCTGGGGTGTAGAGCATCTGAGCGCCAGTGTGGGTCACATAGAAGTTGGTGGGAGCGAAGTCAAAATACGATCCGTCAAAGAACTCGGTCGGGTTGTCAAAGTCACCCACCTGGAGCGATCCTTGTTGCACGTCTTGCGCCTGAGCGGTCATCGTCATTGCAGCGAGAGCTGCGAGAATCATGTAGAATTTCTTCATTGCTTTTAAAAAATTTAGATTATTAATTAAAAATAAGATTGAGTTGATGAATAGCCCTGCCGTGGGCTTGGCATCACTGACCGAGACCACAACAGGCAGGGCCATTCTTCATTATTCTTTCTTTATCATCATTGATCAGCTACTTGCCGAGCATGGCGTTGATGATGGCATTGACATCGCTGATGTCGGGAGTGCCATTGCCGTCGACGTCGGCACCAGGATTGGTAGCCTTGCCCAGCATCACATCGATGACGATGTTGACATCGCTGATGTCGACTGTACCATCGTTATTGACATCGCCAAAGAGGCTCTCACCGCTGACGTAGCTATAGTCAATCTTGGTCACCGGCAGGTCGATATCGGTGCCACAGCCCAGCATCGACGTGGCATCGGGGAAGTCCTCGGTCTCCTTGTAGTCGAGGAAACTGACGTTGTTATGGGTGAACGTCATGGCACGGTGACGATAGCCGGTGTTGTAGAATTGCAGGTCGAAGCTGCTCGACAAGCCGTTGCTGTCGTCGAGTGCGTCCATGACCACTGTCACGAGCAGACCTTTACCAGGAGTGACAGCAAAGGGCGCAGCAGAGAGATCAAACTCCAATTCACCATCATCGCCATAAGTTTCGACCAAATCATAGTCAACAACGGCCGAGTAGCACGGTGCCGTCTCGTCGAAGTCGAAGAACTGCTTCACACCCTCGATTTTGGCAAACTCGGTAGTCTCGATCTCCTGGAGGTAGACCTTGACATCGCGGGTCATGGTCTCGTAGCCACCAACGTTCATGAACCGATAGGTGAGCTTCTGAATCTTCACTCCATCGAGCCCAGCCAGGTCGGCCAAGTCCTCGGCGGTGTAGATCATCTGCGAGCCGGTGTGGCAAAGATAGAATGTGGTGGGCGCCGAGTCCCAGTATGAGCCCTCGACAACTGTAGTCGCACCCTCGTAGTCGCCTACCAGCAGGGTGCCACTCTGGATGTTTTGTGCCTGCGCCAGCGACATGGTGGCCAGAGCAGCAAGTAATAGTAGAGATTTTTTCATTTTGCTTAAAGTTTTTTGTCCGAGACTGCGTCTCGGAATACGTTGACAGGATGGTTATCAGATCACGACGTTGAGCTGCGCTCCNNGCTCCAAGTCGTTCACGTTCGGAAACACTTGAGCAAACTCAGTGTTGCGCTCACTTAATCACGACGTTGAGCTGCGCTACAAGTCGTTCACGTTCGGCAACACTTGAGCAAGCTCAGTGTTGCGCTCACTTAATCACGACTTTTTTCCCGTTGTGGATGTAGATACCCTGTGCGGGGTTGTTGACACGGCGGCCAGTGAGGTCGTAATAGTTGTCGTCGCCAGGCAAGTTGGTCGTCTTGACGTCATTGATGCCTGAGACCGTGTCGTCGATGACTTCACTAGTGCGATCAGTCAAGTTGACCAGCACCTTTTGACTATAGGGCGAGGTAACCAGTGTGTAGGGCAAGCTGCCATTAGGGGTGCTCCAATCCTCTACAGCCGCATAGACGTCATAGTACACCTCGGTCTTGCCATCCAGGTAGCCACTGTTGAGCGTGAACCGTTTGCTGGTGACCTGATTTCCCCAGTCGTCCTCAGCCATGACCGCCTCGTCAGAGGCCACTGTGGTGTAGACCACATCGCCAGCTTGGAGGTCCTGAGTGACCTGCACGCGGTCGGTGTAGTCGGCTTGACCCACCGGAGCTGTAATATTGATGACCGAGAAGAAGAGGTCGCGTGTGCCGTTGTCAAACTCCAACGTTTTGGTGCTCACACCTGTCGACTGATAGTCGTCGATCTCGACGGTGTAGTCTACGACCTGTTTCTCGCCACTGCCATGGCTCTCGACACGAATCTGGTCGTCACGGTTGGCATAGGTGGTGATGTGCACACGGTAGTTGCCACCATTGTTCTCCAAGTCAAGGTATGGCGAATAGAGCAGACCTGCCACCATGCTGGGCACGAAGTTGGGATAGGCATATGCCTCCCATCCATAGGTGAAAGCATAACCCATGTCGCTGAGGTTGACACCATACTCGTCGCCTCCGCCGGGCTCGATGAGGGAACCGAAGTCAATGCCATTGAAGTCCTCGTCGACAATGGTATATTCGCCATCAGATGGCGCCACATCTTTAATATATACAAACACACAATAGGCCTCAGCACCATCGACGGGCTCCCAGTTGGCAGTGAAGGCACTGCTGGTGATGTTGGTTGCCGGCAACACGGTGGGACGTGCCAATGTAGTGCTGGCGCGACGATTCACTTGGGCTTTCTGTGCAAATGCGGGCGCTGCCACAAGCAACAAGCAGACAATCAGTCCGAAAAATTGTTTCATAGAATATTTTATAAATAAAATTGTAAATTTTCAGTAACTCAGCTGCAAAATTACAACAATCCCTAAAGTTTTCCAAACAAATCGTAAGATTTTCTTAAAAAACATTCCCCAATTTCAGTGAACGTACTACCGCAGATGGCATAAAGAGTGCGAGAGTTAATAGAGCATCATTGCCAACACATAGGCAACTATCGTCGAGACCACTACAGAGATGAGCCCCGGCATCATAAACGAGTGGTTTAGCAGATACTTGCCGATGACCGTGGTGCCAGAGCGGTCGAAGTTGACCGTGGCAATGTCTGAAGGATAGTTGGGGATGAAGAAATAGCCATAGACAGCAGGGAACACGCCGAGCAAGACAGGCCCAGGTATGCCCAGCTTGTAGGCCAGTGGCAACATGGCCACAACGACTGCACCCTGCGAGTTGATGAGCACCGACACAACAAAGAACACAATGGCTATGCTCCACGGATAGGCCGTGACAATGCCCTCAAGCACTTCCTGGATCTCAGACAGATGGCTTGAGAAGAAGGTGTCGGCCATCCAGGCAATGCCATAGATGGCGACAACAGCCACCATGCCCGACTGCCACACAGCACCCGAGACAGCCTTTTTGGGTTTGGCTTTGCACACGACAATCATCAATGCCGCGGCGACAATCATCACAATCTGGATGACAATGTTCATTTTCAGTCGCTCGCCCTCCCACGATGGCAGCAACGACGGCACTGCAGCAAATAGCACAATCACCACCAGCGCCAGCACAAAAATATAGACAGCCCGCTTGGCCTCAGGCGAGATCTTCTTGTCGAGTGTCGTGGCATTAGAACCGTAGATATAGCTGCGCTGCTCGGGATCGGCAATCTTGGCCTGGAAGACCGGGTCTTTGTCTAGGTCTTTACCGCGGCGGTAAGACGCTGCAGCAGCCGCCAGCAGGCCGATGAGGCATGCCGGCAATGTGATCATGAGCACACGCGGGATGGTCACATCGAAGCCGTTGGCATTGCTGATAGACACAAAAGCCACCACGGCCGCAGCAATGGGCGAACAGGTGATGCCCACCTGCGACGCAATCGAAGCCACACCGCACGGACGCTCGGGACGGATGCCCTGCTTGAGCGAAATGTCGCAGATGATGGGCATGAGCGTATACACCACATGCCCCGTGCCGACAAGCACTGTGAGGAAAAACGTGGACAGCGGAGCCAGGACGGTGATGCGGTCGGGGTGCTTGCGCAGCAATCGTTCGGCCATCTGGATGAGCCAGTCCATGCCTCCCGAAGCCTGCATGATGCCAGCACAGGTGACGGCTGCAATGATGATGTAAATCACGTCGGTTGGAGGTGTACCAGGTTTGAGGTGAAAGCCAAAGACCAGGATTGCCAATCCAATGCCCGAGATGGCACCTAACGCCAGTGAGCCATAACGCGAGCCCACCCAAAGCGCTCCGAGCATAACCAGTAGTTGCAGAATGATTAAGAAGGTTGCCATAAAGCTAATATCATATCAGTTAGAAAAATCGCCACAAAGATAACAAAATACAACTTGCACACAAAATTTCAAGCGGTTTTTAAACAAAAAAAGCATCCAGACAGAATCATATCCCATCTGGATGCCTAACAGGACATTGAATCCTGTCATTCGATGCGCGAATAGCCCTGGCTCGAGGAACTGCGATACTTGTTGTCGCTTGTCGGCAAGGAGAAAGAGCGAATTGTGTAGAACTGGTCTCCATTGCTGAAACCGATGGTGAACTCGGCATTGCCGTTCTTGAGCTTGCTGGTGGCGACCACCTCGGCGGTGTAACGCACCCCCTTGCCAGGAGCCAGCTCGCTGATGATTGCTGTGGGCGAGAGATAAATCTGCTTGGTTCCAGTCACAGTGATGACAGGAGCGATGTCATAGACATAGTCACGTCCGGTGTTGCGGATGTCAAACACGAGTTTGGTGTGCTCGCCTGCATCGATGCAGTCGTTGTGGTTCTCGTCGACAAAGCGGACGTTCTGAATCTCGATGTCGGCATAGGGGCTATAGCTGTTGTTCTGACGATAGTCATCGCGCTCATAGCGATTGTAGTTGTCCGACGAGCGATAGTTGCCGTCATTGGTCTTGGGGGCAGTGGCAGCTGCTCCGACGGCTCCACCCACGGCCATACCCACCACGGTGCCCACATTGCGTCCGTGCCACCCGCCTGTGATGGCACCGATAGCCGATCCAAACATGCCGCCTACCGAAGCTCCGGTCATTGTGCCATAAAACTGGTTGCTGGTCGAGCAACTTGTCATCATAATCATTGCAGCGGCCAAGGCTGCGAGAGTTATCTTTTTCATATCACACATAATTTGAATGAAGAGTTGGGCCTCATCCCGACTGACGACTCGGCTGACAGCGCCAGTACAAAACGATGAAGGTTATTATTTAATTCAACGAAAAGAAGTTGCAAAAATTGTGCCTATGTGTCTGCCTGTTCCCCATCGTGTGTCGCAATCTGCCCAACGGCACAAAAATGTCGACAAATATCACAATCTTAAGGATTAAGCCCACTCGAGATAGTCCTAAAATGCGACACGGTGGAAACAATGAGACAAAAACACAAAACCAATAAAGACACCCGCTTTCAGGTTTCGCTCAGAAGATGCATGGACACATCAGAGCCTAACCTATTAATTAAATGAAAAAACACAAAAAGACGTTTTTTGTTATCCATTTGTGCAGTTTTAGAAAAAAATGCTTACTTTTGTGGTTGCTTTCGATGACGTATAATCACAACTTAACAAATATGACAAGAAGACTTCACATCAACGAAGAGGCGTCGAGATGCCTCTTGTGTGCCGATGCCCCGTGCACCAAAGCTTGCCCATCGGGCAATCCATCACGCGCTATCCGCGCAGTGCGTTTTGACAACTCAGCGATTGCCCGGCAATGGGTGGAAGACTGCTCTGAGGCTGAACTGTCCTTGGCCGAGCAAGCGTGTATTCACTATGACCATCCCATCCGCATCCGCGAGATTGTGGCGCAGCTGCCTCCTTGCCATGAGACCCAGTTGCCCAGTCTTGCGATAGACTTTTGCGGCATCAAGTGTGAGAATCCATTCTTCCTGGCCTCATCGGCCGTCTGCACCGACTACGACATGGTGGCACGTGCATTCGACATGGGTTGGGCTGGAGTCTTCTACAAGACCATCTGCCTTCAGGAGATCAACGAGGTGTCGCCCCGCTTCGATGCCGTGAGCGACCACAATCATGGCGACTTCTTTGGCTTCCGCAACATGGAGCAGCTGTCCGAGCATCCCGCCGCTGTCGACTTTGAGATTCTCTCGCGCCTGAAGAAGAACTACCCCAGCAAGGTTGTGGTGGCCTCAATCATGGGCCAGACCGAGACCGACTGGATTGAGCTGGCCAAGATGGCCGAACAGGCAGGTGTCGATGCCGTAGAGCTCAACTTTTCATGTCCTCAGATGCGGCTGACCGGCATGGGCAGTGACGTGGGCCAGAATCCTGAGCTGGTGCTGTTCTACACGTCCTACGTCAAGAAGGCTGTGAAAATCCCGGTCATCCCTAAAATGACCCCCAACATCACCCACATCGGGCATCCCGCCATGACATCATCGTTTGCCGGTGCCGACGCCATCTCGGCCATCAACACCATCAAGAGCGTGACAATGAGCGATGGAGGCGCGGTGAGCGACAAGAAAACCGTGTCGGGTTATTCGGGCCGCGCCATCAAGCCCATCGCTCTGCGCTATATTTTTGAGCTAGCCAGTAATCCCTTCATGAACGACAAGATGCAATTCAGCGGCATAGGAGGCATTGAGACCTGGCACGATGCGTTGGAGTTCATCATGCTGGGCTGCCGCAACGTACAGGTGTGCACATCGGTCATGCAATATGGCTATCGCATCATCGACGACCTGGTGCTGGGCATGCAACACTACATGGCAACGCATGGGGTGACCTCGCTCGACCAACTTGTTGGCAAGGAGTTGCCCAACTTTGTGACCCCCGACCAGCTGGACCGTCAGACGATGGTCTATCCGATGATTGACCGCGACACCTGCATCGGCTGCGGCCGTTGTTACACCTCGTGCATGGATGGCGGCCATCAGGCCATTGAATTCGACATCATCACCCGCCGCCCCAGTATCAACGGGCACAAATGCGTGGGATGCCATCTGTGTCGTCTCGTGTGCCCGACTGGTGCCATCAGGCAATCCAAGCGCATCGCCAAGCGGTGATGGCATCGCCCTGCACATGAGCATCAGCAGCAATATCGACAATTAAACTGCCATCTCATGAATTGAACAGTAAAGATGGTAGAAAAATTGCAGGGCCACCCGACCCTTCAAAGAAATGCCCCGACGCTACCGAGTCATATCTGGCACACGTCGAGGCATTTCTGTCTCTAGGCTAGATGCGGCCCAGAACTGCTAATGTTAGTTTAACACGCTATAAAAACCTTTGACACGCACCGCTATCGGCTCAGTCTTTAGGCGGCTATTTCAGTCCGATGTTTTCCCTTGGCACAACACCCCATGCCCTGCAGCGCCAAAGATAGGTGCGGGATTAGAAGAGGCACAATGCGGAAACTCTACCTTGGCCGAGAAATTAAGTGTTTTTGGAGAGCCTCAAGATGGGTAAGAAAATAGAAAAGCGTTGTCCTGAGCCACGAAGTAAGAATACGCTCAACAACATTCTTGTTCGCCTTAAGACTTTTTGGATTTGGTGCATGAATGAGGGCTATACCGAACGCAACCCCTTCAACAAGTTCAAAATCGAGAGTGCAGAATATGGTACACCCTACTATATCACCGTCGAAGAACACCATCAGTTGGAAGATGCCGAATTAGAAGGTATGGTCGCCGTTCAGCGCGACATCTTCGTTTTCCAATGTTGCATCGGTTGTCGAGTAGGCGATTTATACAAACTAACCTACGCCAACATAGTCGATGGCATACTCACCTATACCCCTCGCAAGACAAAAGATAATAATCCTGTGCTTGCCGAAGTGCCGTTGAATGCTACCGCGAGGGCTTTACTTGAGAAATATTACGATCCAAATCGAGATGCATTGTTCCCGTTCATATCACAGCAACGCTACAATGACAACATTAGGAAAGCTTTCAAGCAAGCGGGGTTATACCGCAAAGTAGCCGTGCTCAACCCTCTCACTCGTCAGCACGAAATAAAGCCACTCTATGAAGTCGCTAGTAGCCATATGGCGCGACGTGCCTTTGTCGGTGGGCTCTATCACAAAGTGCAAGACCCCAACGCCATCGGCTCAATGACCGGTCATGCCGAGGGAAGCAAAGCATTCGCTCGCTACCGCAAAGTCGAGCTTGAACTCAAGAAATCTTTAACCGACATGCTCGATTAAAGCGAATTTGAAGCCCAAAATGAAAAATGTCCAGTTTTTTGGCTTAAAAACAAGACAAAATTATTATCTTTGCAGCGCAAAACAACTGAGATATGACTACCGCAAAGAAAATAGAGCAGATAGTTAGCGAAATCCCGGTGGACTTCGTCTTTACCTATCGTGACCTGGGACTAACTGCCGAGGATAGTGCCAATGTCATCAAAAAATTGAATCGGCTGGCTGAAAGCGGTGCCATCTCCAAGCTCTCAAAAGGGAGATTTTTCAAGCCCAAGAAAAGTATGTTTGGCGCCCTTAATCCGCCAGTTGAAGAGGTCGTGAAGGACCTTTTGGAGAGAAATGGAATCATCATCGGCTATCTCACAAACTATAGCGTGTACAACCAACTTGGGCTGACTTCGCAGATTCCAAACATCATAGTTGTCGGTTCTAACACAAAGCGAAGCAAGACACGAAGGGGAAATATTGAGATTCGATTTGTTTTGCAGAGAAATGAGATAACAAAAGCGAGCATTTACCTGCTCCAATTGCTTGATGTCATCAAGTCGATTAAATCAATTCCCGATACTGGCATTGATAAATCTTGTGCCCGAATGTTGGTTTTATTGTCGGAGTTGAACAAGCGGCAAACGACCACATTAATTCGTCTTGCCTTGCTTTATCCTCCAAGAGTAATCGCCCTGCTAGGGGCAATGCTGCGACAAATTGGTTGCAAATCTGACTTAAATGTTTTGCGAAACAGGCTGAATCCAATCAGTTCCTATAACTACGGCATTTCACAAACTGTTTTATCGTTCTCCCAACAATGGAAAATCAAATGATTCTTGACCAGCATAAAGAACAATTCGCCGTGCCATCCGCCTCGCATCGGAAACTCTTGGCATCTCGCCAATTTACGTCGAAAAAGACTATTGGATTACGAAGATGCTGCGCCGTTTATCCGAATCAAACCTTGCTACCCATATAGTGTGGAAGGGCGGCACATCCTTGTCAAAAGGATATGGCGTCATCGACCGGTTTTCTAGTGATATTGATGTTGCCGTGATAGCCGGCGACATGAGCGGCAACAAAATCAAAAACTTACTCTCTACTGCGACAAAACTAATGACTAAGGATATGAATGAGGTAGATATGCCCGGCGAAACAAGCAAAGGGTCGAGATACCGCAAAATATACCATCGCTACAAAAGCGTGATTGCCATGAGCAACGAGAAGTCATTGGTTGGCGACCATGTCATTGTGGAAATCAACTCTTTCGCCAACCCCTACCCCTACGAGCAGCGACCAGTGTCAAGCTTTATCGCCCAAGCACTACAGATAAAAGGCCATGGCCGGTTAATTGATAGTTTTGGACTTCAACCATTTGAAATCAATATCCTTGACCTTCGCCGCACCTTGTGCGAGAAAGTGGCTTCGCTACTGCGGTTTTCGTTTGGTGACAACCCCACAATGGAACTGGGCAAGAAGATTCGCCATTTCTACGACCTGCATTTTCTTTAGCAGGACAACGCCTGCCAAGAATATCTTGCCAAAGACTTCCTGACAGAGTTGAAAGAACTCATCCAACATGACAAAGCCACCTTCAGCACTCCGCCCAAATGGCCAAGTGCCGACATCTCCACTTCCCCCTTATTGACCTCATTCGACTCATTATGGGTGCCATTAAGCAAGCGTTACGAGGAAGAACTGGGAATGCTCGCCTTCCGCCCCATCCCACCAAGCGATCATGTCAGGCAATCCGTCAAACAAATCATGAGGCTGATCATTGCCTAATCAAATCCATGTTTTTCAGTTGATTGTCACCACTCGTGCAAATATTCTTGCGCGAGTTTACATTTTTTGCTCAAAAAGAACTCATCAAAAGGCTCAACAATATTGAATGGGAGGACTTTGAATGCAAAGAAACCCTCGATAAGTTGCCCGACAATGTTAGAGAAACCGTTTTGGAGTTTTAAAACGCATGAGTGACCAGGTTAGTGGCCAAGTTAGAGAACAAATTGGTGACCAAGTTAATGGCACAGATATTCAGCGGAATGATAGGACAATCAAAGCTATGGAACAGGTTAGTGAACAGGCTGGTGAACAGGTTAACCAAACTGATAGTCAAGAAAATAGCGAAGTAAGGGGCGCAGATAGAGGTATAGCTGGTGAACAGGTTCAAATGTTAGTTAATGCTATTAGAGAAGACACTGTAACAATGTTCATGATACAAAAACGATTGAACAATGCTAGTCGTAGCTTCAGCCAGATGAAAATGCTAAAGCAGGCCATCGCACAAGACTATGTCCTGCGAGCATTCCCCGACAAGCCGAACCACCCCAAACAGCGTTATTATCTTTCAGAGAAAGGTTTGAAACTCGTAAAATGATGCTCTCTTTAATTGTCCCTGTTCTAAAAGAGACCCAAAGAATGACCCAAAGAAATCTGTTGAAAATCAAGTGTATGGGTTGACATAAGCATACATTGATTATTTGGAGTCAGAATATGTGACCCAAAGAAATGTCCTAAAGAAAGTCCAAAAGGAACTAACTGAAAGACAATGAATAATCCTCATTTTATTGTTAAGTGAGAATAGTATTACACTAGACCAAATGTCCAAAAGGATTTATTGTAGCACTCAAGATGATGCGCAAGATGAAGTCCTTGCCATAGCAATGAGCCTAAGGAACACTTTGGCTGTAACGAATTGGACAAGGATTCAGTTATTTCCAAAATGGAAACTACTGCTAACAATAGCAAAGATTACAACACTCTATTCAAAACAAACAACAACCTCGTTAAGTTTTTTCTTCTAACTTGTACCGAGTTATAACACAACTTGGATCTTTCTTTGTGCCTCAACATTTTTCGATTTTTATATCTTGATATAAAATTTTCGCTTTTTCGGCTCAAATCGGGCTTGGTTACGGCAAAAAACTGTACCTTTGTATTCCATTAAGGATTATAATTCCCTAAATTTTATGGCGACACAGAGCGAAGCGGCGTTGGAACAAGGGCTTATAAAAGCCCTTCAAGATATGAGTTA
>DEKO01000174.1:0-785 GCA_002353885.1 Porphyromonadaceae bacterium UBA2720
CGGTGCATGTCCTCCTTGCGCTTGAATGCGCCACCTTGCTCGTTGTATGCGTCGATGATTTCAGCAGCCAGCTTGTCGGCCATGGTCTTGCCGCCGCGCTTGCGTGCAAAGATGATAAGATTCTTCATGGACACCGACTCCTTGCGGTCGGGACGGATTTCGGTAGGAACCTGGAAGGTAGCGCCACCGATGCGGCGGCTCTTGACCTCGACTTGTGGAGTGACTTTTTCCAGAGCCTGCTTCCAGATCTCGAGCGGGGTCTTCTCCTCGCTGGCCATCTTCTTGCCCACAATCTCGAGGGCGCTGTAGAAGATACGGTATGACGTGTTCTTCTTTCCGTCATACATCAGGTGATTCACGAACTTAGATACGCGCACATCACCGAACTTAGGATCGGGCAGAATGATCCTTTTTTTGGGCTTAGCCTTTCTCATTGTTGTTTACAATAATTGTAGTTTTTGTCAGCTTGGTTGTTTTCGTCTTTGTTCTTCAACGGCCGCCTCTGCAGCCATTTACTCAACCGTTAAAATGTCACCAATAAATCAAAAACTAAGTTGTTGGTTGTTGTTTTGTTTTTAGTAAGCTAGAAAAGTCCGTCACGGTTGTTGTGATTACTTCTTCGAAGCCTTAGGCCGCTTGGCGCCATACTTGCTGCGGCGCTGAGTGCGACCGGCGACACCAGCGGTGTCGAGTGTGCCACGCACGATGTGGTAGCGAACACCGGGGAGATCCTTAACACGACCGCCACGCACCATCACGATGCTGTGCTCCTGCAGGTTGTGTCC
>DEKO01000174.1:889-29735 GCA_002353885.1 Porphyromonadaceae bacterium UBA2720
GCCGAATTAGGCTTCTTGGGAGTGGTCGTGTAGACACGGACACACACACCGCGGCGCTGAGGGCAAGCGTCCAGAGCGGGCGATTTGCTGGCTGATTCCAGCGATGTACGGCCTTTTCTTACTAATTGCTGAATTGTAGGCATCTTAGTTTGTTACTTTAGTTTTTAATTGTGAATAAAATTGGTGCTCACGAGGCCGCCACAGAAAGTTATCACTCGCTTAATCAGACGATTAGCGAACGACAACATTGTTTTGGCCCTCAAAAAGCGATGCAAAGGTACACACTAATTCTCTAACAGCCAAATGATTTGCCGCCAAAAATCTTATATAAAAGGTGCAAGACCCTCAAAAAAGAGTCTCGCACCTGTGCTAACTACAACAAACTCAGCGAGTTCTGAATTTGATGGAATTTTTGAAAGTTTAAAATCTATAAACATCTTTTAACCCAACACCTTGCTGATCTTTGGCGCTGAGTAGCAGCTCGCTGGCCGGCAGCGGCCACTCAATGCCCAGTTCAGGGTCGTTCCACATGAGCGTGGCCTCGCTCTGTGGGGCATAAACATTGTCGACCTTGTACTGGAACTGAGCCACATCGCTCAGCACCACAAAGCCATGGGCAAAGCCTCTGGGAATGAACAACTGCCGTCCATTGTCGGCACTGAGCTCAACCATCACATGCTTGCCAAATGTCGGGCTAGCACTGCGCAGGTCGACACAAACGTCCAGCACCTTGCCTTGAGACACACGCACGAGCTTGGCCTGGCTCCACTCCCCCTTCTGGAAGTGGAGTCCGCGCAACACACCTCGAGTCGAGAACGACTCGTTATCTTGAATGAAGTCAACATGCCCGACGTGCTTATCGAACAAGTCTTGGCGGAATGTCTCGCTGAAGTAGCCACGCGCGTCGCCATATCGCTTGGGCTCAATCACCCACACCCCCTCAATCTCAGTCTTGATAAATTCCATATACCTTATTATATATAATCTAGTTTGGATTTGCAAAGTTACACAATTCTGCCCACATGCGCATCCATACCACCAAAAAAACTGCGCCGGACCAACCCGGCGCAGTAGCAATATAGGTGAAAAAGAGCTTACTTCACAACCTTTGCCACAGCTTGTGTGCCATCCTGATAGTCAACTACCACGATGTTCACACCATGGAATGCGCTGTTGGCCTGCTGGCCTGCCACATTGTAGTAGCGGATGCTCTTCACAGCCTTACCTGCTGTCAGTGCCTCAATGCCCGTGGCCTTGTCAATGACATAGTAAGCAGTCTTCTCGGCGAGAACACCAGTCTTGACGCGACGCGGAGCAGCCTCCTCGGTAGGATCAGCCTCCTCACGAACAACCTTGACATAGAGTGTGCCCGTCTTGTCGACAGTGATGGGAGCACGATAATACATCTCACCAGTGGTGGTCTCTTCCTCGTCGGGAACAAACTCATAGAGGATCTCGGCATCGCTAGGCATATTCTCGACGGTGACAGTGACAGTCTGTGCAGCGTTGTAGCTTCCGCCATCGGGGTCGAAGGTAATGACCGGAGTGGGTTCGGGCGCAACCACGGTGTAGCGTGCACTGCCCGTGACACTGGTGGCCACATAGTCGTCCATGCTGTCGCTCCACTTCATGATGGTAGCCACGATATTACCCGTCTCGGTGAGCTCGAAGGTAACGGTCTGGCCTTGCTTGGTCACGTCTCCATAAGTAGCCTCGATGATATAGTCATAGTCAACATTCTCGGCACTGACTGTGACCTGCGTGCCAGCCTCATACTCGCCAGCCTCGGGGTTGAAGACGATAGTGGGCTCTTCGACGGGTGCAGTCATGATTGTGTAATTGGCCTCTGCCTTCATCTCATCATCAATCATGTACCAGAGAATCTCGCTCTCGTCGGTGTTCTCGTCAAGAACAGCAGCTTGGATGGTGCTGGCAGCACTGACGGTGAAGGTGGTGATGTACTTGCTCCAGCTACCATTGTCCTGACGCGCGAACAGCTTCATGCCTGCGGGCACATTGGCTGCAGTGACAGTGACCTGAGTGCCGGCCTCAACCTCACCTGCTGCGGGGTTGAAAGTAATGGTGGTGGGCTCGGGGATGTTGATGACATAGGCCTGAGCTGCGCTGGTGGCGATGACGGTCTCATAGTCCTCGCTGCTGACCAAGCGTGCATAGAGCTCACCACTCTCGGTCACGTTGTAGCTTTCGGCGCGCATCCAGTCAATCTCGGTGTCACCCACAAACTTGACCTGCATAAAGCAGTTCTCAGGCTTGTTGTTGACAGTGACAGCTACATTCTGAGCAGCCGTGTAGGTGCCAGCGGCAGGAGTGAAGACAAACTCGGGCTCGGCGGGAGTCTCAGTTGCCTTTGTTTCAATTTCAATCGAAGAGACACGGGTTTGTCCTGAAGCAGTTGCCACAAACTCAGTGGTTTCACCCTCCCAAGTGACATCACTGAAAGATTTTGAGCTACTTACTTCACCCACAGTAAAGTTGTAAGCATACTTGCTTTCGGTGCAATGCAGCACAACCTTGGTAATTGCCTCATCGCAAGCAATTGCAAATGTTGTCCCAGAATAAATACGGACATGATTGTTTTGGAGGACATAACTGGTTTCAGCATCTGTATTATTGGTAATGTCCAGCGTAATCGTGATTCCGTCCTCAGTTGTAACGGATGTCACTCTGTTCTGCCAAGCGGCCCAAGTTCCGGGCGATGTTGCGTTCATGTTGTAGCTGTAGCTACCTGCCCATGCGGCGACGCAGAGCATAGCCATAGCAATAAGAGATAATACTTTCTTCATAATAGTTTGTAATTAAGACTAGTTTGTTAATGATTAGGTTATAAAAATCGGGCGCAAAGGTAAAACACATTTTTTAATATAGCAAAGACAAACATATCAAAAATCACACCATTTTGTGTTAATTTTTCCTAAACAATTGAATAGTAAACCATTTTTATCTATAACCACCCTTTTCAGCCAACGATAGATTAGTAAAAATCAGCGGCTAGATTTTACAATCAGCCGCCATTTGTATTCTTTATGCTAACAAGTTTTAGTATTTTAGGTTAACCGCTGTCACTCGTGTTCTTCGGAGTCATAGAGAGCCAGCGCCCGTTGCAATTGTCGCCTCATCTCGGCGGCCACTCGATCAGGCTTGAGCACCCTGATGCCTGCCCCATAGCTCATAAGCACCGAATAGAGTTCAAAGTTGATTACAACCTTTATTTGGAATATGCAGCTGCCATCGTCTGGATTGGTACTGACTAGGCGCTGCGAGGGGTGAATGGGTTTGGTGGCAATGTACCGGCTCTGCTCACGATTAGCCCACAGACGTACCCGTCTGGGCTGTGTGCGTAAATTCTTGGTCACTCCAATCACATCGTCAAAAAAATGTTCGGGATCAAAGTCGGTATTGTCTTGATAATCGACATCATTGAGGGGTTCTACAGCAATCATGCGGTCAAGCGCCAGATTGAAGAGGCACATATCGCTCACCCGTGAGCAGAAGAGGAACCACCGGTTGCGGAACTCCTTGAGCAGATGCGGAAACACCAGATAGTCACCGGGCTCACGCGCCCCGAACGACTGATAACTGATGCGCAAGGGCTGGCGGTGAGCGATATGAGCATATAACGGACTGAGCAGACGCAAGCCCTTGAGGTCGGGTACACTGTCGAACTGCACAATGGGTTTTGCACCATGACGCGTGAGTGAGAGTTTGTCTTGAAGTCGGCTCACGACATCAGCCATCTCGGCAAACTGGTCGAAGTCCCGCAGCTGGTCGAGCAGGTCGACAGCCTCTTGCAGCACCTCACAATCGTTCTGCGACATGGGCATGGCGGTGATGCTAAAGTCGGGATCGCTATAGCGGTAGTACTTGCGGCCATACACCTCGATGGGAGCATTGTAACCCAGTTTGTCGCTGCGCATGACCTGAATGTCGCTTTGGACGGTGCGTACCGACACCGATGCCACCCCCTCCATGTCGAGCAAGGCATCGGCGCAAGCGTGCACCAGATCATCGAGTGTCCATCGCCTATAACGGTTGCGCAGGCACTGGTCGATGGTTTTGTAGCGAATCAATGCGTTTTTGTTGGCAGGCATTTGTTTTTGAATTGAGAATTAAACACACATTTTGCTATGTGACTCTGATCACTTTTTCAATGCAAAGTTAATGCTTTCTGCGCAATGTATCTGCGCAGATCAAGAAAAATCAACTTTTTCAGCATTTTTTTTGCCTCAAAAATTTGGTGCGCAAATTGGTTGCGTAGTTATCATTTAATTTTGCACTCGCAATCCCGGCTCACGGGCTTGCTTGAAAAAAAGCTGAACTAAACGCACCACCTATTATTTCATTCACTTCACAAACCGACAAGACTATGAACGTAACAGTCATCAACAATCGTCCAGTAAAAATCTGGACCGACGAGGTCGAACAGTCGGCTATGGCGCAGATTGAGAATCTGACGCGCTTGCCGTTCATGTTCCATCACGTCGCCATCATGCCCGACGTGCATGCCGGCATGGGAATGCCCATCGGTGGTGTGCTGGCATGCTGCGACGCGGTGATTCCCAATGCCGTGGGTGTAGATATCGGCTGTGGCATGTGTGCTGTCAAGACCTCATGGCAAGTGGCCGACATCCCCGCCGATGTGCTGCGCAAGCAGGTGATGCGCGGCATCCGCAAGCGCATCCCACTGGGCATGGAACACCACAAGGAGGCACAGAGTGCCGAGTACTTGCCCCAGGGGCACAATCTGGAACGCACCCCGGTGGTATCCCAACGCCAGAAGGCCATCCTCAAGGAGGTGGGCACACTGGGTGGCGGCAACCACTTCATCGAGTTGCAGCGCGACCCTGATGGCATGCTGTGGGTAATGATTCACAGCGGCTCACGCAATCTGGGCAAGCTAGTGGGCGATCATTATAACAAGCTGGCCATGCAGCTCAACGAGCGCTGGCACTCGGTGGTGACACCCGACTTGCGCCTGGCGTTCTTGCCTCTGCGCACCAACGAGTTCAACGCCTACTGGGCCGAGATGCAGTATTGCGTAGACTTCGCCCTTTGCAACCGCCGACTGATGATGCAGCGCATCCAGGAAGTGCTGGCCGACGCGCTGCCAGGCATCGAGTTTGAACCGATGATCAACATCGCCCACAACTATGCCGCCTGGGAGCACCACTATGGCCACGACGTGATTGTGCACCGCAAGGGAGCCACGCTGGCTCGCGAGGGCGTGGTGGGCATCATCCCTGGCTCACAGGGCACCGCCAGCTACATCGTCGAGGGCATGGGCAACCCCGAGTCGTTCTGCTCGTGCTCGCACGGCGCCGGTCGCGTGATGAGCCGCACCGCAGCCATCCGCGACCTAGACCTTCGAGCCGAGGTCGAGCGCCTGGACGCGCTGGGCATTGTCCACGCCATCCGCTCGCAGAACGACATGCAGGAAGCCAGCGGGGCCTACAAAGACATTGACACCGTGATTGCCAACCAGGCCGACCTAGTGCGCCCACTGGTACGTCTGCTACCTGTGGCCGTCATCAAAGGATAAGACAAAGAAAAACACACGTATGAGGACGGACCAAATCTGTCTTACTCCACAATAGAAAGCAGCAGAGTTCGTTAAATAGACAGGTGCTTTCCGTCCTCTTTTTCTTCACATGCTGCGGTAGCTCAGTTGGCAGAGCAATAGAACATTCTGTGGCGCAATTCCCCTTGTGGGCCAAGCATCACATACTTCACTCTGGTTAATCTAGAGGTCGCAGGTTCGAGTCCTGCCCGCAGCGCACTTTTGCTATAAACAGTGCATAGCGTTGTCATCGACAATGAATGATGCTACAAATTCAAACAAGGGTCCAAGGGTGGCTTACTTCAATAGCAATTCTGGTGTTCTAGCCACCCAATTACCCTTTTTCTCAAACTGATATGGAAAACATTCAAGCACTCAACAGCGTGGCTTTACGCTATCAGGCCATCTATCTGGACATCAACCGTGACGACATCGACATGACGTCGCGCATCACCACACCTGTTGCCGCCTTTGCCGCCAGGCTGGCTGAGAACGGTTTCGGCATGACCGAGGAACTGCTGCATGCGCTCAATGATGTGCCGACCCATGCGCTAGTCGACATCACAAGGTTCATCAACGATGTGATGGGCATTGAGCTCAACTGGACTCCACTGGTCAAGGGCTGGAACATCCCCACTGGTGAGACTCGATTTGACCATCTGGTCACCCTCATGGCCAACTTGCTCAAGCACGACATGGACATACCAGGCACGACTCTGCCTTGCGGTCACCTCATCCCCAATGGTACGTTCCCCATCGAGCGCTATAACGGTTGCCCCTTCTGTGGCACACCATTCCGGACCAGCGATTGGGTCTACAAGGGCCAGGGCAGCAAACTGAAGTTATTGCGTCTGTTCACCAGCGATGACTTGCATCGCGTCTTTCGTGCACTGCTCGAGTCGGCCACTCCACTTGATGCGACCCAGAAGGACTCGTTGCTGCAGTTGCTCCAGCTCATGCCACTGCCCGAGGATGTCGACATCAGCATGAAGGAGACCCTCATGCTGGTGGTGAGCCAACTGGTCAAACTAGGACAAGACCAACAAGCCGGCACCTTGCTGCGTACACCCACCGATGTGCTCCGCTATCTGTGGTATGAGAAGACCGGACAGGTGCAAATCATCGAGCCCCGCACGCTCATCGGCCATGCCCGCAAGCTTTATAGCCACTTGTGGGGTCCGTTGGACCGTGGTGTCGAAGCTCAAGAGGCCATGAAGCAGCGGCTGCGGCTGAAGTATGACCGCCGCACATGCCGTCGCATCGCAGGGTGGCTCAACGAGCTGCCGATGTCGGTTCCTCAAGCTGCCGAGGCCATGAACCCCAAGCGCGGGATGTGGGTACGCATGATTCATGCCTTGCGTCTGGGCGAGTACTCTCGCCGGCCAGGGTATGAGCGTCTAGCTCACTTGTTAGACATCTTCTACAAGCACGACTACAGCACATGGCAGGGCCGCATCGAGCATGCCCGCCATGCCAACGACACCGCCACCGTTCTGGGCATGCTGCAGCAGCGTCCCGGCATGTTTGCCCGGTGCCTGTTTGCAACGATGCTGCATTTTGGAGCCGACCCGGTACTTGCAGCATTTGAAGCTGTTTCTGACCAGATGCCCGCACGCTTGCTGCTGTCGCTGTGCAACTCGGCACAGGATTATTTTGATCCCAAGCAGACGCGCCTGGCACGCCCTATCACCGGCGGCACGCACGTCATCGAGCCCAATGCGCTGCTAGTGCTGTGTGACGAAACCGAGCGCGAGCTGATGGTTCAAGGCGTAATGGACATCTACCAGCAGTCAATGCAACGACGCTATGCTGCCCAACCCACCCAGAGTCGAACCATCTACATCCACCCACAGCTGCACAACATCCCACTCAGCGTGGGCGACCGCAGCACCACCATTCAGGACACCTCGTGTGCGCTGATGGGCACACGCTTTGCTGTCGAGGGCGAGCAGGTGCGACTGTTCATGCAATGGGGCAAGGGTCTCCATGCCCAACATCTGGACATGGACCTCAGCTGCCGCATCAGTCTAGCCGATGGCCAAACAGCCGACTGTGCGTACTACAGCCTGACTTGCGTGGGTGCTAAGCACTCGGGCGACATCCGCTCAATTCCCGAGATGGTGGGTACGGCTGAATATATCGAGCTGTCGCTTCCCGAACTGGAAGCAGCCAATGCTAACTATGTGGTGTTCACGTGCAATGCCTATTCGTATGGCTCAATCTCGCCCAACCTAGTGGTAGGCTGGATGAACTCAAGTCACCCGATGCGATTGTCCGAGAAGACCGGCGTAGCCTATGATCCATCGTGTGTTCAACATATGGTGCGCATCAGCGAGAGCAACCTGTCCAAAGGTCTAGTCTTCGGTGTACTTGATGTTAAGCAGCGCGAGATAGTGTGGCTCGAAATGCCCTTTTTGGGGCAGACATTGCAATCGCTCAATGCCGAAGCCATCGAGGCTCTGCTACACCGGCTGCAGCAGAAGGTCACTATCGGCCAGTTGCTCACGCTCAAGGCCCAAGCCCAGACATTGACCTTGGTCGACACACCCGAACAGGCCGACGAGGCCTACACCCTCGAGTGGGCCCTCGACCCCGCCGAGGTCACTCGCCTGATTAACTTGTAGGCAAAAGGCATCATTATTGCATCAGGGCCTTGTCCGTGGCATGGACAAGGCCCTGACATTTTTTGCCTGCATCGGCCGGTTAGTGCTTACGCTTTTTGGTAGCCTTTTTGGCAGCTTTCTTAGTCGACTTCGAGCTACCAGCCTGCTTCAAGCCCATCTGAATGTTCTTGATGAGTGCCTCGCTGGTGTAAGTGGCGCCTGTAGCTACGTCTGGTTTGAGTTTGAGAGCCTCAGCTACAGTCAGTCCTTCATACTGAGCGAACACCTTCTTGGTTGCTCGCTGCATATAGGAAGGGCCTTCTTGATTGGGCAGTGCCTCAATCTTGGTGATGCGTCCGCCAGTGATGGTGATGTTGAGCGGCGTTGTGCCATTGTAACCAATCACTTTCTTGGCAATCTCGCCTGTGTAGACCACTTGTGTGCCAGCCTTAGTGGTGGCTTTCTTCTTAGCTTGCATGGGCATAGCCGCTGTCATAGCGATAGCAGCAACAGCAAGCAAGGTCATGAGTTTATTCATTTTCATCGATAAAATGTTTTATTGTTTTCGGGTGCAAAGTTACACATTTGATAGGTGCTAGCGAACAAAGTTTAATGATAAAAAGATAAAAATATGTGAAAATACTTTTATAATCGGGCAATTCGCCGTACCTTTGTTTGTTTGAAACACAAGAAGGTGCTTCATACCCATTACCAATGAAAGAATTTGAACAAGATATACAAGCATGTGTCGACGTGCTCGAGCGCGGCGGTCTCATCCTCTACCCCACCGACACCATCTGGGGCATTGGCTGCGACGCGACCAACGCCGAGGCCGTTCGCCGTGTCTACGACCTGAAACGCCGTGCCGACAACAAGGCACTGATTGTGCTGCTCGACAGCGAAGAGCACCTTGACCACTATGTTGTCGATGTGCCTGAGATGGCCTACGAGCTGATGAACGTTGCTGTCAAGCCATTGACTCTGATTTATGAGGGAGCATTTAACCTAGCTCCCAATCTGCTGGGTGAAAACGACAGTGTTGGCATCCGTGTGCCGCGCGAGGAGTTCTCTCACCAGCTGTGCAAGCGCTTCGGCCGTCCCATCGTGTCGACCAGCGCCAACGTCAGCGGCGAGCCCTCGGCTCACATGTTCAGCGAAATCAGTGATTCTATCAAGGCGGGTGTCGACTATGTCGTGGGTTATCGCCAGAATGACACCACTCCCCACATGGCCAGCAACATCATCTTGTTGCGCGGCGATGGCACCTTTAAAATCATCAGATAACCGTGCTCAACGAAAACATACAGCGCACCAAATATGTTGTGGGCGACCTATTGTCGTCGGGATTGGCCTGGTTCTGCTATAACTGCATGCGCTATTCGCTAGATCCTATCCATAGTGGTTTCAACACGCTAGGGACCTTTCTCAGTTCGAATGTTGTCGTCATCGGACAGCTATTGTTTCCGTTGTTGATGATGGCAGTCTACTACCTGTCGGGATACTACAACGAGGTTTTCCGCAAGTCGCGACTTCAAGAGGTGTTCACGACCTTCTGGAGCACAGCCATCGTGACATTGATTATTTTCTTCCTGGCACTGATCAATGACACAGCCCCGCGCCGGCGGGTCAACTATGAGATGATAGCCTTGCTGTGGGGCACTCTGTTCATCACAGTCTATGTGGTGCGTTGCCTGTTCACAAGCTACACTTCGCACATGATCAAGTCGCGCCAATGGAGTTTTAATACCCTGATTATCGGCCGCGGGGCAGCAGGCGTAGCTTTTGGAAAGAAGCTGGATGCGATGCCCCAGTCGCTGGGCTACAAAATTTTGGGCTATGTTAGCATCCCTGGCGAAAACGATGTCAAAGAAGTATCGCTGCCATGCTATGAGCTGTCGCACATCCGCGAGGCATGCCAGACTCATCACATCGAGGAGCTTATTGTTGTGCCAACACGCCAGAACTCTGATGCTGTACTCGACACGGTCAACCAGCTATTTGAGTTGAACCTTCCGATCAAGGTGACCCCCGACCACTTCAATGTCATGCTGTCGCAGGTGCGCATCAGCGACATGGTGGGCGATCCACTGGTCGACATCTCAGGCAGCAGCATGAGTGAGAGCGGCAAGAACATCAAGCGTGTGCTCGACATCATCCTGTCGGTACTGGTGCTGATTGTGGTATCACCCTTGCTACTGGCCGTTGCCATTGCCATCAAACTCGACTCAAAGGGCCCAGTGTTCTACAGCCAGGAACGTGTGGGCTATCATAATGTGCCTTTCAACATCTACAAATTCCGCTCGATGGTGCAGAATGCCGAGCAGAACAATCGACCACAACTCACCTGCGACGAAGACCCGCGTGTGACTCGAGTAGGACGTTTCCTGCGCAAGTACCGCATCGACGAGCTGCCGCAGTTCTGGAATGTCATTAAGGGTGACATGAGCATAGTCGGCCCTCGTCCCGAGCGCCAGTATTACATCGACCAGATAACGCAACGTGTGCCCTCCTACGCTCTGTTG
This sequence comes from Porphyromonadaceae bacterium UBA2720, assembly GCA_002353885.1. GTDB lineage: Bacteria > Bacteroidota > Bacteroidia > Bacteroidales > Muribaculaceae > Sodaliphilus. Next base: position 11,590 of record DEKO01000174.1, read on the forward strand.
CACCAGGTGCGACCGGGCATTACGTCGATGGGCATGGTCAAGTATGGTTACGCACAAAATGTCGACCAGATGATAGAGCGTCTGAGCTACGATTTGCTCTATCTCGAGAACATGTCGCTGATCAATGATTTCAAGATCATGGTTTATACCATTAAGACCATCGTCACAGGCAAAGGGATGTAGTTTCATGAACAATTTTGACGGCTTGACCACCATCGAAGGACCGCTCCCAGAAGAACGATGACAAGCAATTGGATACATCGCATACACACATGGCGCGAGCACAACTTGAGCGAGCGCAACTTTGTGTCACTGCTGGCTTTGCTGGTGGGTGTTGCTGCCGGCCTTGCAGCTGTGCTGCTCAAGTTCTTGATTGGCTCAATCGCGCAACTGGTCGAGAGCACAGTCAGTGCGACCCAAGGCAACTGGCAATATCTTGTGTTTCCGGCCATTGGCATCTTGTTGAGCGCATTGTATGTGCGTTACATGGTGCGCGACAACATCTCACATGGCGTGACGCGGGTGCTCTATGCCATCGCCTTAAAAAAGAGTCGACTGAAAGTCAAGAACATGTATGCTTCTTTGATTGCCTCGTCGATGACCATCGGCTTCGGTGGCTCGGTGGGAGCCGAGGGTCCTATCGTCTTCACAGGCGCTGCCATTGGCTCCAATCTGGGCCAGGTGTTCAAGCTCTCGCCCCAGACGCTGATGCTGCTGGTGGGCTGCGGTGCAGCCGCTGGCATTGCGGGCATCTTCAAGGCCCCAATAGCCGGTGTTCTGTTCACCATCGAGGTGCTGATGCTTGACTTGACAGCGGCGCGAGCGATGCCCCTGATTTTGGCCTCGGTGTGTGGTGCCACGGTGTCTTATATCTTCACGGGCTACAATGTGGAGTTTTTCTTCTCTCAGAGCGAACCTTTCTATGCCAGCCGCATCCCGTTTGTCGTGCTGTTGGGTGTGTTCTGCGGATTTGTGTCGCTCTACTTCATGGGCACAGTCAGTGCCATGGAGGACATGTTCAAGCGCATCAGCAGCGGCCGTGTGCGTTATGTTATCGGTGCATTGACGCTGAGCGTGCTCATCTTCATGTTGCCCCCGCTCTATGGCGAGGGCTATGGCGCCATCACCCATCTGCTCAACGGTGAGGTGGCCGAGGTATTTGACAATAGCCTGTTCTACGGCTACCGCGACACCATGTGGGGCGTGCTTCTGTTCATCCTGATGCTGTGTGCGATGAAGGGCTTTGCTACCGCCGCCACCAATGGTGCCGGTGGTGTGGGCGGGACCTTTGCCCCCTCGCTCTATGTGGGCTGCATGGCAGGTTTCTTCTTTGCCTACCTGTTCAACCAGACTGGAATTGTCGATGCTTCGATGCCATTATCGATCAAGAACTTTGCCCTCATGGGCATGGCTGGTGTCATGGCTGGTGTCATGCATGCGCCACTGATGGCCATCTTCCTCACTGCCGAGATGACTGGCGGCTATGACCTGTTCTTGCCACTGCTCATCGTGGCGGCAATCAGCTACGGCACATCCCGCATTTTCACGCCCTATGGCATCTATGCGCGGCGTTTAGCCAAGCGTGGCCAGTTGCTCACCCACGAGAAAGACCAGAGTGTACTCACGCTACTGACCATGGACAGCGTCATCGAGACCGACTTCGTCAGTGTGAGCCCCGACATGAATCTCAAACAGATGGTCAAGGTCATCGCCCAGAGCAACCGCAACCTGTTTCCCGTCACCGACGACGACACGGTGCTGGTGGGCGTGGTGCAACTGGATGACATCCGCAACATCATGTTCCGGCCCGACCTCTATCACCGCATCAAGGTCAACGACTTCATGACAGTCCCATCACACAAAGTGTTGGTCGACATGCCCATGGAACAGGTGATGAAAATCTTTGAAGATAGTGGGGCATGGAACTTGCCTGTTGTGGACCACGAAGGGCACTATGTGGGTTTCGTATCCAAATCCAAGATTTTCAACAATTATCGACAGGTGTTGCAACGGCTTGACTTAATCAATTGAGAACACCTAGAAATTTAAATCACTTATGACAAAAGACGAACTGAAAATAGTTTTTTTCGGAACTCCTGACTTCGCAGTAGAGAGTTTGCGCCGATTGGTTGATGGCAAATATAACATCGTGGGCGTGGTCACCATGCCCGACAAACCTGCAGGCCGTGGTCATCACATGCTGCAAAGTGATGTCAAGAAATATGCCCTGTCACGGTCGTTGCACCTGTTGCAACCAGTCAACCTCAAAGACGAGGCCTTTGTCAGTGAGCTGCGCAGTCTCGATGCCGACTTGTTCATCGTCATTGCCTTCAGGATGTTGCCCCAGGTGGTGTGGCAGATGCCCAGGCTGGGTACGTTCAACTTGCACGCATCGCTACTGCCCAAGTACCGCGGTGCCGCTCCCATCAACTGGGCAGTGATGAACGGCGACACCCAGACTGGTGTGACCACCTTCTTCCTCAAGCACGAGATTGACACAGGCGACATCATCCAGCAGCAGAGCATCGACATTGGTCGCACCGACAATGTCGAGGTCGTCCACGACCGCCTGATGATGCTGGGAGCCGACATGGTGCTTGAGACTGTTGATGCCATCATTGCAGGAACGGTCAAGCCCATTCCTCAGGAACAATTGCTCACCGCCGGTGAGCAACCCACTCCAGCACCAAAGATCTTCAAAGACACTTGCCGCATCGACTGGTCGTGGCCCGCCGAGCGGGTATACAACCACATCCGTGGCCTCAGCCCCTACCCCGCCGCGTGGACAATTCTCACCGACCAAGAAAACCAGCAGTGGAACCTCAAACTTTTTCAGACCGGTGAGCCATTGCCGCTGCCGTGGCAGATGAGCCCTGGTGAGACCATTGTCAACACCAAGATGCTGGCCATTGCCTGCAGCGACGGTCTGATAGAGGTGCAATCTCTGCAACCTGCTGGGAAAAAACGCATGTCTGCCGAAGAGTTCTTGCGTGGGCTGCGCTATAGCGGCAAACTGAAGTGCAACTAGCATGAGCTATAATTCCCTGACATTCATCATCTCGCTACCCTTCATCGTGCTGGGCTACTATACCATGCCTGCACGATGGCGCAATGCCGCGTTGTTGGCGGCAAGTTTGGCCCTGTACATGCTATGGTGGCCGGCCGGCATCCTGGTGATGACATGGGTGATACTGACGAGCCACCTAGGCATTGGCTACATCACCCGACAAAGGGAACACTCGCTAGGTGCAATGTGGCTCACGATTGCGTTGACTGCATTGCCAATGCTGTTCTTCAAGTATCTGCAGCCGCTCAATGAGGCCATCACCTCATTTCTCCACATTGAATGGTGGCTTAACCGCCACCACTGGTACGTCCCGGTAGGATTGTCGTTCTATACCCTGCAAGCAATCGCCCTGGTCGTTGACGTCTACAAAGAGCGCATCAGGCCGGCCTCGTCGCTGGTCAATCATGCCGCGTTCATGAGTTTCTTCCCCATCACAGCCTCGGGTCCCATCGTCCGTGGCGATGAATTGCTGGCGCAGCTCGAGAAGCGAGAGCGACGATTTGATCCCGAATTGGCCTGGCAAGGCTTGCGTTGGCTCATCTGGGGCATGTTCATGAAGGTGGCTGTGGCCGAGTCGTTCGCCCTGTTTGTTCATGCAGTGGAGATGCGCATCGACACACAGAATGGTTTCACCCTGCTGCTGTCCACATTGTGCTACACCATCCAGCTCTATGCCGACTTTGCCGGCTACTCTCTCATGGCTCTGGGTGTGTCGGCCCTGCTGGGCATCAAATTGCGCCACAACTTCTGGCATCCGCTATTTGCTGTGGGCATCAAAGACTTCTGGCGGCGATGGCACATCTCGCTGAGTCAGTGGCTGCGCGACTACATCTATATCCCACTTGGTGGCAACCGTTGCTCGGCATGGCGTTCTCGACTCAATGCCATGGCCACATTCGTCTTCAGCGGGCTATGGCATGGTGCCGGCATTGCCTACCTGCTGTGGGGAGCGATGCACGGGCTGTGGCTGGTCATTGAGCGCTTGTTGCGATTTGACCGCTGGCCCCAGCATTGGTTGTTACGTCTGCCGCTGTGCCTGACAACATTTGTGCTTGTGTCAGTGCTGTTTATGCTCTTCAGCCACGATGTGCCCACAACACTGCACATCATTGACCGTTTTTTCGGACAATGGGACGGTTTTCGCTTGACGGTGACACAGTCGGTAAGCAACCTGTCGCGCGAGTGGTCTATGGTGGCGTTGTTCTCAGTGATGATTGCCAAAGAGGCTCGCGACGAGTGGGCGCCTACCCTGCTGTCGCAGCGAACATGGCAGATTGCGTTCTACAGCGGCGTCGTGCTGCTGACCTTGATGTTCGGTGTCTTTGATCGTAGCGGACAATTTATCTACATGCATTTCTAACCCCAGTTGATTATCATGAAGAAGTTTATCTACACGATATTAATCATGCTCGCACTAGTCATTGCGGGCGACTGGGGCTTGGGCTGCTGGTTGAGATACGCCTACAGGCACACCAGCCATGACGAGATTGGTAGGCTGAACATGATCTGCGACTCGGTCACTGCCGACGTCATCGTGCTGGGGTCGTCGCGTGCTCTGCACCACTATGTGCCTAGCATCGTCACCGACTCGACGGGGTTGTCGTGTTATAACTGCGGTTTCGAAAACGAGGGCATCGTATTTCACTACGCCCTGTTGCGCATGCTGCAACAGCGTTACAGTCCCCGCCTGGTCATCTACGAATTGACCTATGACTATGACATCCAGTTCCTGTATGAACGCCCTGTCAATCTCAAGCACATTCATACCATGGCCGACCTGCGTTGCCGCGACTCCATCCTAGCCAGTGTCGACCCATGGGAGCGTGTGAGCATGCTCTCGCACATCTACCCATACCATTCATTGGCATTCACCATCATGGCCAGTCAAAAGCCATCAATCTATGACAGCCCTCAGGTCGACAACGGCTACATACCACAATTCAAGCAGATGCGACACTCGTCCGACTGGCAGTTTCAGCCTCAAAAACTAGACGACCGAATTGATGAGCTCAAGTTGGGCTACCTCAAAAAACTCATTGCCGAAAATGCTGGACACCTGCTAGTTGCGGTGTCGCCACGCTACCTCTCGCCCGAGGATGACATCTATGGCATCGTTGAAGACCTGTGCCGCGAGCACGGCGTTCCGTTCGTGTGCATGATGAGCGACCCAATCATCAGTCGCGACATCACCCTCTGGGAGGATGACGGACATCTGAATCACACCGGTGCACAAGCATTCACCCGCAAGATGATGCCACACATCAAGCAAATACTAACCCAAAATAACAAGAAATGAAGAAATTACTGATTGCGGCAGCTGCGTGCTGCCTGATGCTCAGCAGCTGTGGCGATGACGAGCCACAGCGACTCACCTACCAAAGTGTAGATTTGGGTCTCAGTGTCCGCTGGGCTACAATGAATGTCGGCGCCTTCCAACCCGAAGACCACGGGCAGTTGTTCGGGTGGGCCGACTCAACCGGTTCGCACCGCAACTTCAACAACATCAACATCTCCTACCGTGACAACGGCAACGGCACAGAGACGACATTGGTGGCATGGAATTCGGTCTACTTCGGCGGAAAGAATCCTCCACTGGACATCAGTGGCACGCCCTATGACATCGCCATCTATAACTGGAACTCCAACTGGCGCATGCCCACCTACGACGAGTGGCAGGAACTCTTGACACGCTGCTCGTGGACCACCGAGACCACCCGCACAGGCGCTACCATCTACCGCGTGACCGGCCCCAACGGCAACAGCATCGTCATGCCCATGACGGGCGTGCGTTCGAGCAGCGAAACCGAGGACATGCAATCAAGCATCGGTCGCTATTGGACCTCAACCCTGCTGCCGATGAGCGCACAAGCCGCCCAAGGCTACGAGAGCACTGTGCCCTGTGCCGCATGGTGTGTGAAATTCAGCACCTCCAACCAGCCCAGTTTCTCGACAGCAGTGCGCTGCTACGGCATGGCCATCCGCCCTGTCGCACGATAGGGCACGACATCTCAATCTGATACAATTGGGGACGGTTCTGTTTTGTATCATTTTCGCTAAAAATGATACAAAACAGAACCGTCCCCAATTGTATCATTATCGGTGGATGGTGACCTGTGTGGCACCGAAGCCGTACTCCTTGAAGCTGGCATCCTGCACCTCGCAGGTGGGATAGTGGCGCTTGAGCTCCTCAAGGATGGCACGTCGCAGCACGCCCTCGCCCTTGCCATGAATGAACACAATGCGCTGTCCTAGGTGATTCTGGTGGGCACGCATCACCTCGTTGAACTTATCCAACTGGTAGTTGAGCATGTCGCTGTGGCTCAGACCGTTCAGGTTGTCGAGCAACTCGGCGATGTGCAGGTCCTGTACGATGATTTCGTCGCGGCGGGTCTGCTGGGGCTTGCTGCCGGGCTTCTTACGCTCGGGTCGTCGCTCGGCCTTCTTCGAGCGCATCGCCTCCTCGAGCTCACTGCTGTCGATGCGCAATTGCTTGGCCGGTAGATCGTTGCGCACGATGTCGATGGCAAGCACCGGCGTGTCAAAGTAGGGGTTGGTCTGGAAGCAATGCAGCTTGTAGAATTTGGTCACATCCAGCCGTTGCTCGACCAGGGCGGGGTTTTTCAGCGCAAAGTGGCGGTCTTGCTTGAAGGCCAGCAATTGCACAGCAATGTGTGTCATCTGGTTCAAGTCGTTGTGACCAAACTCATCTAGCTCAAGCTGGAAGTTGGGCTCGATGAGCCCATGGTAGCGCGTGAGCCAGCTCGTGTCATCGCCGCGAGTCATGTAGGTGAAATAGAGGTAATAGTTGCTGTCGTTGACCAGGACAGGGTGAAATGTGGTCGTGTTCAAGTGCTTCACCTCGCGAGGTTCGTAGGCCAGCTGGATGTTGAGCTTCTCGCCCTCGGGAGTCTCAAACACCGGCTCGGGCTTGGGCTCGACGGGTTTAGGTTTGGGCTCGTCGGGTTCGACAAGGCGTGTCTTTACCTCCAGTGGCCGCTCATAGCTCTTCTTGGTGTCGACAACCACCACTTGACTGGCCGGGGTGGGGCGTTCAAAGCCATCCTCATCCTCGACATATACTGTTTTTCCTTCAATTCGTGCAACGCGACCTCCGCCCACATCGTTCAGAAATCGCACATAGTCTCCTATCTTCATATCTTCTTTTTAGTAAACTTATCTGTCTCTGGTCGGTCTTGCTATGTCGCAGCACCGGCTGCGGCCCCACAAGCTACTCTCCGGGCAAAGTTACGATTAAATGAGCGAAGAGCAAAAAATTTTTTTGCTTTTAGATAAAATGCTCACGCTTGGCCATCAGCGAGCGAGCTCGCATGGCTCTCGCTTAATCGCATTTTTCCGAACGTGAGTAACTTGGACGGCAGCCAAAGTTACTACTTTTCTCGCACGTGGCCAAAACAACAATAAATAAACGGCCATTACGTTTAGAACTTATATGGTATCAAACAGAAATCGTGTCGTGCGGCTGTTGTCGAGTGTGATGGTGGCCGTGTTCATGGTGGTCTTATCGGCTTGCTCGACCACCAAGGATAATAATCTGGCTTATTTCAAGAACTTGCCACCCGAGGTGACTGGGCAATTGCCTGCCACACTGCCGGCTCAGGTCAGGCTGCAAGTTGACGATGAGATTGCAGTCACCGTCACATCCAGTGCGCCCGAGGCTACGGCCATCTTCAATGCTCCGCTTTCTAATAGCAGCGTGCGCGGTGACGTCGCCGTTCAGGGCAACCCCAAGCTCATGAGTCACATTGTTGACCGCGATGGCAATATCAACATGCCTGTCCTGGGCAAGGTGCATGTGCTGGGCATGACTACTGCCGAGGTCGAACAGGCCATACACGACCGCGTGGCGCAGACCGTCAGAGACCCTTATGTCAATGTGCAGCTGCTTAGTTTCTATGTCAACGTCATGGGAGAAGTCAAGGAGCCACAGCGCATCAAGGTCGACAAGCAGCAGTTCACGGTGCTGGACGCGCTGGCCAGTTGCGGCGACCTCACTGAGTATGGCAAACGCGACGGCGTGGTCGTCATCCGCAACGATGGCAGCCACACCACCTACCAGCAACTCAACCTGGCCGACACGCAGGTCTTCAACTCGCCATACTTCTATCTCCAGCAGAACGATGTGGTCTATGTCGCACCCAACCGCATACGAATCGACAACTCGAAGTACAATCAGAATAACGCCTACAAACTCTCGGTCATCAGCACGGTGGTCAGTGCGGTCAGTGTGGTGGCATCGCTGGTCATCGCGCTGGCAGTCAAGTGAGTGTGGGCGCTAGGCCCGTTCAGTATCTCCTGTCTATGGAAAATAAAGAACCTGTCATAGATTTCAGTGCCATCATTCAGCGTTACAAGCGCTACTGGTGGCTCTTTGTAATCTCGCTGCTGGCATGCGTCGCATTGGCAGTGATGTATCTCAAGATTGCCCGGCCTGTCTATCTCGTGCAGTCAATCGTGCTGGTTGATCCCGAGGATAACGCCAAGCCTGGCGCGACGAGCATGGGCAGCTCGCTGCTCAAGAGCATGGCCCTGGGCGGCGGGTCGAGGGTTGAGGATGAGATTGTGGTCATGGGATCGCAGCAACTGCGCATGCAGATGGTCAAGAAGCTCCGGCTCAACCGAACATACATCGAGCGCAAGAGCTTCTTCAATCGGGTTGACCACTACAACGACTCGCCCATCGAGGTAGATGCCCCCGATGCGCTGTTCGACACACTGTCCACTAGCTTCCAGTTCAAAATCAAGACTGATGCCGCCGGGAAGGCCGACGTCAAGGTCAAGAAAGGACGATTCAAGACACTCGCCGAGGCCAGTGACGTCAAGCTGCCGGCCACTATCAAGACACCCTATGGCATCTTCCAGGTCAAGACGACCAGCTTCTACAAGCCTGGCAAGGATTATAACATCACGGTCACGGTCACAGGCAACATCCCCAAGGCCGAGGCTCTGAGCCGCGTCATGGTGGCTGAGCTCCTGCGCAAGAAGGCCAATGCCATCGACCTCAACACGCGGGAGACCAACATACAGCGTGGACGCGACATGCTCAATACCATCATCGAGCTCTATAATCAGCGGGGGCAGAACGAGAAGGATCAGCAGGCCATCAACACCGCCAAGTTTATCGACGACCGTCTGGAACTTGTCTATCGGAATCTCATGGGCAGCGAGGCTGAGATTGAGGCTTACAAACGCGCACACAACCTTGTCGACCCAGAGCTGCAGGCCAAGAGCGTCATCGGCCGCCAGGACATGGCCGACCAGGCCATCATCAACCTGGAGGCGCGCTACCGCATTGTGAGCATGATCAAGGACTTTGTCGCCGACCCGGCCAACAAGCATGCTTTCATCCCCTTCAGTGCCGACTCGACGGCAGCGAGTGGTGCCATCAGCGCCTACAACAACCTCATCATGCAGCGCATGAAGCTCGAGAACTCGGCGCTCAACGACAACCCATCGATGCAGCGGCTTGACGGCCAGATTGATGCCATGAGGGCCAATGTTGTCAACGGCGTGAACAACACGCTCAGGGCAATTCAGGTGCAGCTGGCCAAGGCAGGTAGCGTCAGCGGCAATGCAACGGGAACCATGCGCACCATCCCGACCACCGAGCGACAGACGCGCGCACTATACCGGCAGCAGGGCATTCAGAACGAAATCTACACCTTCTTGCTGCAGAAACGCGAAGAGAATGCGCTCGTTCTGGCCGCAACCACACCCAAGGGAAAGGTTGTCGACGAGCCATACGGCAAGTCAGAACCTTTGGCACCCAACAAGCCGTTGGTATTTCTGCTGGCTTTTTTGGGCGCAATTCTACTACCGGTCATCTTGCTGGCTGTCAAAAATTTGCTCACGACCAAATTTGACTCGCAAGACCAGCTCGAAGCCATCACTGGGCTGCCCGTCATCGGACACATTCACCACAACAGGCACGACGAGCAGCTGGTGGTCAAGCAGGGACGCAACTGGAGCATCGTCGAGCTCTTCCGCTATGTGCGTAACAATGTGCAGTTCATGATGACTGAGGCCGATGACAAGGTGGTCCTCGTCACATCCAGCGTCAGCGGCGAGGGCAAGTCGTTTGTCAGTCTCAACCTGGCTGCGGCATTTGCCATGCTGGGAAAGAGGGTCGCACTGGTCGGTATGGACATACGCAAACCCAGACTGGCGCAGATGACCGCACTGGCCGAAGCGCCTGGCGTGACGGCTTTCTTGGCGCAGGCCGACACCACACTCGACGACATTGTGCAATCCTTGCCCGATGTTGAGGGGATGGATGTGATGGTCGGGGGAACCATTCCGCCTAATCCATCAGAGTTGTTGCTCACCAAGCGCACACAGGATTTCTTTGAACAACTGAGGGAGCGATATGACATCATCGTGGTCGACTCGGCCCCCATCGGCATGGTCAGCGACACATTCTCGCTAGCAAAGTACGCCGACGTCACACTCGGTGTCACTAGGGCCAAATACACGCGCCGAAACATGGTCAAGTACTTCGACCGGATGGTTGCTGAACAAAGACTCAAGAACGTAGGACTGATTGTCAACGACACTAAGCCCAATCAGGACAATGGCTATGGATACGGCTACGGCGACTCAGACCAATGAGCGAGCGCGATATCTGTGCCAGCTGGTCTTCTGGGCAGTCTTCTGGGTATGGGGCACTTACGGGTTCTTGGCCGATGATGTTTTCAGACCGCTGCAATATGCCCGATCGGCGTTGATGTGGGCACTTGATGCCGCCATGGTGCTGATGGCTTGTGCCGTGGTGCGCAACCGATGGACCATCATGGCCATGGGCGCGTTTGCTGCATGTGCATGGGGCATCACGTGCTATGTCAACCACGAGTCAACCCTGTTCTGGATCAACGGAATGCGAGAGTTCATCGGGCTGATTATGGTTTATCCCGTGATGTTGTTTATCATGGGCACTGAGCAGAGCAGGGAGCGATTCCTTGACTCGTTCGACCGGCAAGGATTATATTTCCTCTTGGTGCAGGCTTTCTGCATCTTGGTTCAATTATTCGAGCATGGCGCAGGCGACCTGGTGGGAGGTGGATTCGGGCACTACTTCTCGGGACAGGTCTCGGTCACGATTTATCTCATCTCGTTCTTCTTGTTGCGACGGCGCATCGACAACCAGCACTTTCTCTACAGCTTGGGGCAGAACAAAGTCTACATCTTGCTGTTGCTGCCCACATTCCTCAACGAGACCAAGGTCAGCTTTGTCATGCTGGCACTCTACTTCTTGCTGTTGGTGCCCATCGACCGTAAGCTGCTGCTGCGCATGGTGGTCGTGGTGCCGCTGGTGGCACTGGCCATGTGGGCGGGAGTATTTCTCTACACCTACACCACATCGCTCAGTCAGAGCGGAATATATTTCTCGTCGGTCGAGGATGTGGTGGCCTACTTTGTACTTGACGATCTGGACAGTGTTGAGGGTGATGCTCGATGGAACATGGAGAACAACCGGGGAATCACCGACGTGCCGCGCTTCACCAAGCTGGCCTACCTGGCCGTGCTCAACGAGCAGGAGCCTGGGCACATGACTGTGGGTTTTGGAGTGGGGCAGTTCAAAGGAGGCACACAGATTGCGACCTCCGAGTTTGCGCGCACCTACGACTGGCTGCTCATGGGGTCGGTGCCATACGTCTTCCACATCTACATCCAGCTGGGCATTGTCGGACTGTTGATGCTCTTGCTCTACTTCATCTTCCTCGCGCTCTGGCGGCCACAATGGGCCACAGGACGCGATGTCAACCTCCAGCTCATGTTGCTCATGGTCGTCTTGCTGGTATTATTCTACAACGACATGTTGCGCAACCTGGCATTCTGCATGTTGTTCTTCACACTCATGGCGGCATCATGGAAGAGGAGCCTCGCCCCCGACCCCGGCCCCAAAGAGAGGGGAGTCCTGGCTTACAGCAGCCACGGTTCCCCCTCTCCCCATGGAGAGGGAATAGGGGGTGAGGCTCCACAACTAACAACTAGAAACTAATGTCTAAAAACTACTTCTGGTCACTGACCGAGCGATTCGGTGCCAGCGCGGTCTCACTGGTGGGCAACATCCTGCTTGCTGCCTTGCTTGTGCCCGACGATTTCGGGCTGGTTGCCATGCTCGGCGTCTTCACCTCGCTCGTCTATGCGCTCATCGACTGCGGCATGAGCGACGCGCTGTTGCGTGAACCAGAGCCTTCACGGCGCGACTTCAACACGCTCTTTTACTTCAACGTCGCGGCAGGACTGCTCATCGCACTGCTATTCGTGGCAATGTCGCCTTTGGTGGCATGGCTCTATGGTCGCGACGAGCTACAGCCGGTCATGGCGGTGCTGGGGTTGGGAGCGGTCTTCAGCGCCATGACCATCGCCCAGACCACGCGGCTGCGCAGTCAGCTGCAATTCAACCGCCTCGCGCTCATCAACATCGGCGCTGTTTCGTTGGCCCTTGCCGTAGCCCTGCTGATGGCTTGGTGCGGCTTGCGCTATTGGGCACTTGTTGAGCTGCAGGTGGGATTCGCGGCTTTCTATTGGCTGTTGTTGGCTGTCACCTCGACGTGGCAGCTGCGGTGGGAGTTTGACACCGTCCGCTTCAGGCTGCTGTGGCGTTTTGGGGTCAATCTGCTGGCATCGACTATCATCATCCAGCTCTCGAACAACATTGTTGCCGCCTTGCTGGGCAAATTCTATAATGTCACGCAGGCGGGTTACATGGGGCAAGCGCAGAAACTGCAGCAGGCACCCATTGCAGCGCTCGAGGGTGGGGTGAGCAACGCCACCTATGTCCAGGTCGCCAAGCTGACCGACCCCGAGGCGCAAGATCAGGCTTATGTCCGCATCTACCGCATCTTCACCCTCATCTTGCTTGTGGGTTGTGCACTGGGCATCGTGCTCAGCCGGCCGGTCATTTCGATGCTCTTCCCCGACCGATGGCTCCCTGCAGTCCCTTATTTGCGGTTGCTCCTATGCTGGGCAATGGTCTATCCTTTAGGAGGCTTCATGATGGTCATGCTCAAGTTGCGTGACCGCACCGCCATTGTCCGCAACATCATCCTCGTCGAGCGCGTCGCCATCATCCTCGCTGCCCTACTGTTGTGGCGGTGGGGTGTAGCTGCCATGCTCGCTGCCTTCATAGTCATCTCGGCACTCGCCGCCCTCTGCTACTTCTGGCAGTGTTCCCGCGTTTCCACCATCTCCCTCACCCGCCTTCTGGCCATATACCTGCTCAACCTCCTCCCCGCAGCCCTAATCATACTGCTTGCCCGTCTGGTCTAGCACCGCGCAAAAACGAGCGGCCAGAGGCTTTCCCCTGGCCGCTTTCATCGTCGCTTACGAAGGGTTTCATTTACACACCTTGGTGGAGTGCAGGCTGCCGTCCTGCAACTGTCGAACCATGATGTAGATGCCTTTTGGCAGGGAGCTTAAATCACCACGCATACGCTGGCCAACTAAATTGTAGATGACACTTTCGTTCGTAAAGTCGGTCATAATTTCGTTGGCTCCACTCAGCACCATAGCATTGATGTGGAAAGCGGGACTCAACACCTGCTCCATCCAGTTCCCTGATTCATCTTGAAGACGGAAGCACAAGTCATACCATCCATTCGCACTCATGGCCGAAACGTTGGCCAGCGAAGCACTGTAGAAAAATCCCAAGCCTGGAATGTCATCGTATTCTGCTTGATGTTCAATGCCCTCCAGCGCATGCCATTCGCCAGTGCTGTAAGGTGCATAGGATACCTCAACGGTCATCGGTTGACAATCATCGTAATTCCATGTTCTCTCATAACCATATTCGTTTAAATAGGTTTTCGAACATGGTTGGAAATCCCCGCCTGCGAATAGGATAATCCCCTCCTCGGGAGTGTTGAAACGATCAGTTACATTATTATCAACATCACGAAGTTGCAGCATCTTTAGTACAGGTGAATTCCAATCTTCTTTTGTCTGATCAAAGTAAATTGTTGTCGTATTCTGGCCATAGTTATTGTCAACCTCTACATTAGCATTAGTAAAACTCATTTCATATGCACCATCAGGTTTGCCTTGAGTTATACTTTCTATCAGCCATGCTATACTCAGGCTGTCAACTGCATACTTACCGCTATAGACCTGTTCACCGTTAAACTTGGCAGTCATAGTTGATATAAGGTTGCCAACACCAAACAGTTCGCCACTTCTACCCATATGCTCGCTGTTAACTGAAATCATTTTTGCGTTGTACATTTGGTTGAATTGGTTGCTAGAAGTAACGACATTTAATGGGCAACAGTTTCCAATGATATCTTTCTTCTGATTGAATGTGAAACAGAACCCTGGATGACCTGGATAATCTTCATTCATAATACCAACCTCGGATGTGTTTGCTTGCTTACTATTTACTAAATACACCATCATGTTGTCATTATTAGTCATCATTTTGGGAGTCCACGTTAATGCGCGAACAGGTACTGAGTCTACCCATTGAACGATATTGCCATACTCATCTTCCATATTGTAGATGTCAACTCTCCAAGCCTCATAATCTAATAATCCAAGACGAAATGCCACATTGACATCAGTGGTTTCTCTGTCGCCAATAATAGGGGCATTTATCATTGATTTAATAATTCCGTTTTCAGGGAAAGGGAAATTACTGTTGGGAACATTAGTGGGTAACAAATCATGATAATATACTTGATGATTCCCAACGAATACATTAACTCCAAAAGCGGACCAAGGTTGTTCAACTGAATTTCGTCCCATGGGAGTTGGTTGAATGATTTCTTCGCATGCCAGATAATCGCTAGAAAAGTTCTTTAGCGGGAATGGTCCTGTTCCACCACAGTCCAGCCTATTGAGGTAAAATGTTCCATTTGAACCAATAGCTCCCTCAACGACACAATGTTGGTAGCGATCACTCAGGTCGTTGACGTTATATGATATTACATAAGACTGTCCTTCATCTAGCCTAAAAAAACCGTATTCTTGCTCTCTCACAGGCCCATAGCCTTTAAGAATGATAAAATTGATACCAGCCACATCATTGACATTGCCTGCCTCTACCAGATCCTCGCTGTAAGGAAGATATGTATTAGGTTTCAGCAAAGCATCGTTCTCATCAGACACTTCCCAGCAAACTAGGTTTTTTGCGTCAGTCACCTTAAAGCTGAGGGTTGTGTCGCTTGTTATAGTCACCAGTTCTTCAATGTGGATGTACTCGTGATTTTTGTTTCTTGAATCCCATGTGCTACTGTATATATCATATTCACCAACAGGCACTTGAATTGTCGTTTCTGTGACAAGATTGCCGTTTTCATCATACTTATCTGGATGGTACACTGCTGACCAATCGGGATTATAAATCATCACGGTATTCACTCGGTATCTGCTTAAGTCATCAACATCGTACAATAGGGTCACAGAAACCATATCAGCAGTAACCTCTCCCTTGGCAAAAGTTGATTGTTTTGTAGTTTTAACATAGGAGTCACACATTGGCTGACATTCTGTTTTAGCCATGGATGGAGTGCCATTCTCATTTAGCATTTTGACCACATCGCATGCCTGCCGTACCTCGTACGTTGGCAGCGCACTCATTCCCGTTATGAACAGGTAAAACAGGATTGAAAGATAAAATTTTCGTTTCATAGGTAGTTTTTTTGAAAGTTTAATAATTAAGAATCATCGCATTATTTGTTAAGCGTTAGACAATTTGCCGCTCGTGTCAGGGGTGGGCAGCAAGTTGATGATGCGAAGGTACTGCTACAAAATGGTGTGTCAAACAAAAGTTGTATAAGTAGTCTTTATAGGAGGATAATTAATGTGTACAGAATTTTTAATACATTGACTGTAAGTGCATTGAATGTTTGCTGAAAGGCTTGCTGTGACAAGGCGTTGCCTTAAGATGACACTCAAAAAACTTGCATGACCGACAAAATGTCTCTACCTTTGCAACAAGCAAAATGACAACATGATGAACAGGAAGAAATGGTTCAATGAAGTATGGGCGATGCTGCTCTTATTGATTGCGGTGACAGGATGTAACAGTACCCCTAACGTTAGAGTGCTGGACGAAATCTATGCCTTAGACTCGGTGATGATCGCCGGGTTGGAGCATCCCGATACGTTGCCAGCGACACTCGACTCGCTGAGCCGACAGGGTGAAACCGTGGCAGATACAGCCATAGCTGACCTGTCTTTCGCCATCAGTAATGCGATGTTGCATGAGAGGCAGTTCACTCAGCTCAAGACTTACACCGAGCAGATGCAGCAACTGTTATCATCGATTACTACACATGGCAATGTCATGAAAGAGCGCGAGGTGGCTATGAACATCAATGTGGCCGAGATCTATGGCTACCTAGGTATGTATGAGCGTTTTACCCAGATGTTACTGCATGAGTACAAGACAGCCCTGATTTATCGCCAGCGCAACAACCAATGCGTCATTTTGAATGATCTAGGGTTCATCTGCACAGAGAAGCAAGAATGGGACAGGGCAATTGACTACTTTAAGCAGTCGGCACCGCTGCTTGACACCGTCAGCCACCCTGAGTTGCTGGTCTATAACTACAATAACCTAGCGTGGTCGTACCGCGGTAAGAAAGAGTATAACAAGGCGTTGGAGTATATGATGCTTGCCATACACCACACGCCCAAGAGCGATACGTTGCTGCTTATGACGATGCATCAAGTACTGGCAAACCACTATCAGAGTATGCAGGAATACTCGTTGGCAGCCAAGCAGTTGGCTCCAGTAATTGAGTATTTCAAAGCCAAAGGATTGCGCAACGATTTTGCTAGGGCTTACGCTTTGCAAGCCATCATCACGTGGCGCAGCGGCAACATGACGCAAGCCAAGGAGGAGTTTGCAAAGGCCATTGACATGCAGCAATATTTGGATCCGCCACACAAAGCCAATCTGGCTAGAGAGTATGGGGAGTTTTGCAGCGAATTCGGTGATAAGGATGCGGTGATTGAGGCATTGTGTTATGCTAATCGGGTGTATGATGAGATGATTAAGGGTAATGAGCAGGGCGAGGCATTGACAGCACTCTATGATGAAGAATTGAGGCAAAGTGAAAGCAAACAAGTAATGTATGAAAACAGAGTGATGCGGTATGTGTGGATGACCCTAGGCATGGCTGTGATGACGCTGTTGGCACTGGGCGCTGGGGCATGGCTCTACCGGAGGCAGGTCAAGCGACGGAGAGGCGTCGAAGATGTGCGTGACGACCTGCAACAGAGGTTGATAGAGACCTCGGCCAAAGACGAGAAAAACCGTGAATTCCTCACCACGCTGGGCGATGATCTGCAAGAGCTGCAGAAGATTGTGGCTGACAGCAGCAAGCAGGACATCATCAAGAACTTGCGAGCCATCACGTCGCACGTCAAGGGAATGGCCGATGAAGACAACTCGGCACTGCAGCGAGCCAACAACGATTTTTTCAAACGCCTGTTGGAGCGCTATCCAATGTTGACTGCCAACGACCTGCGCATGGCGGCATTCTTGCGGCAAGGACTGTCGAGCAAAGAGATTGCCGAGATCACCTTCCGAGAGCCGCGAAGCATTGACATGGCGCGTTCTCGTTTGCGCAAGAAGATCGGCCTACCCAGAGAGCAGGATCTCATCACCTTTTTCGCCGCCATCTGACATCTCCCAGGCCACGTATGCCCTGGCCCCTCACATCGCCCAGCACCCTCTACCAGCGCAGCGGTCTACCAATGAGATGGCCTACCAGTGCTTCGCGCGGCCTTAATTCTCCATTCTCAATTCTCCATTATATAATAAGGTGTATGGGTTCCATGAAAAATTTTTTCAAAAAAATCGCTGAAAAATTTGGTTGGAATGAAAAAGTGGTTGTACCTTTGCACCGCTTTTCGCCCGAGGGGGCGAGGGGCAGGAGAGATCCTTGACATGATTCGCAACCGATTTAGGTAAAAGACGTAGTACAAACGAGAACAAGGGACAGAGATGTCCCCGTTCAATTCACGACTACCAATAAATACAAAGCAGGAGATCATCACCGGGCCACGGGCGGACTCAATTCGGCGCATGTCCATCAATGTTTCTGAAAAGAAA
>DEKO01000163.1:0-850 GCA_002353885.1 Porphyromonadaceae bacterium UBA2720
TTGTACCTTTGCACAAAATTTCTCGAAATAATACTGTTTTTATGGCTGAATCCCCCCTATTGCAGCGCCTTGAGGGCCTTGATGCCCGTTTCGACGAAATCGGCACGCTCATCACCGATCCAAGCGTGATTGCCGACCAGCGCCGCTATGTTAAACTGACCAAAGAATACAAGAGTCTTGAGAACTTGCTCAAGACTGCCAACCATTATCGCAAGTTGCTCACCGACATCGAGCAAGCCAAGGAACTACTCGCCAACGAGAGCGATGAAGACCTGCGCGCCATGGCCCGCGAAGAGATTGAGGCCAATACCGCTCTAGTGCCCAAGGTCGAGGAGCAAATCAAGCTCTTGCTTATCCCCGAGGATCCTGAAGACAGCAAGAATGTGGTGCTTGAAATTCGTGGCGGCACAGGTGGCGACGAGGCCGCATTGTTTGCTGGTGACCTGGCGCGCATGTACACCCGCTACTGCGAGAACAAAGGATGGTCCGTACAAGTGTCAAGCTACACCGAGGGAGCAGCCGGAGGCTACAAAGAGATTATCTTCAGCATCACCGGCGACAATGTCTATGGCACGCTCAAGTATGAATCTGGCGTACACCGCGTGCAACGCGTGCCTGTCACCGAGACACAAGGACGCGTGCACACATCGGCTGCCAGTGTGGCCGTCCTGCCTGAAGCCGAGCCCTTCGACGTTCACATCAACGAGGGCGAGATTCGTTGGGACTACTTCCGCAGCAGCGGTGCAGGTGGTCAGAATGTCAATAAGGTGAACTCGGGCGTGCGTCTTCGCTACATGTGGACCAACCCCGTGACCAACGAGCAGCAAGAGATTCTCATCGAGTGTACCGA
>DEKO01000163.1:918-37044 GCA_002353885.1 Porphyromonadaceae bacterium UBA2720
CAGAAGTATATGGACGACATTGCCAGCAGGCGCAAAACATTGGTGTCAACAGGTGACCGCTCAGCCAAAATTCGCACCTACAACTTTCCTCAAGGACGCATCACCGACCACCGCATCGGCTACACCATCTACAACCTGCCAGCCTTCATGGACGGTGACATCCAAGACTGCATCGACCACCTCATCGTGGCCGAGAATGCCGAGAAGCTTAAAGAAGCTGCACTCTGATAGTTTTATATTTACATTTTAAGTAAGAGATATGACCCGCAACGAACTTTATGCCAACATGCTGCGCAAGCGCAGCTTCTTGTGCGTGGGGCTGGACCCCGATCCCAGCAAGATGCCCGCATCACTCAATGGCGACCTACTCGCCTTCAATAAGGCTATCATCGACGCCACAGCTGACTATGCCATCGCTTTCAAACCCAATCTTGCCTTCTATGAGGCACATGGGCCTTCAGGTTATCAAGCATTTGAAGAGACCGTGCGCTATATCCGCGAGCACTATCCCGACCAGTTCATCATCGCTGACGCCAAACGAGGCGACATCGGCAACACGAGCAAGGCCTATGCCCGCAGTTTCTTTGAAACCCTGGATGTAGATGCCCTCACAGTGGCACCCTATATGGGCGAAGACAGCGTGACGCCTTTCCTTGGTTATGAGGGTAAATGGGTGATTGTGCTGGCCCTGACAAGCAACAAGGGGTCAATGGACTTCCAGATGATTCGTGACGGCGAGGGAACACCGTTCTATGAGCACGTGCTTCGCAAGGCACAGCAGTGGGGCACACCCGACAACATGATGTTTGTGGCCGGTGCAACACGCGGCGAGATGCTGCATGACGTTCGCAGCATTGTCCCCAACCACTTCCTGCTTGTGCCAGGCGTGGGAGCACAGGGTGGCTCGTTGGCCGAAGTGGCACATTTTGCCATGAATGCCCAGTGCGGCATCATTGTCAACTCGTCGCGCGGCATCATCCATGCCAGCAATGGCGACGACTTTGCCACAGTGGCCCGTCAGAAGGCAGCCGCCATGCAAGCCGAGATGGACCAGTTGCTGGGTTGACACCCTTATCGTCCGAGCATGGCATCGATGATGAAGTTGACATCAGTCACATCGACTGCATCATCTTGATTGACATCGCATGCTGCGGGGATGACATCTGGCGCATTTTGCCCTAGCATACAATTGATGGCAGTGTTGACATCGGCAACGTCAACACTGCCATCAATGTTGACATCACATGACAGCCGCAAGCTGTCAATCAGTTTCTGCAGTATTGGCAACCGATTGTCATACCACTTGTCTCGGTTGCTGACCGCCAGCATAAACGAGATGGTGGTGCCCCACCGATGGTTGTTCATCAACACAGAATTATACATGCCGCGATACTGGTTAGAATACCTGAAATCGGTAAAAAGCTGCTTCATCTGCTGCCGAAGCGTCGGCAGAACTCTGAACCATTGCTTGATATACTCAAGTCTGAACGTTTGGTTTGGATTATTGAACAGTCGCGAGAAATGCTCGACATGACATCTCGACCAGTTGCTATAGTTCATCTCGTTAGAGTCAAAGTCCCAAAGACATGGCATGACCAAAGGGGTGTCTTGTTCACGGTCATAGCGCGAATAGTAACGATTGGTCCCTCCCGAGTCCCATGCTCCCAAGATGTCCTGCGCCAAGCACCATCGGGCGAACGATGTGACATCGATATACTGCTCATAATTGTCCTGACTAAGCGAGGCCTCAAATGCACCAAGATAATCTCTGAAATAGTTCAAATCTGCCTCAGAAAGCCCCTCGTCACTGGGATACTTGAAGGTGTAGCCATAGTGAGCATCAAGCCTCGACTTGATGTACACATCTGCATTCCACCAGTAAGCATCCGCCTCACAGAGCATGCCGGAACGTGAGACATCAATACGGCTATAAGGATTGCGCTTAATGGACTCGATAAGCATATATACACCCCGATAATTGTCGTTGATGACCAAATTGACATACCTGAATGCAGGAGTCCACTGCATACCTAGCACTTGGCCAAGCATAAAACCCGACAGTGCCTTGAGCTGGTCGTCTGTGACGAGCAGCCAATCGCGCTCATAGCAATCCGGATCGTCTCGCATCAGCAGATCATCGGATGTCTCCAATTTGATTTTGTAGGGCTTTTTGTCGCGATATGCACTTGTGTTGCCCCTCAACTTAATGGTCATACCATGGCTGCGTCCATCGTACTCACCACTGTCATAAGCCAGAATGGTGTCACCCTTGTAGATACATAATCTTCCCGGCACTTTTGTGGCATTAGTGATAGACATGCCCCATGCTCCTGGCGGCGCCGAGACATAGTCACATGTTGGTTCTACAGCATCGACGGTCTCGACCAGAACTAATGGCAGCCCCGTGGCAACAATCTGCTCAACCGTCGTTTGCACGCTGTCGTTGATGACAACAACATGTGCTTGCAAAGACAGCCATGCCACTAGCCATGCAACCAGATATAACAGAAATCTTTTCATGCAATCAATTTTGCGTCAAAGTTACAAAATAATTGAATATCAAGCCTAACTTTTGCGATAATATCACTAACTTTGCAAAAAAATATTGTTTATGACTAAGATATCCATCTA
This sequence comes from Porphyromonadaceae bacterium UBA2720, assembly GCA_002353885.1. Lineage (GTDB taxonomy): Bacteria > Bacteroidota > Bacteroidia > Bacteroidales > Muribaculaceae > Sodaliphilus. Next base: position 3,550 of record DEKO01000163.1, read on the forward strand.
TACACTCACATCTGCCTTGCATGACGAGCAGACAATTGAAACTGTGACCCATGAGTTCTTGACCTCAATCCAAATTGACTACACACTCAGAGGAGCAGACTTCAGCGACTATGGCACAAATCTGCTAAGCCTTATCTACGTGCGCACAGGTGGCACCGAGGGGATATTCAAGCAACTACTCCCTCAGTTGCTCAAACAGAGTTCACAGCCCATCTACCTATTGACCTCGGGCAAAAGCAATTCGCTGGCAGCTTCGATGGAGATTCTTTCTTATCTGCAGCAACAAGGTGTTGCCGGAGAGATACTGCATGGCTCAGCAAGCTATATCAGGGCTAGAATTGTCACACTGCTTCAAGTGTCACAAGCATTAAGCAGGTTGCAAGGTCAACGACTGGGTGTAATCGGCCAGCCGTCAGACTGGCTCATCTCCAGCCAAGCCAACTCAGAGGCTATTGAAGCGAAACTCGGCGTTAAACTTGTCGATGTTGACATTAAAGAAGTACTTGAGTTGTTTAATGACAACAAATTTAAAAACAGCACGTTAAGCATTCACCCTAGCAAAATAGCTACCCCATCAGTCACATCTGCCCTACCCGACGCCAAACGGCTGTATCATGTGTTGCGTCATTTGGTCGACATTCACCAATTGTCTGCGTTCACCATCAGGTGTTTTGACCTGCTAACTGCAGTCCACAACACAGGTTGTTTGGCTCTGGCACAGCTCAATGCCGATGGCATTGTAGCAGGGTGCGAAGGTGATGTGCCTACAGCCCTGTCGATGCTGTTGTCGCAAGCATTGTTTGGAATCACAGGTTTCCAGGCCAATCCTTCAGAGATCAATCCTGAGACAGGAATGATCACACTGGCACATTGTACCATTCCATTTAATATGGTCACAGGCTATGAGCTTGACACCCACTTTGAGTCTGGCATAGGGGTTGGCATTCGTGGATTTATGCGTGAAGGTCCTGTTACCATCTTCAAGGTGAGTGGTGATCTCGCGCGTCATTTTGTCGCACAAGGAGAGCTTGTGAGCAATCTATGCAATCGAGACTTGTGCCGCACACAACTACACATCAACCTAGGCAGTGCGAGCAACAAACAACACGCAATTCGCTACTTCCTAACCCACCCCATTGGCAATCACCACGTCGTGATTCCTGGCCATCATGCCTTGCAGCTGGAGCAATTGTTAGCATCCTTGTAGCTGCGATACAAAAAAGTCCCTGATGCCATCTAGGCACAGGGACGCAAGCTGTGAAAAAGGTTAAATGAAAAAAACGCTGTTACCCTCACCCTCACTGGTGAAGGTGTTTCAGCTTTTATTGTTCCTCATCTTCGGGCGTGTGCTCAAGAATAAGGGTCTTGGTCGGTTGGTCGATCAACTCGCTGGGGCCAAAATACTGAATGGGGCCAGGATAGACATAGCAAGTTTCCTTCGACCAGGTGGCACGATTGTTGGAGTACTCAAGGAAAGGACGATCCTTCATGTCGACCAATGCCTTGCGGATAACGGGCTTGTCCTCACCATTACGGCGCTCAATATTCATCATCATGGTGATGGGTATGCCACCACAACGCCACTCTGACGATGGCTTGATGAGGTCACGTACCGATGACATGTAGCCTGTCGCGCCACAGTTGATAAGTTGCGCCGCGTTGAATCCCAATGCATAACAGTAGTCAGCATCGAAATTTGATGGTGCTGCGCATCGTCCTTCATATCCAAAGAAGTGGTGCATAGCCTTGAACTTGACATAGTCTGGATCATCCTTCTGCTTGCCCTTGTTGATTTGTTTCAGTTTCTTCTTAACCAAAGTGCTAAGCAGTTTCTCAGTCTCGATGAGAGACACCTGTACATTGCCATGCGGGTCACGGTCCAGCATCAGCTGGCGGCCCAAAGTCTTGGGCAGGCTATCAAGAGTCGACAAGTTCTCGGGATCGAGGTGCTCACGGATAAACACCACTTGAGCATCTGGGTCTAGAGTCGATACCTCAGGCTTGAATTTGGCCATGATTTCATTGAGTTGCTCAATCAGCGCCTTGCACGACGGGATGAACTCAATGAGACCCTCAGGCACTAAGATGGTTCCGAAGTTTAGCCCACGCTTTGCTCGCTTGACCACAATATTAGTGATGCTTGTGACAATATCGCTCAACTCCAGGCAGTACTCTTCGACCTCCTCGCTAATCAGACACAGGTTGGGCTGAGTTTGCAGTGCGCACTCGAGGGCGATATGCGACGCCGAGCGCCCCATGAGCTTGATGAAATGCCAATACTTGCGTGCCGAGAAGCAGTCTCGCTCCACGTTGCCGATGAGTTCGCTATAGACCTTTGTGGCGGTGTCAAATCCGAACGATGCCTCAATAAACTCATTCTTCAGGTCACCATCGATGGTCTTAGGACACCCAATGACTTGCACCTTGGCTCCATGTGCCTTATAGTACTCAGCCATGATGGCAGCATTGGTGTTACTATCGTCTCCGCCAATGATGACAATGGCTCTCAGATTGAGTTCGCGGATGATTTCGAGTCCTTTTTCGAACTGTTCTTCCTTGTCAAGTTTGGTTCGTCCCGAGCCAATCATGTCAAAGCCGCCGGTGTTGCGATACTCGTCGATGATATCGGCAGTGAGTTCCATATAGTCATGCTTGACCAGTCCATCAGGTCCCATCAAGAAGCCATACAACCTGCTCTCAGGGTGGATGCGCTTGATACCGTCGAAGATGCCACTGATGACATTATGTCCGCCAGGTGCTTGACCACCCGAGAGGATTACACCCACATTGATGGGCTTAGCATCGGCCTTCTTTGCCTTGTCGTCTGGGACAAAGGTGATTTGCGGCATGCCATAAGTCATGGGAAATTGTTGCTGAATCTGTTCCTGGTCGGCGACAGACTCGGTGGGATCACCCATCACCATCTTCACCTCACCACACAGAGCCTGGGGCAACTTGGGTTGATAAGAAGCGCGTAACTTTTGAAGAACACTTTTAGTAGTCATGTTAGTCTCAAAAAAAAATTAAATATCCCTATATTTCGAATTAGGCTACAAAATTACAAAAGAAAGCCGAAACAATTGGAACTCTGTCCAATTTTTCAGCCCTCTTTGTATTTTTTAACCGTGACGGCCCCAAAATTGCGAGCATCATTAGTCTTGTGTCACATTAATGTTATGACTTGTGACCAGTGAATGAGTACGCTCCATAAATCGATTGAACTCCGACTTGCTGTCGGCTCGCAGAAGGTCTGGACGGTTCTCAGGAATGACTACATAGTTCTCACCGCGGTAGCTAGGCTTCTGCACAAAAAATAGCTTGTAACGCGCATCATGTACTTTGGGTTTGCCTCCAATCATTGTGACTGATACCTTGACCATAGCGCCTCCACGACTGTCGATACCCGTCTGGTTGCTGATAAAATTGCCCAAGCTATAAACCAGCAGTACATCTTTGTCATACTTGTCACTGTGCCTGATCTCCATGGGTTCGACAACATGAGGATGCCCTCCAATAATCAGGTCCACGCCTTGGTCAATCAGGAACTGGGCAAGAGACTTCTGGCTGTCGACTGGCTTTAATTCGTACTCTATGCCCCAATGCAAATTGACACACAGCACTTGCGCTCCCTTTTCACGCGCCAGCTGAATGTCACGTGCCATGAGCTCTCGATCCAAGAAGTCTACCACCACATCCCCCTGGATGTTGATGCCATTAGTACCATAAGTGTAATCAAGCATTGCAAATTTCACGCCTTTTATGGTAGTGATAAAAGGCATCTGCTTCGCTCTAACAGTCTGATTGACATAAGTTCCGATGTGAGGAATGCCTAGAGAATCAAGCACACTGATGGTCCGACACAATCCTCGATCGCGACGGTCAAGGCAGTGATTGTTGGCTGTGAGCAACAAGTCGAATCCTGATGTGAACAACTGTTTGGCATAGCTGTCGGGCGCACTGAATGTTGGATAGCCCGTATAAGGCGCTCCACCCAGAGGACATTCAAGATTGACCACAGCGTAGTCGGCCCAACGAATGTCCTCCTCGACATAGCGGAAACATGGCGTGTAATCGTAGCTTCCATCACCCTGATGCGCTGCTGTGAGTTGTGGCTGATGCTGCATAGCATCGCCAAAAAACACAAGATTGACCGAACTGCCACCCTGCAACATCGACACCAGTGACAGCAATAACACACTGAGTAAATGCATATAGCCGAAAAATTGTTTTAACGGTCCAGACTCACCATGAATAAAGGCATGTCCAGACCGTCGAAATGATTAATTGAGTCTTACTGATAGATTTGCTTGGTTGCAGCAAGCAAGGTGTTGTGCATGAGCGAGACGATAGTCATCGGCCCGACACCACCAGGAACTGGTGTGATAAACGAGCACTTGTCAGCGACATGATCGAAGTCGACATCGCCACACAGTCGCCATCCCGACTTGCGGGTCTCGTCGGCAACACGGGTCGTGCCCACATCAATCACCACAGCGCCTTCTTTCACCATGTCGGCGGTCACAAAACCAGGTTTGCCCATCGCTGCGATCAAGATATCGGCCTGTCGGGTTAGGCTTGCGATATCGGGCGTTGCACTATGGCACACCGTGACCGTACAATTGCCAGGATTAGCCTTCTGCATGAGCAGACTAGCCACAGGTTTGCCGACGATGTTGCTACGACCGATGACAACACAATGTTTGCCTCGTGTTTCAATACCATAACGCTCAAGCAACATCAAGATACCCGCTGGAGTTGCCGAACGGAAACAAGGCAAACCGATGGATAGACGTCCCACATTGATAGGATGAAATCCATCAACATCTTTACGATAATCAATCGCCTCGATGACACGTTGCTCGTTGATGTGACGCGGCAGCGGCAGTTGTACGATGAATCCATCCACATCATCGTCATGATTCAGACGTTCGATGGTCTCAAGCAGTGTTTGTTCAGTGACATCTTCCTCAAAACGGATGAGTGATGACTTGAAGCCACATTGCTCGCATGCTTTGACCTTTGAACTCATGTAGCTCTCACTGCCTCCATCATGGCCCACCAGCACGCCAGCCAGGTGAGGCCGTTTGCCTCCATCAGCTACAATCTTATCTACCTCGGCAGCAATCTCTTGCTTGATTTGCGCCGATACCTGTTTGCCATCTATAATCTGCATTCTTTGTCTGAATTAAGATAGTGAATAAAACAACGATAACTAACGGCGACGTTGGCCGCGCATCATCTTCAGAGGATTCTTAGCCGTGCTGACCATGTGCATCATCTTGCGTGTCTGTTCAAATTGTTTGAGCAGTCGGTTGACATCTTGAATGCTAGTTCCGCTGCCGCGAGCAATGCGCTGCCGGCGACTGCCATTCATGATCTCGGGATGCGAGCGCTCATAGGGGGTCATCGAATAGATGATTGCCTCGATGCCCTTGAATGCATCATCACTGATGTCAAGGTCTTTGATGGCTTTGCCAACACCAGGTATCATTGAAGCCAGGTCTTTGAGATTACCCATCTTCTTGATTTGACCTATCTGGTGCAAGAAATCATTAAAGTCAAACTGATTTTTTGCAATCTTCTTTTGCAGCTTCTTGGCTTCTTCTTCATCATACTGCTGTTGCATGCGGTCGACAAACGACACAATGTCGCCCATGCCTAAGATGCGGTCGGCCATACCTGCAGGACGGAAGGGGTCGATAGCCTCCATCTTCTCACCCGTTCCCACCCACTTGATGGGCTTGTTGACCACCGAGCGGATTGACAATGCCGCGCCACCGCGGGTGTCACCATCAAGCTTAGTGAGCACAACGCCATCAAAGTCGAGGCGGTCGTTGAACTCCTTGGCTGTGTTGACTGCATCCTGACCTGTCATCGAGTCAACCACAAAGAGCGTCTCATTGGGGTTGATTGCTTGCTTAATGGCAGTAATTTCTTGCATCATCTGCTCATCGATGGCCAAACGACCAGCCGTGTCGACAATGACGATGTCTCGGCCATTGCGTTTTGCCTCGGCTATTGCGTTCAGCGCAATCTGAACAGGATTCTTGCTCTCCGGCTCAGAGTATACAGGCACCTGAATCTGGTCGCCCAACACTTTAAGTTGCTCAATTGCAGCCGGACGATAGACATCGCAAGCCACAAGCATCGGGTTCTTGCCTTCCTTCTTGAGTTTGTTGGCCAGCTTGCCAGAGAAAGTGGTTTTACCAGAACCTTGCAAGCCAGACATGAGTATGATGCCAGGGTCACCCGTCACATTGAAGGGTGCTTGCTCACCTCCCATAAGTTGGGTTAGCTCGTCATGCACAATCTTGACCATAAGCTGACTGGGGCTGACCGAATTGATCACGTTCTGGCCCAGAGCTTTAGCCTTAACCGTATCGGTAAACTGCTTAGCAACCTTGAAGTTTACGTCGGCATCGAGTAATGCACGCCGCACCTCCTTAAGTGTCTCAGCGACATTGATTTCGGTAATCTTTCCCTGTCCCTTCAAGACCTTGAAGGACCTTTCAAGTTTCTCAGATAAATTTTCAAACATATACTTTAAAGCAATTTTCAATCGGCCGTAAGAGCCTCAAGAAATTATAATTTCTACAAAAATCGGTGCAAAGTTACAACACAAAAGCCACACTGACAAATGTTGAGGCATAATTGTGCCCAGCCCCCCTCATCAGACTTTGCCCTTAAGCATCCACCAAGCCAACTTCACCAATGAGAGGTAGCGCTTGTACCGCGATGGTTGCTTGAGTAGGCGATAGGCATACTCAAGGTTGTGGTCAATCCACCACTTGGGTGCTCGAGGCACATTGCCAGTATATACGTCAAAGCTACCTCCGAGTCCTTGGTATATAGCCGTTGGATGCAACTGCTGCATACGTTCCATGAGCAATTCCTGCTTAGGCGATCCCATGGCTACAAACACGACGTCAGGCTTCTTTAAAGCGATATCATTGATGAGCAATTTTTCTTCATTGGTGTCAGCCAGATAGCCATTGCGATATCCAACGATATCGATACCGTCATAATCTTTCTTCAATTTATCAACCGTCTGTTGGATAATGCATTGTTTGCCCCCAACAAGATAGAAAGACTTATTGTCCTTAAACTTCTCAACCAACTTTAGCCACAAGTCACATCCTGCAATCTTCTTGACCTTGTCATAGCCTTTTCGCTTCAGCATCCACACAGCCCCTGCGCCATCGCAATAACCTATGTTACGGTTGATTATTTCACGAGTTTGTTCGGTTGCCTCGACAACCTTTTGCGCACCAATCGCCACAAGCACGCCTTTGTGTTTGTCGATATAGTCAATCAGAGCCGCGTCTGACTCAAAGGGGAATATATTAACTCCCGCTACAGTTACATAGTCCATGAATACGTTTTAAAAAAGTGGCTGCAAATTTACAGATTATTAGTAACCTGTGCAAATCACATCATCTATTTCCCTAAATAATCCAACAAACCCTGTTGGTTTAAATCAAACTGGGCCGATAACACATATTGAGCCTTAGGCAAGGTATGGATTATAGTCCCGTTCATTAGCAACAGTTGTCGTAGGACCGTGTCCGGGAATCAGCATTGTGTCAGACGGGAGCGTGAGAACCTTGTCACGAATGCTAGCAATCAGCACATTATAATCTCCACCCGAAAGATCGGTGCGTCCGATGCTTCCCTCAAAGATTGTATCGCCTGTAAACGCCAATGCACTATCAGGGGCATAGAATATGAGTCCACCTTGTGAGTGCCCCGGTGTCTCAAAAACGTGTATCTTTTCGTCGCCAAGCTCAATCACGTCTCCCTCATGCAATGGACAATCTATCGTCAGCTCATCAAGTTCGATGCGCAGGCGGAAGTGTTGAGCTTGCATCGGAAGCATCTGATAATACATTTGGTCATGAGGACTGGCTGCCACGGTGATGCCATACCGGTCGGCCATCCACCGTGCTGCAGCGATGTGATCAATATGGCCATGAGTGAGCAGCACTTGCTGCATCTTGAGTTGGTTGTCTTCGACAAACTTAACGACGACTTCCCGCTCATGGTCTTGCATCATTCCAGGATCGATGATGATGGCTTGTCGTGTGTTCTCATCCCAGGCAATGAATGTGTTTTCGCCGAAAGGGTTGACTGTGAATTTGGTAACTTTCATTTCTTAAAGGGGTAAATATACAATACGTTTGGTCTCGAAAAATGGTTCTTTAAAATATTGAGCGATTTCCTCCACCATGACCTTATTGGCAAAAGGCTTCAATTCATCGGTCAAGTCACCTCCCTTGAGACAAACGAGTCCGTTGGGCAAGGCATTGTGCTGTGCTTTAGCAATGAGACGTCTGACCAGTGGCACAATATCGGGCAACGGCATGACGGCACGGCTGACCACAAAATCAAAAGCGCCTTTGACCTCGCGGATATCACCATGTTGAATGGTGACATTTGCCAATCCTGCTTGCTGCGCAACATCTTCTGCCACACGCAGTTTCTTACCGATGCGGTCGACCAGATGAAAGTGGGTGTCGGGAAAAAGCACCGCCAACGGAATGGCTGGAAATCCACCACCTGTGCCCAGGTCCAGCACCTGTGTGCCCGGCACAAACTGCATAAACTTAGCTATAGCCAGGGAGTGCAAGATGTGATTGACCTCGAGATTGTCAATGTCTTTGCGCGAAATGACATTGATCTTGGCATTCCATTGGGGATAGAGCGTGAGCAAGGTGTGCATCTGCTTCTCTTGCTCAGCTGTGAGTTGCGCGAAGTAGCGACTGATGATTTCCATAGACCTAGTCAATGAGGCGGTTGAGTACTGAGCCATCACAAGCCAATGGGGCGAGTTGCTCATAGCTGAGCGTGATTTGTGGCTCGCCCACAGCATCGACGGCGAGTTGGCTGGGCAAGTAGCTCCAGGTGACTCCCTTTTCGTCAAAGAAGAAATTGCGGGTCACCGACAGGTTGTCGACGTTAAAGTAACCCAAGTCGTTCAACTGATCATCGTTGACAACCTTGTTCTGCTCGAGCAGGCGTGCGCGCAGCAAGTGTGTGACATCGGTCATTGCATCCTCACGGAAGAGCTTGTGCAGGTCTATATATGCCATAGTCTTGAGATCAAAACTATAGTAACGATGTGTAACCGATGTGACCTTATCGTTTTTGCGCACCATCTCGGTCTTGCAGAAGGTGACAATATCATCGTTGTTGTAGTGCACAGCAACTGTTGTGATGGTATTGTATTTGTAGACTATCTGAGAACTGTCAACGTCTTCGTTCAGTTCGTCCTCGGGCAGCTGCTCGACAAAGTCATATTGATGCAATGTGTTGCTGACTGTAGCATGCATGGCATCGGCGAGGTCGAGCGAATCGGGTGCGTTGAGGACAAATGCCGCAAACAGCCGCTGCAACTGTTCAGTGCTGGCCTTGTCGCGGAACATCTTGGGATAGGAGATATTGGCATCGGCATAGATGGTGCACCGTTCGCCATTGCTCTTGACAAAACTTGTTGTGTCAGCCAAGCGACAAGAGTCAAGTTGCACCTTGAGTTCTGATGTATCAGAGTTTCCTCCAGTCCCAATATTGCAACCTACCATCGTGAGAATCAGCACAATGAATAATGCAACGGCAACGCAGTAGTGTTTATATCTTCTCATATCGTCACGAAATTTTGCGCTAAATTAGCAAAAATATTTGACATGAGCGTTTTTTTCACTATCTTTGTGGTGAAATTTCTCGCCTTTAACTCAATTCTTGCATGAGGCACCCTGCCAGCAAGGCCACAAAACCAACGAAATGGAAATAGGTAATTATAACGAGTTGCGCGTTAGCCGCACAGTTGACTTCGGTGTCTATCTGTCTGACACCGAAGGTCATGAAGTACTACTGCCCAAACGCTATGTCACCGACCGCATGCCCGTCGGCGCTAGAGTGAATGTGTTTGTCTATAACGACTCGGAGAATCGTCCAGTGGCGACCACCGAGACACCCACTGCCGTTGTAGGCCAGACAGCACTGATGCGCGTCAAAGCAGTTAATGCCGTTGGGGCTTTTATGGACTGGGGACTAGTCGCCAAAGATCTGCTGGTGCCGTTTCGCGAACAGCGTGTCGACATGAAGGCAGGACGCAGCTATGTGGTGCACGTCTACCTCGACCGCGAGAGCGGCCGCATTGTTGCCAGCGCCAAATTGGACAAATTTCTGTCGCCTGACCGTCCCAACTACTATCACCGCCAGCGTGTTGACGTCTTGGTTGTTCAACGCACTGAACTGGGCTTCAAGGTGATTGTTAATGACAGTCATTGGGGGATGATTTATCACAACGAGATCATGAGCGATGTGAACATTGGCGATCGCTTGACAGGATATGTCAAGCAGGTGCGCGACGACGGCAAGGTCGACGTGACCCTCGCCAAGATAGAGAAAGCTCGGGTCGATGAGTTGTCAACATCGATACTGACCCACCTGCGCCACAACAATGGCACCATGCCACTGACCGACAAGTCTAGTCCTGAGGACATATACAAGACCTTCGGCTGCAGCAAAAAGGACTTCAAAAAAGCCTTGGGCCTGCTCTACAAGCAGCAAGTCATCGAGCTGTCACCCGAGATGACCCGGTTGAAAGCTAAAATGCGTTAAAAAATTGTTTAAAGCAAATAAATGTCGTAAATTTGTACGATTTAACTAACAAGCAAATGAAAACCGAATTACACAAGATAGCATTGATAACAGGCGCGAACAGTGGTATCGGTCTGGCTTGTGCACGCAAGTTTGCCGGTGACGGATATGGAGTCATTGTGACAGGTCGTAGTGAAGCTAAACTGCAACCTGTTGTCCAAGAGCTTCAAAAAACTGGCTGCAACGTGCTTCCATTGATATTTGATGTCCGCGACCGTCAGGCTGTTGCCGAAGCCATCGAGCGTTTGCCCGAAGCCTGGCGCACGATAGACGTACTCATCAACAACGCAGGCGGCGCCATGGGACTTGAACCTGAATATGAGGGAGATTTTGATGACTGGGACACGATGATTGACTCCAACATCAAGGGGCTTCTGACCATGACTCGTCTGATTGTCCCAGGCATGGTCGAGCGCAACCGCGGTCACATTATCAACATTGGGTCAGTAGCCGGTGATGCAGCTTATGCTGGTGGTGGCGTCTATTGTGCCACCAAGGCGGCAGTCAAGTCGTTGAGCGACGGGCTTCGCATCGATGTTGCTCACACCGCTGTCAGAGTTACGAACATCAAGCCAGGATTGGTCGAGACCAATTTCAGCGTCACCCGTTTCCATGGCGACGAAGTCCGTGCTGCCAAAGTCTATGACGGAATCACTCCCCTGACAGGTGATGATGTTGCAGATGTGGCGCTCTATGCAGCTAATGCGCCTGCCCATGTACAGATAGCAGAGGTTCTGGTCTTGGCCACGCACCAAGCCAGTGGCAGTGTTGTTTATCGTCGCAACTGACCCCGACACATGATGCACGGCAGAGGGAACATAATGATCAAGATTGTCATCTGTAGTCTACTGATGGCCATCTCTGTGCCTCAAGCTCGCGGCATCATCTATCCCAAGGCCAGCGCGCCCAATGGATATTACTTCTACCCCATTCCCAACGACACCATAGGCCCCTCGATGTTCCTTGCCGATGTCTATAAGTTCTATCAAGCTATGGAACTGCGCACCGACAGCATCAAGAGTTCGCTTACTGCCGACAAAGAGTGGGGTGTGCTACCTATGCTCAATCGCCAAGTGCCGGGCTTTGGTTTTAAGCCCAGCACAACGGTCGCTCCCACCCTCTACAACATAATTGTCGAGAGTTATGACATATTCAGTCACGCTAGCAACTACAAGTCGCTTGTCAAGCGTGTGCGTCCATGCCGTCGCCTTCGAGAAAAGACATTTGGCGTAGAAGGTGAGAATGCTCCAGATTTTGCTGCCGGCAAATCATCAGAATTCTCACACCCATCTTCTCACGCATCAGCATCATGGGGCATTGCACTGGTGCTGATGTGTGTCAATCCATGGAAAGCCGACACCATTGTTAACCGTGGCCTGGCTCATAGCCAGAGTCGAGTTATCGGCGGTGTGCACTGGCAGAGCGATGTGGATGCGGGCAAGGTGCTTGCAACAGCCAATTATGCCCGCATGTTGTCCTATCCAGCTGTCCTTGACATGATTGACAGTGCCAAGCGCGAGACTCAGACAATACTGGGCAAGGAAGTGGCGCCCTCGTTTGACCAACTGCTGGCAAGCGACGACACTTTGTCATTGCTGACTGCTCAGTTGCCAGCTCCCTACGACATGTCGACCCTTGTGGGTAGCAGTGACATGGCAGTCCTTGTCGACAAGATGTCGAAGTGCTCTAACACGGTTGTCCAGGCTGCTCGGAGCCAGGTTGACCTGAGCACGTCAAATCTATTGTCATGCTTCACCTCACAAATGGGCACAAACGTCACAGCCGAGACTCATCCTGCCACATATGCGCTCGTTGACTATCATCTGCGCATGTGCCGCAAGATGTGCGCACTGATGCAAGGTCGATATCACAAGCCACGTCCTGTCGACATTTTCGAGGACTTAATTCCACGCACTGGCGAGGACATTGATTCGTTACGCAGCAACAGCCCTTATCCCTCATTGCATTCGGCCATGGGATGGACAACTGCTATGGTGCTTGCCATGATGAAGATTAGCAATCAAAACAACATACTCAAGCAAGGTGTAGCCATCGGCGACAATCGTGTTTCTGCAGGTTCGACCTGGTATAGCGACGTGGAGATGGGCCGTGTGGTAGCCAGCATAGCCTTTGGCTACACGACATCGTGCAGCGAGTATACCAACATGGTGCGTGCCGCATTGGCCGAATTTGCAGTAAGTGGCACTAAAAACTGACACAAGATGTACGCATTAGCACGACATATCATCGCAATCTTAACCATTGCAGTTGCAGTGGTCAATGATTGCCGCGCCCAACACTTCGGTCAGAGCACACCGGCTCCCGACCCCACCAAGTTTCTGCTCTCCTCGGTAGCCGAACGCAGTCGCACATTTCTGGCACAAGATGTCTATAGCCACTATTATGCAAAATCTTTTCGTGACTCATCGTTGCTGACTGAGATTAAGCAGGCCAACTACGACCAGCGTCTGACTGCAACCAATGCAACGTATATTCAGAACTATTATGCGTCCTATCATGTGAAGTTTTTCGAGCCGGCGTTTGGCATGGTGGTCAACAAGACCAAAAACAGCGACTACTTCTTTTTTCTTGACAGTTGTCGGTTATCATGCTACCAGATGATTGACATGATACCCTCCACATGGAAGAATGGTCGTCCTTGTGTGCGATTTCGCGAGGGCAACTTCGGGATGCGCTCTTCGTCCAAGTATTTTGCATTAGACTATAACTCGGCGCCCAATGAGTCCTTTCCATCACATGAGGGTTCAGCAGGATGGCTGACTGGATTGTTGATGAGTTGCATCAATCCCTTGAAGTGTGACACCATCCTTTCGCGCGCTCACCTTCATGGTTGGTATCGTCAGGTAAGTGGCGGCATGTGGTATAGCGACGTGGAGACAGCGCGAGAACTGGGCACAGTGACATTTGCCCGCTTGCTGTCGCTGCCCGACTTCCGTGAGCGGCTCAGGACGCTACAACTGAAGACCAAGTTGATGGCCCGTGCCGACACCACGCAGCAAGAAGCAGCAACCATTGACGACTTGTTGGCCAACGACACCTTGATGCAGAAGATGTCATCGCTCATTCCTGTCATTGGCGATGAGCATGACGGTGGTTTCCAGAGCGACATCAGTCAATATCTGGCCATGTTGTCGCTGCGCGACAGCATTGTTTCTGGCAACTTGATGGGCTCGGGATACCGAGATTTTGACAATGCCATCGATGCTTTCCAACCAGTTCTGAGTATGGGAATTGACCCAGATCAGACGCCATGCATCTATCAGTTGCTGAACTATGTTGAGACGTGCTGTGACAAACTGTGCAGTATCGTGCAGTCGCGTTCGGTCATACGACAACGTCCATTTGCTCTGTTTGGACACGAACCCCTCACACTCGAAGACACGGGCGAATTCAGCACTCACAGCAGCTATCCATCAGCTCATGCCAGCAAGGGTTTGGCCGCAGCACTGACACTGGTGATGATTGCTCCCGAGATGTGCGACACCTTGCTCAAAGCGGGCTATCAATATGGCCAGTACCGCGCCATAGCAGGCACAAGCTGGCTCAGCGATGTCACTGCCGGACAGACAGTAGGTTGCGTGGCTGTGGGACTGATAGCGTCGGGCAGTGATTTCCTCGACCTGCTTGAGATGGCACAAGCCGAGTATCGCGAACGTCATGACATCATCATCACCGAAAACCCAGAGATTCCTATCGATGATGAACCAACTAACAGGCGTCTCTACACCATCGATGGCCGCCCGGCAACGTCAGCCAGCCGTGGCATCCTTGTGGGTAAGGGCAATAAAATTCTCGTACCATGAACATCACCAATTCACTTGCCAGGAGCACATTGGCCATAGCAATGACATTGTTCTCAGTCGTTCCTGTGCTGGCAGTAAGACATCAAGTAGGCGACTTTGTATATGACTGCAACTATATTTCAGGACAACTGAGCGCCACGTTGTTGTACTATTTTGGCCAACAAACTGAGGTGAGCATTCCTGAGTCGGTCGACTATGAGGGAAAAACCTATACCTTATATTATATAGGAGATGAGTTCAGCCGTCCCTTTCTTGACAATGCATATGTCGAGGTCGTACATTTGCCCAAACAAGCGGTTTCCATTGGAAACGAGGCCTTCAGTAACTGCCAACATCTGCAGTCGATAACATTTGGGCTTAACCTTGAGCGGATTGGCGACTATGCCTTTTACCACTGCCCACGACTGAATCAGGTCAGGATGTACTATGCCTTGACCGACATTGGCAACTATGCCTTTGCTGAGTGTGAGTCACTCACCGCCATTACGTTGGGCCGCGGTGTTACTCGCCTGGGCGATGGCGTTTTCGACAAGTCCCCGCTACAGTCGCTTACCGTTTCAGGGCGCACGTTAGCCACATGGTCAGGTTCGCTAAGCTATGAGCCTACATTTTACAACAGCTGCAGCCTCAAAGTTCCCATCGGAATGCTTGCTGCCTACCAGGCATCTGACACATGGTCGCAATTCGAAAACATCATTGAAATAGCAGAGGCAGGCGACATCAACTTCGATGGCTCAACCGACATCACCGATGTGAACATGCTCATCAATGTCATTCTGGGCCGAATCACCATCGATATTGAAACCGGTGACATCGATTCAAATGGACAGATCGACATAGCAGACGTCAATTTGTTGATTAACATGATGATTGGAAAAGTTAATTAGTAAAGAATCATTTCGAGCAATGAAAAAGAACCTAAATATCACGTTACTGATCTTGTTATTATGTTGTGGCGTTCAGGCGTTTTATGCCCAGAACTTGACCAATGTCATGAGTATGCCCTACCCCACAGCAGTCAAATATCTTCCTCCCCCACCCGACTCATTGAGCATGGCATATTCGTGGGATGTTCACCAATACATGTATTACAAGACGCTTCGTGACACCGAACGCGGTCAACAAGCGCTGATTGATGTAAATTATGGCTCGATCTATGTGGCTCAACGCATGGAGGAGATTTTTGGCCTCAACGTGACAAGTCCCAAATACCCTTCAATCCGCAACATGTTCAACACGGCCATCAACTACATCAGCCAAGCATGTGGTGCAGCTAAGACTTACTATAACCGTCAGCGCCCATTTGACCGGTTCAATGACCAACTTTTCAGTAGTGAGTCGGCATCCACGTTGAGCAAACAGGGCTCCTATCCATCGGCTCACTCGATGATGGGTTGGGCGGCAGCCCTTTTGCTGGCCGAAATCAATCCTGAGCTTCAAGACCAGCTGTATGAGTGTGGATATGAGTACGGGCTGAGCCGACTCATTATCGGAGCACACTGGCAAAGTGATGTCGATGCGGCCCGCATGATGACCAGCGCGATGTTTGCACGCCTGCATGCCAACGACGACTTCATGGCCATGGTTGGCGCTGCACAGGCCAGTTATGACAGCATCACCCACCACGAGCGTCCCTTGTCGCTCGATCAGCAGCACAAGTTTGTGCGCTTCTTGCCCCAGATGCCCGACAGCACGACTGCCGCTTTTGCCAACGATGTGACCCGATATTACGAGAACAAAAAACTGCGAGACAGTGAACGTGGGCAGCAAGCCCAAGCCGATGATGACTTGACCGTGACAGGACTCAGCAATGCATTTTCAGCCATGTTGGGCATCAACATCACCATGCAAGAGACCCCGGCATTATATAGCCTTGTCGAGAAAGTGGTCACCCAAACCCGCGACAATTGCATAGCGCTCCAGCAAGAGAATCCTCGCACAGCGCCTTACATCCGTTTAAACGATGAGTTGATGCCCAGCACATCAGCTTCATCGGTCAGCAGCTACCCGTCCTGTCACGCCGCCGTGGGCTGGGCGGTGTCACTGGTACTGATGGATGTGTGCCCAACCTACCAGAACGAAATTTTGTTGCGCGGACGGGAATATGGGCAAAGCCGAGTCATCACCGGGGCCAACTGGCAGAGCGATGTCGACGCCGGACAGATGCTGGGGGGCATGGTATTCGCCAATTTGGTATCTGATTCCACTTTTCGACAATTATTATCCCAAGCCCGACAGGAATTCAATGCCGTGTCCAGTGTTACTGCAATAGAAAACTCGCCCAGTGTGGATGCCGTTCACCACTACACCCTCGATGGGCGATGCGCCACGCCCGGCACTCACGGCATCGTTGTGTCATCAAATGGCAAAAAAGAGATACGATAATGTTAAACTTTGCCAATTGCGTTGCGAGGCATTGCAGAATTTTGTATATTTGCACAAATTTTTACTAACCATAAAAACGAACAATAACAGAATCAGTAATCTATGGAACTACCTTTTGCCGAATCTTGGAAGATCAAGATGATTGAACCCCTGCGCAAGAGCACTCGCCAGGAGAGAGAGCAGTGGCTTAAAGATGCTCACTACAACGTGTTTATGCTCAAGGCCGAGCAAGTCTACATCGACTGCCTTACCGACTCAGGCACAGGTGCCATGAGCGATCGACAGTGGGCCGAGATGATGCTGGGCGATGAGAGTTATGCCGGTGCTACCTCGTTCTACAAGTTCCAGTCGGTGGTGCAACGCATCTTCGGCTTCAAGTATGTCATTCCCACTCACCAGGGCCGTGCAGCCGAGAACGTGCTTTTCTCCTATCTGGTCAAGGAGGGCAATGTTGTGCCAGGTAACGCCCACTTCGACACCACCAAGGGTCATATCGAGAGTCGTAAGGCTCGTGCTATCGATGTCACCATCGATGAGGCTAAAGACACCCAACTCGAGATTCCTTTCAAGGGCAATGTGTCGCTTGAGAAACTTGAGAAAGTCCTTAGTGAGAACAAGGGCAATGTGCCCTTCATGGTGCTGACAGTGACCAATAACACGGTCGGTGGCCAGCCTGTGTCGATGAAGAACATCCGCGAGACTTGCGAACTCTGCCACAAGTATGGCGTGCCTGTAGTAATGGATTCGGCTCGATTTGCCGAAAACAGCTATTTCATCAAGACTCGCGAAGAGGGTTATGCCGACAAGACAATCAAGGAAATCGCTCGTGAGATGTACTCCTACGTCGACTGCATGACCATGTCGGCCAAGAAGGATGGTGTGGTTAACATGGGCGGCTTTATCGCCACCAACAACGAGGAGTGGTATGAGGGTGCGAAGTTGTACTGCATCCCGTTCGAGGGCTTCATCACCTACGGCGGCATGAACGGCCGTGACCTCAACGCACTGGCTGTGGGCCTAGACGAGAACACTGAGTTTGACATGCTCGAGACACGCATCCACCAGGTGCAATACTTGGCTAAGAAGTTAGATGAGTACGGCATACCCTATCAGCGCCCCGTGGGAGGACATGCTCTGTTTATCGACGCCGACAAGGTTCTGTGCAATGTTCCCAAAGAGGAGTTCCCTGCTCAGACGCTTACCTGCGAGCTCTATCTTGAGGCCGGTATCCGTGGCTGTGAGATTGGTTACATCCTGGCCGACCGCGACCCTGTCACCCGTGAGAACCGCTTTGGTGGCCTCGACTTGTTGCGTCTTTGCATCGCACGCCGTGTCTACACCGACAACCATATGGACGTGATTGCTGCCGCACTGAAGAACGTCTATGACCGCCGCAACGAAATCACCCGCGGTGTGGCCATCGAATGGGAAGCTCCGCTGATGCGCCACTTCACCGTTCGTCTCAAGCGACTGGGATAATTCCACATCGTGATTACAAACAGATTGCCCCAAGATTCTCTTGGGGCAATTCTTATTTTCTATAGCCGAAAGGCATCCATGATGACCGTTGGACGATGATTCTTGAAAGCGCCTAAGGGGTAGTGGCCTTCGAGCTCAGGCGCCCAGTAAAAGACGCCATGGCAGTGACCACCTGTTTGTGTGCGAGCTGCGTCGATGAGCTGTTGCATAAATCGCATGCCATCCTCCGCACGAGCCACCTCATAGCCAGTCTCAACAATCATGAGTTCAGTACCATAGCGCAGATAGAGGGCATTGATGTTGGCGATGCAGTCACGCAACGTGCCCGCGTCGTCAGTCTCAAGGCCCGCATCCTGGTCCCAATAGGGATAAACACTGAGTCCAATCATGTCCCACTTTGCGCCATATCGCCGCAGCCCATCGAAGATGAAGTGAGAACGATTGGGGTCACAGCCTCCATCCAGATGAACGATAACCTCAGCTTGAGGATAGACCTGCTTTACTGCCTCATATCCAGCTTGCGTGAGGCCAGCATACTGGTCCATGTGCAGTTCGGCTCGACCCATGTCCCACAGAAGACCATGTGTGGTTTCGTTGCCCACCTGCACCCACCTCACATCGATGCCACCCGTTTTGAGCAGTTGCAAGGTGCGACGTGTGTGGTCGGCAAGGGCGAGCTTCATCTGCTCATAACTCAAGTTTTTCCACGCGTGCGGGATATTTTGTTTGTTAGGATCAGCCCACCAGTCACTATAGTGGAAATCTATCATGATTGCCATGCCCAGCCGTTGAGCACGCAAGGCCATGACCAGCACATCAACGGGGCTACAGAACCCGTCTTTTGGATTGACCCACACACGCAACCGCACTGCATTGAGTCCCAGTTCGCGCATGAGTTCAGTGTTCTCTCTCGGTTCGCCCTGTGCATTGTACAATTGTACGCCTCGAGCCTCCAGTTCGGTGGTTCCACTAATATCGGCTCCCAACCAGAAGTCGCTTGCCATTGCATGAATAGCAAGGAGAACCATCATAGTCAGTAAATAATGTTTCATCTTGTCAATCAAATAATCATGCTAAAAATAGGTCGCTGATAATGTCATCAGCCACCATGACAGATTCAGGAGCAAGTCGCAGTTGCCCGCCCTGAGCGCTTAGACGCCCCGCTTCGATGTGAGGCATGGCCTGTCGCATGAGATAATCATAGACAGCCTGTCCATAACGGTCATGAATGATAGCTGTGTCCAATCCTCTGGCCGTGCGCAACGTCAACATGACCGTCTCGTCATATTGTTCTTGGATTGTCAAATTTTCCTCCTGGTAGGCAACGTCCTGATCAATGATATGATGGAGATATCCTTGCAAGTCAGCGATGTTGTATCTTCTCACTTGTCCATCATAGCTGTGTGCTCCGGCACCAAGGCCTAGATAGGGAGTTCCATTCCAATAGGCCGAGTTGTGACGCGAGTAGAAGCCTGGCAATGAAAAGTTTGAGATTTCATAATGCTCAAAACCTGCCTTTTTTAGGGCATTAACCAGCATAAAATACATGGTCACACAGGTCTCATCGTCAACTTCGGTCAGTTCGCCTTGTTGACGCTGTCTCCACAACAGCGTTCCCGCCTCATAACTCAGATTATAAGCCGAGATGTGTTGGACATTCATTTCGATGGCCTTGTCAACCGAGAACTTCCATGTATCTGTCGTCTGGCCTGGTATGCCATAAATGAGGTCGATGCTGATGTTGTCAATTCCATGTGCACGCATGACATCCACCGCATCGATGGCTCGCTGTGCGTCATGCCTGCGACGAATCAGACGCAGCTCATCATCAACAAAACTTTGCACCCCCATGCTCACACGATTCACACCCATGTCAACGAGTGTATCAATCAACTCGTGGGTGACATCATCAGGATTCACCTCAACAGTGAATTCATGCAAATCGGTCAAGTTTAACGCCGACCGCAACCCGTTGCTCAAATCACGCATTAGGCCATTGCCCAGTTGTGAAGGTGTCCCTCCTCCCCAATACATTGTGGTGAACGGTTGCTTTATTTCATTGTTGCGATGTCTCGCCTCAGCAACCAACATCTCGACATAATGATCCCGCAGATGCATCTGTGTTGTCGAATAAAAATCACAATAGATGCATCGCTGTTTACAGAAGGGTATGTGGACATAAACACCGGCCATAGAGTGAGAATAATATCTTTGTGAGGGCAAAATTAGTTATTAAAAATTAAACACAAGCATTTTTTGGACGAAATTAGACGATTTTTCACAAGTTATTACTAATTTTGTAGCTTGAAATGAAAATAGGCATTTTGTTGTCCATTTTCATCCTCAGTGAGATTAAATAATTTCATCAAATTAACTCAAATAAATGAAAGCTTACAAGACGAACGAAATTCGCAACATCGCTTTGCTTGGCGGAAAGGGCTCTGGTAAGACCTCTATGGCCGAGGCAATCCTTCACGGATGTGGCACCATCAATCGCAGGGGCAGTGTCGATGCCGGTAACACGGTGTGTGACTACTTCCCCGTAGAGAAAGAGTATGGCTACTCAGTGTTCTCAACCCTGTTCTATGCCGAGAACAATGGCAAGAAGCTCAACTTCATCGACTGCCCAGGCAGCGATGACTTTGTCGGCAATGTCGTGACCGCCCTGAACGTGACCGAGGCTGCGCTGATGCTCATCGACGGCCAGTATGGTGTCGAGGTGGGTACTCAGAACCAATACCGCACTGTCGACTCGATTCACAAGCCGCTGCTGATGGCCATCAACAAGATGGAGGCCGAGAAGAGCGACTTTGACAACGTGCTCAACAACCTGAAGGAGACCTTTGGCAACAAGGTTGTTCCTCTGCAATTCCCCGCCACCAGTGGTCCTGGCTTCAAGAGCATCGTCGACTTGCTTCTCATGAAGCAGCTCACCTACGGCCCTGACGGCGGCAAGGCCACCATCAGCGACATTGACCCGGCTCTGGCCGATAAGGCCGAGGAGCTCAAGAGTGCTCTGGTCGAGATGGCAGCCGAGAACGACGAGACACTCATGGACAAGTTCTTTGAGACTGGCGAACTGAGCGAGGAAGAGATGATCGATGGCATCCGCAAGGGTCTGATTGACTGCAGCATCATTCCTGTGATGTGCTGCAGCGGTGAGAAGGAGATGGGCATCGACCGCATGCTCGAGATTTTGGGCAATGTCGTTCCCGCTCCGCAGGATATGCCTGCACAGGCCGACACCGAGGGCAATGAGGTGGCACTGGATCCCAATGGTCCTGTGAGCCTGTTCTTCTTCAAGACCACCGTTGAGCCTCACATCGGCGAGGTTAGCTATTTCAAGGTGATGTCAGGTACCATCAAGGCCGGCACCGACCTGAACAACATGAATCGTGGCTCGAAGGAGCGCGTTGCACAGCTCAACGTCGTTTGTGGCCTCACCAAGACTGCCGTTGACGAGATGTCGGCTGGTGACCTGGGTGCAACCGTCAAGCTGAAAGATGTCCGCCGCGGCAACACACTGAACGAGAAGGGCCTGGAAAGCATCTTCGACTTCATCGAGTATCCCGCTCCCAAGTTCCAGCGCGCCATCCGCCCGCAGAACGAGAGCGAAATTGAGAAGCTGGGCGCAATCCTCAACCGCATGCACGAAGAGGATCCCACGCTGCTCATCGAGCAGAGCAAGGAGCTCAAGCAGACCATCGTCAGTGGCCAGGGCGAATTCCACCTGCGCACTCTCAAGTGGCGTGTCGAGAACAACGACAAGGTGATGATTGAGTATCAGGAGCCCAAAATTCCTTACCGTGAAACCATCACCAAGGCAGCTCGCGCCGATTATCGTCACAAGAAGCAATCGGGTGGCTCGGGCCAGTTCGGTGAGGTTCACCTGATTGTTGAGCCCTATCGCGAGGGTGATCCCGAACCCGACACCTACAAGTTCGGCAACCAAGAGTACAAGATGAGCATCCGCGATAAGCAGGAGATTCCTCTGGAGTGGGGCGGCATGCTGGTCATCTACAACTGTATCGTTGGTGGTGCCATCGACGCACGCTTCATCCCCGCTATCGTCAAGGGTATCATGGACCGCATGGAGCAAGGCCCGTTGACTGGTTCGTATGCACGCGACGTGCGCGTTTGCATTTACGATGGTAAGATGCACCCGGTTGACTCAAACGAAATCTCGTTCCGTCTGGCAGCTCGCCACGCCTTCAGCGATGCCTTCCGCAACGCCAATCCCAAGGTGCTCGAGCCCGTCTATGACGTGGAGATTCTGCTCCCCAGCGATAGCATGGGTGGTGTGCAGAGCGACCTGCAGGGCCGTCGCGGCATCATGATGGACATGAGCAGCAGCAATGGTCTGGAGAAGATTAAGGCTAAGATACCTCTGAAGGAGATGGCCAGCTACTCGACTGCCCTGAGCTCAATCACCGGTGGCCGCGCTTCGTTCAACATGAAGTTTGCCAGCTACGAGCTCGTTCCGGCCGATGTCCAGTCGCAACTGCTCAAGGAATACGAGGAGAGCAAGCAGGACGAGGATTAATCGCCACATTCTCCTGTCATTCAAAAAAACTCGCTGCCTCCCTACGGGGCAGCGAGTTTTTTTTTCGTCACATGCTCAAGCGCAGTCCATGACCAGAAATTACATACCCATAGTTATGATAATCTTCGAAATACCATTCAGATTTAGAAGTCAACCAAGGGGCTTCACTGTAAGACCCGCTAGAGTACATTTCGACAGTTGTTTCCCATCGGTCCATAACTTCGGCTCCCCACTCATTGACATTTCCGGACATGTCGTATAGGCCAAGCTCATTGGCATTCTTGGTTGCCACAGGATGCGGATGATTGTCGCTATTGTCTTTGTACCAAGCAACGTCGTCGGCCACATCGCTGCCCGCATACTGATATCCACGGCTGCGCACACCACCCTTGGCAGCATAACTCCACTCTGAGGTCCAAGGCAGACGGAAGTTCATGCCAGTGAGTTGATTGAGCTTGTTGACAAACGCCAATGCATCGCTATGATACACGTGCTCGGCCGGCCATGAGGGGTTGGCAGTCTCACCTTCTGCTAAACAATATTGTCCCATCACTGCCTTGTAGAGCTCTTGTGTGACCTCGGTCTGTGCAATAGCAAACGAAGCAATCTGCTCATCGCCCTGCACAGGTACCATTGTGAATGAAACACCATTGACGGTGACCTCGTGCAACGTTGGACGTTGCCCATAGAGAATGGCATTAATCACAAGGTTCACATCAGCCACATCGACATCACCACTGCCATCGACATCGGCCGACTCGATTAATTCCGGGTCAGACATGCGGCCCAGCATCACATTGATGCAGTTGTTCACGTCGACAACATCATAGTGTCCATCACCATCAACGTCAGGCTGATTGTCTACAGCCACAAGGCAACTAGCACCCAGTTCTGTGCCATCGGTCGTGGCCGCCGTGATCACAGCAGTGCCCCGTGCCACGACTGTGATGTGCCCCTGCTGGTCGACTGTTGCCACCTTGTCATTGCTGGTGGTCCAGTTCAAGGTGGTGTAGGTTGCGTTACTGGGCTCAATAATGGGCTCAAGGTCGATTTGTGTACCCGGCTTGACAATAGCAGCCGTCTGATTGAGCCCCAATTCAGTGATTAAGACTGGACTGACACTGACCTGGCAGGTAGCAGTGAGCTGCGCCGCCTCGGTGGTGGTTGCAGTGATTGTGGCCTGCCCTACCCCACAAGCTGTGACATGTCCCTCGCTGTCGACTGTTGCCACACTTGCGTCGCTCGAGGTCCAACTGACCACTTGTGTGACATAGCTAGGCATGACTGTGACGCTGAGTGCTGCCTGCTGTCCCAACTTCAGATCAAGCTGATTGGGTGTTACCTGAACATCGGTGGCACGTGCAGGCACCACATTGATACTGCAAGTAGTGTTGGCTCCATCATAGCCTTCGCCCTCCTGAGTGGTGGCAGCAACCATACGGAAGAGCGTGGTCTGAGCCTCAAAGTGTCCTGTCGTCATAGTCTCACTAGCACGAACTGTGATGACAAACACACTTTGATGCTCACCCACAGGTATGGCATGCTCGTGAGGCATATTGACCGTGAGCAAGCGCAACTCTTGCGGCACTTCGCCTTGCCAGCTATAGGTCATCGTGTTGTCGTTGTGCACACCATCATCGTCGGTATAGTTGGTGAGTGCGATAAACTCGTCAGAGAACTCAGCTCCAGTGACCGACAAGCCTTCGGGCAAGGTCATCTGCAGCTGCAGAAACCATAGTGGCAATTCGTTATCCATATAGACCATTACCTGCTTGGTCTCGCCAACAGCGATGTCAAAATCCTCGACATACATTCGGCTCTGGGCCGCTACCGGGTAATTCATGACCTGGGCATCGATGGTTACACGCTGCAGGTTAGGTCTGAACTTTTGGGCAGTAGCGCTAGTCACCGCAAGCGCCACTGCCATCATGATAATTAGGATTTTTGTTTTCATGTCTATTAATAATCTCTTTTATTAAAAGTAACTCATTAAGGAGTCAAAATATTGCATATCCCCACAAAGGGGGATATTTTTTGGTTGCTAATCACCATTTTTTGCGATTGCAGGTGGGCCGAAGAGGTAGTAATTTTGCAAACTGGACATATTTTATCATAATTCCGAACAATGAAACTGTCAGAACTGAAAACGGGCGAACGTGGTGTCATAGTGAAGGTGCTGGGTCACGGCGGCTTCCGNNGGATTCCGCAAACGCATCATCGAGATGGGGTTTATCAAGGGCAAGACAATCCAAGTGTTGCTCAACGCTCCACTGCAAGACCCAGTGAAATATAAGATTATGGGATATGAGGTGTCGTTGCGTCACGACGAGGCCCAACTCATTGAGGTTGTAGCCGAGGACGAAGTGACACAACCTGCCGGCAACAATACGTCACAGCAGACCATCGCCGAGACCATCCACCTGAGCGACGATGAACTTCAGGCCAAGGTCCGCAAGCAACGTCGCACCATCAACGTTGCTCTCATCGGCAACCCAAACTGTGGCAAGACATCGCTGTTTAACTACGCCAGTGGAGCACATGCCCGCGTGGGCAACTACTCGGGTGTGACGGTCGATGCCAGTGTAGCGCATGCCACGTTTGAAGGCTATGAGTTCAACCTCACCGACTTGCCTGGCACCTACTCGCTGTCGTGCTACAGCCCCGAGGAGTTGTATGTGCGGGAGCATCTGCTCGAGCAACGTCCCGACATCGTCATCAACGTCATCGACTCGAGCAACCTCGAGCGCAACCTCTATCTCACCGCGCAATTGCTGGACATGAACCTCAGAATGGTGTGTGCTCTGAACATGTATGACGAGACCGAGCGGCGCGGCGACCAACTGGATATTGACACGCTGAGTACCCTGTTCGGCGTGCCCATGATTCCCACTTCGTTTAAGAGTGGCCGCAACGTCGACCTGCTGTTCCATGTCATCATCAACATGTATGAAGGTGCCGACTACATCGATGAGCAAGGTAACATCAACCCCGAGGTGGCGCGCGAAATCAAGGATTGGCACGAGCGCGAGGCCGACCAGCACTTGACCCACGACCATGCCGAGGATTTTGCCGAGGGCGATCGTCCGATCAAGAACTACTTTCGCCACATCCATGTCAACCATGGGCAATATGTCGAGCAGGCTATCACCACAGTCCAAACACCCATCAAGGAATCATCGCACTTGCGTGCCGCTTACTCAACACGCTATCTGGCCATCAAATTGCTTGAGCACGACAAGAACGCCGAGGCTGCAATCCAGGATGACCCGCAACGGCGGGCCATCCTCACAGCTCGCGACCGCGCCGCAGTGCAGATTGAGCGCGACACTCACGTTGACTCTGAGACGGCTATCATGGACGCCAAGTACGCCTTTGTGCGCGGTGCGCTCACCGAGGCAGGCTTTGCGATGGGCACTGAGCAGGACACTTATCGCATGACCCACATCTTGGACAATGTGCTGTCAAACAAATATCTGGGTTTCCCTATCTTTTTCCTGATTCTGTTTGTCATGTTCTATGTCACCTTCACGCTTGGGCAGTATCCGATGGACTGGCTAGAGGCCTGTGTGGCCTGGTTGGGCGAGAAGGTTGGGACCACTATGCCCAGTGGACCATTGCGCTCGCTACTGGTCGATGGTGTGATTGGCGGTGTGGGCTCGGTCATCGTGTTCCTGCCGCAGATATTAATCCTTTACCTGTTCATCTCGCTCATGGAAGACTCAGGCTACATGTCCCGCGCCGCTTTTATCATGGACAAGCTGATGCACAAGATGGGTCTTCACGGCAAATCGTTCATCCCGTTGATCATGGGTTTCGGTTGCAATGTCCCTGCAGTAATGGCAACTCGCACCATCGAGAGTCGCCGCTCACGGTTGATTACGATGATGGTGTTGCCGTTTATGAGTTGCTCGGCACGCCTTCCCATCTACATCATGATTGTGGGTACATTCTTTGCCGTACAGTGGCGTGCTTGGATTATGATTGGCATCTATGCCATCGGCATCCTTGTTGCCGTCCTGATGAGCAAACTGTTCTCCCGTCACATTGTCAAGGGTGAAGACACTCCATTTGTGATGGAGTTGCCTCCCTACCGGTGGCCTACGGGCAAGGCCATCGGCCGTCACACTTGGGACAAGGGCAAGGAGTATCTTAAGAAGATGGGTGGCATCATTCTAGTGGCCAGCATCATCGTTTGGGCGCTGGAGTATTTCCCTCACGACGACTCGCTGTCTCGCCAACAGCAACAGGAGCAGAGCTATATTGGCCGCATGGGCAAAGCCATTGAGCCAGTGTTCTCGCCTCAGGGTTTCAATTGGAAGCTTGACGTATCGTTGATTGCCGGTGTTGGTGCTAAGGAGATTGTTGCCTCGACGATCGGAGTGCTCTACACCGACGATGATACGTTTGCTGATGATGACACCTTCAGCAATGATGACCAGAAGTATACCCGCCTGCGACAGCAGATGACTCGTGATGGCATCACTCCGCTCAGCGCATTCTGCTACTTGCTGTTCATCCTGCTCTACTTCCCGTGCGTAGCCACCATTGCCGCCATCAAAAATGAGACCAACTCGTGGCGATGGGCTCTGGTTGCGGCCATTTATACCACAGCGGTGGCGTGGCTTGTCAGCGCCGCAGTCCATCTGATTTTCGGATAGGGAACTAAATATTTGCCCATTCGGTCGCAAGAACTTCGTGGTTCTGCCAACGTTATTTTTGAGATTCGGATGTAGCTTGACAAGATGGTTCAAGGATAGTTGAAGAATAAATCCCTCCCCTTGATTTCAAGAAATGAAGGGGAGGGATTCTTTGTGCTTGCTGCGAGCTACGCCAGTCTAGAGTTCTTCGGTCTCGTCTGGGGCAATCTTCGACAACTCGTCAATATTGAGTCGGCCTTTGACATTGATGACAGTGATGTTATCGTCCTCATCAACAGCAATGATAATCTCCTTGTAATTGCCGCCGTCCGATGGCAGTCCGTAGACAACAGTGTTGCGTTTTTTGTCTTTCTTGGCTTGCATGATAACCTCATATGCGCGGTCCTTGGCAAGTTTCTCTAGTTGCTTGCGCACTTTCTTTTTGGCACCACTCTTGTGCGCCATGATGAAGTCTAGCGACTCGACATCTTGCAGAGCGCTTATGCTTGAGCCTGGCATAACTTCTTCAATGATTCCATTCATGCCCAACACATTCTTGATGAGGAAGCGCGGCACATGATAGGCAGTGATATCATCAATTTTCTTGATTTCATCGATGACGTTGCTAGCCTGACAGACGATGCTTGTCATGACCAATAGCACAGTGGAGAGAAGTAGTTTTTTCATCTATCTAATTTTCTAAAGTGGCTACTATCCTGTCGGTAAATAGGCAATGAGGTATAAGTTTCTTGACTGACCAGGCGTCTAAAACCTAAAACCTCACATGATGCCTCGCTCACGCAGACGCTTCTGCCAGTTCCATGCGCTGAGCATGGTCTCCTCGACAGTGGCTTCGGCTTTCCAGCCCAGCACTTCGTTGGCACGCTTGGGGTCGGCCCAAATCTGCTCAATATCGCCCTCGCGACGACCGACAATCTTGTGGGGCACCTCGACACCCGTTGCACGCTGGAAGGCATCAATGAGTTGGAGCACCGACAGTCCGTGACCTGTGCCGATGTTGAAGACTTCGAGAGCATCGTTGCTCTCATCGCCAAGCATGCGGTCGAGCGCGCGCACATGAGCCTTGGCCAGGTCAACAACGTTGATAAAGTCACGGATGCAAGAACCATCGGGCGTATTGTAATCGTCACCAAACACACTGAGCATGGGCCGGATGCCTATAGCCGTCTGCGTCAGATAGGGAATTAAATTCTGTGGCACTCCATTAGGCAACTCACCAATCTCGGCGCTGGGGTGTGCTCCGATGGGATTGAAGTAGCGCAGCAAGATGGCCTTGATGGGGCTGCCGCTCTTGATGACATCGGCAATGATGTCCTCACAAATCTGCTTGGTGGCACCATAGGGCGAGGTAGCCTTCTTGGTGGGAGCGTCCTCGGTGATGGGGTTCTGGTCAGGCTCGCCATAGACGGTGCATGACGATGAGAAGACAAATCCCTTAACACCATAGGTGGGCATGAGGTCGAGCAGATTGAGCAGGATGTTGACATTGTTGCGATAGTACATGATGGGTTTCTGTACCGACTCGCCTACAGCCTTGCTGGCTGCAAAGTTGATGATACCCTGAATGCCAGGATTGTCTTTAAAAAGCTGGTGCAGCGTGTTAATGTCGGTACAGTCACCCTCGACAAAAGTCGGTCTGACGCCAGTGATATGCTCGATGCCGTCAAGCACGTCTCGATTGCTGTTGCTCAAATTGTCAATGATGACCACCTCGTAGCCAGCGTTCTGCAACTCGACAGTGGTGTGCGAACCGATAAATCCAGTTCCGCCTGTGACTAATATTTTACCTTTCATCTTTATATAATATAAAACTATAAATTGAAAATTGTGAATTATTAAGCAGAAAAGCTGTCCGCGTGGCATGCCGCGACCAGACATGCTTCCTCGCTGAACTTCTCCGCCACGTCTAAAGTCAAGCGTCAAAAGTCCAAAACTACAGCTTGCTAATCAGGTGGTCAACAATGCGAGCGCAGGCTTTGCCGTCGCCATAGGGATTGACCGCATGGCTCATAGCATGATAGGCTGCTGGATCGGTGAGCAACCGTGTGATGTTGCCTACGATGGCCTCGCGGTCGGTACCCACTAGCTTGACCGTGCCCGCCTCTAGTGCTTCGGGGCGCTCAGTGGTGTCGCGCATAACCAGCACAGGTTTGCCCAAACCTGGTGCCTCTTCCTGAATGCCACCACTATCGGTGAGCACGATGGTCGATTTCTCCATTAGATAGACAAATGACTGATACTCAAGCGGATCAATAAAGAAGAGATTTCCCTTTCCCTGAGCCAGGTCGTCACCGAAGAGCTCACGGATGGGACGACGCACGTTGGGGTTGAGATGCATGGGATACACAAAGTCGACATCGGCAAATCGCTCGGCCAACGTCTTGATGGCCTGGCAGATGTTCTTAAATCCTTCGCCGAAGTTTTCGCGGCGATGTCCCGTGACGAGCACCATGCGTTGCCCACGGCCGATTCGGTCTACATCATAGCCCATCTCGCGGATCTTGTCAGCCAAGTGCTGTTGTAATGTTGCATTACCCTTGATACGGTCGACCACCCAGTGCAACGCATCGATGACGGTATTGCCGGTGACAACGATACGTTCCTGTGGGGTGTGCTCGTCCAGCAGGTTCTGACGGCTGAGTGGCGTGGGTGCAAAGTCGAACGTGGCGATGCGCCCAGTGATCTGGCGGTTCATCTCCTCGGGCCACGGGCTGTAGATGTTGTGAGTGCGCAAACCTGCCTCGACGTGCCCCACGGCAATCTGCTTGTAGAAGGCTGCCAGCGCCGCCATGGTGCTGGTGGTGGTGTCGCCATGCACGAGCACCAGGTCTGGCTTCACCTGGTCAAGCACATCGCGCATACCCAAGATGACCTTGGCGCTAACATCATAGAGGTCTTGGTTCGGCTTCATGATATCCAAGTCATAATCAGGCTTGATTTCAAAAATCTCCAGCACCTGGTCCAACATCTCACGGTGCTGGGCTGTGACGCACACGATGGTGCGAAAGGCATCGGGTCGCGCCTTGAGTGCATGCACTAGCGGTGCCATTTTGATGGCTTCGGGACGGGTCCCGAACACGAGCATAATAGTCTTCACAATTGTTATGAGTTATGAGTTACGAATTTATTAATTGAAATTCAGACAACAAGGACA
The DNA here is from genome assembly GCA_002353885.1 of Porphyromonadaceae bacterium UBA2720. Classification (GTDB taxonomy): domain Bacteria; phylum Bacteroidota; class Bacteroidia; order Bacteroidales; family Muribaculaceae; genus Sodaliphilus. The sequence continues at coordinate 34,252 of DEKO01000163.1, forward strand.
ACTGTGACAATCCATAAACTTGTTGTTTGTTGTTTGATTGATTATACTGCTCCGACTAGCATCTAAAGACTAAGTTTGGAGCCTTCCGAGCCTACACAACGCATGCCACAGGGCTAGGCGAACCTTGTCAATCAGGATTGACCCGAAGAACACGGCCAGCACTAGCAAGCTCGTATATATAATAAACTCAAAACGTGGCACATTATTGAACCAGTTCAAGATTATTTGGTCATAAAATCGTCCGCCGATAAAGCTGCTCGACTGAGTCAGATAGGCCCCAAAGGCCGAGATGGCTAACCAATTGACAATGTGGCTACGGAACGAAAACTTGCTGAAGAATAACAGCAGATGCATCGCTCCCAAGATGACCAGCGGGCAGATGTAGAAGTAGAGCATGCCGCCACGACCGGCATGCTGTTTGATGACAAACATCGCCACCGTTAGTAACACCACAATGGCAAGATAGATGCCCAAGTCGACCCAACGATTGAGTTGCCACCAACGCATCGGGTGCAGACGCATAAAGCGAGCCAACAAGTAGAGCCCCATGAATGATGGCAACGAATAGCCCGCAACCAGCCAGCGCGTCGACTCGAATGCCCAGCCATAGAGCAGCTGGAAGGCGAAGAATGCCACCAACACAGTTGCAAACTGCTTGCGCGAAGCCGTCTCGACAAACGCATTGAGCACTGGCGACAACAAATAGAGTGCCACATAAGCCTTTACAAACCAGTAGTCGCCCTGCCCCAGCATCAACAGCCTGCTCAGAACATCATGCTGCAACTCGTCAGGAGCCCAGATGGCACACACACCGATGGCAAATAGGCCAAAGAACAGCACCTGAAACAGCAGTTCGGCCAAACGCCGTGCCTTGAAACGGATGCCATACCATCCCGACAGCAGTACAAACAGGTTGACAGCATAGATTGAGAAAGCTTCGGTCATAAACATCAGCAGCGCCGACGACGGGTTGTTATGCACATGGCTAAAGCCCGGCACAGGCAATGCACGGAAATTGGCGTGAACCACCAGCACCAGCAGCATCGCCACCAACCGCAATAGCTCCATATTGCTGTCACGCACCCGCTTAGGCATCACATTTATTGTCTTGTCATTCATCTCTTGAAAAATCTTTGAGCCATACGGCAGAACTCACCGAACACCGGCAGATGCAGTGCCCAGCATGCGCCAGCATAGGCTAGCGGGCACACCAACAGCGCCACGCCCAATGCCAGCCACGGGTTGCTCAGCCACCAGCTGCACAGCCAACCTAGCCCTGCCACCATCAGCGACAGCACAATCAGCGGCATGAGTTCGCACAGCTGCGTCGCAAAGCCATAATTGAGCAGTTTGCGAGTGTAGTAAGTGTTAAGATAAAATGAAATAATAGCATAGGCCACACGTCCCAGACAGATGGGCACGAGACCGAACGGCAATGTGGCCAAAAGGATAGCAAAAGCAATGCACTTCTTGACAACCTCGAGTCGCAACACATAGTCGCTGTGTCCCTTGACATAGATCAAGTTGAGATTGACCATCACAACACAGTCCCACAGATACGCAAAACTGAGGATTTGCATCAAGGGGACACACCCCATCCACTCCTGTCCCAAGAGCAATTGTATCAGTGGCCGTGCAATGCCACACAATCCCATGATGAGCGGGAACACCACCAGCGCCGACATCTGCAGATATTGCCGATAGGCACCCAGCAGCCGCGCGTCATCGTCCTGTATCTCACTCAACACCGGGAACGACACACGTTGCAAAATACCACTAATGTTGCTGCTGGCAAACTGGTTGAACTTGTCAGCACGAGAATATAGTCCAAGCAGTCCCGACGAGAACTTCTTGCCTACCACCAAATCATAAATTTTGGCATACAATGCGCTGATCAGGTTTGCAACAAGCAACTTTGAGCCAAAGGCAAATAGACGATGAAAGGAGAGGGTCGAGAAAGGGGCCCGCGGAAACCATCTGACATAATAGAAACTAATCAGGACATTGAGCACAGCGCTCACCAACGTCTGCCACACCAGAGCCCAAACGCCCCACCCCATTAACGCCAGAGACACACCGAAAAGGCCTGACAACAAGGCAGAAAAAAATGAAATCTTCGACTGCGTTTTGAAGTCGACAGCAATCGTCAGCTTGGTCTTGTTGACAGCAACTAACGAATTGATGACCAGATTCAGCGAGTAGACACGCGTGACAGGTTCAAGGATAGGTTGATTGAAGAAACACGCTATTGCTGGTGCCCCAACGAACAGCGCCGCATAGAGTACCAGACTAATCACAATGTTGATATAGAACACCGTCGAGAAGTCAGCCTCAGAGCGTTCTTGTCGTTGAATGAGCGCACTCGAGAACCCGCCGTCGATAAAAACCTGCGACACCGACATAAAAATGGCTAACATCGCTATCAACCCAAAGTTCTCTGGCCCCACAAGGCGGGCAATAATCAACTCGAGGGCGAAAGTCACCCCCTGCACCGAGAAACGCTCGACAAAACTCCAAGCCACTCCTCGCACCGTCTTATCTTTCAAGTCATTGCCCATGGTCGACTGCATTGAACCGGCAAAATTAGCAAAAAAAAATTAGTTTTTAGCCGTCAGTTGTTAGTTTTTAGTTTCTAGTTGTTAGCTATAAGTTATTTAAAAGCCTTTGGCTTTTTGCTTTTAGCCTTTTAAAAAGCATTCAACTTTTGCCTTTAGCCAACTCCCAACAGCAGCCGCTAGCCAAATCTCGTGCCTACGAGAGCCTAGCTTGTTCGAGCTATGCCGAGTGCAGCCG
>DEKO01000163.1:37055-37942 GCA_002353885.1 Porphyromonadaceae bacterium UBA2720
CGCCCACAGGCCCAACAGGCTCACCCCAGCCCCAGTGAATTGACGAGGTCTGCGATGGTGCTGTGGGCAACGGTTTGACCATCGCGAGGAAGCAGGCGACGCTGAACGAAGCCCTCACGCAGCGGTGCCATGGTGTCTTCTTCGCCAAGCACGACGTTGTCCACAAAATCGATGATCTCCCGCTCATCGCAGCCGATGTAGAGCTGCCCGAATGCCTCGCGTGAGAGGTCGGTTTGTCCTACAAGCAGCTGGTCGATGTTGCGTGAAACGAACATCACCGGTTTGTGCGTGTAGAGATACTCAATCACAAACGAGGCGCAGTCGTGAATCATGGCGTCACTGGTCATGAACAGGTCTACATATTGTCCAAGCTCAAGCTGGGTGTTAGGCATAGTAGACCACAACCGATAGTAGTCATCAGTGCGCTGCTTGCCCCATTCAGGGTGGGCATAAAGCTCTGTGAGCAGCCGCGGATGGGGCTTGAAAGCCACCTGGATAAACTCCTGGTAGCGCTGAGCCAGGTCGAGCATGAAGTGTGCCATCCACAAGAAGTTGCTGCGCGCGGTCTGACCAAATTGTGGTGTGAAGGCAAAGTGTGGTGCCCAAATGATGCGTCTACGCGGCCGGCCATCAGCGATAGCGCACCAGGGGTCGCTGCCATGCCACTGCGCAAACTCATCGGCAACAGGGTGCCCCACAACGCGGACGTTGCAGCCGTGGTTGCGTGCAGTTGCCTGTGCCGTGCTAGCGATGATTGAGTTAGGATAATATAGCCTCCACGCCATGTTGTGGAAGTGGAGGTTGTAGGTCAGAGTGCCGCTGCCTGTCATGAACGAGTAAGGATAGAAACACAGCAGGCGGTCGTAGTGGCTGGTGCAGTCGTGCTG
>DEKO01000163.1:38018-38365 GCA_002353885.1 Porphyromonadaceae bacterium UBA2720
CAGTCGATGTATGTCGTGCCGCGTGCATCGAAGTAGTCACGCAGGGCCTTCATGTCGGCCTGCTGTTGTGCGTGAACATAAGCGACACTGGGCGACAGCACAATGGTGGGGCGGAACAGGGGATGGCCGAGCATGGCCTGGTAGAGTCGCTGATACTTCCACATGGGCACATTCATGGCCAGGAACACAACACGGGCATAGCCCCGCCGTTGCACCATCTGGACACGGCGACGCTGTATGACTGGAGCACGATGATAGAGCCACAGATGCATATGGGCCCCATGCCAGGCCCGTCGGGTGATGTCGGTGATTGATTTCATTACAGAATGCAAAGGTAATCATTTTCT
>DEKO01000109.1 GCA_002353885.1 Porphyromonadaceae bacterium UBA2720
AGCGCAGCGCAGCAACCTCGTTCTCTGCATTCGGCTTGCACCATTGGTTGATCACGAGCATTTCGTGGTTCCGCCAACGGGTTAATGTAACTTTTGCCGAAAATCACTATCTTTGCAGATAATTCACTATCTTTGCAGATATATTTTGATCATTTAAAACCTATGGAACCGGTATTGAACGAACACAACAAGCAGGAGTATCCGCCGATGCACACGGCGGAGCATATCTTGAACGCGACGATGGTGCGGATGATTGGGTGCGGACGTCATGTCAGTGCCCATGTTGAGCGCACGAAGTCGAAGTTGGATTATGCCCTGGACCGGGCGCTCACTGATGATGAGGTGCGCGCCATCGAGGCCAAGGTGAACGAGGTGATTGCCGCCGACCTGCCGGTGACGGTGGAGTATGCCCAGCAGGCCGATGTGGCCGACCGCTTCAACCTGGAGCGCTTGCCCGATGGTGCGAGCGAGACGGTGCGCATTGTGCGTGTGGGCGATTATGACGAGTGCCTGTGTGCGGGCACGCATGTCGAGCACACGGCTCAGATCGGCACGTTCCGCATCACCTCGACGCGCTGGCAGGACGGCCGTCAGCGCATCGTCTTCCGCCTGTCATAGTTGCATTTTTTAGACTTTAGTTTTTAGTTGTTAGTAGGGTCGTGGCATGCCGCGTCCCTACCCACACCTCTCATCTCTGACCCCTGACCCCTCACTGGCGGATGTGGATGTCGGTCTGTGGGAATGGAATCTCGATGCCGCCCTGGTTGAGCGCCTCGTAGATGTTCTCCTTGATGCGTGGCAGGTCGGTGAGTCGCGTCTTGACGGGTGTCCAGAGCACGACCTTGAGGTCGACGCTGCTTTCGCCGAAGTTGTCGAACAGCACCTGTATGCCTTTCTTCTTGTAATAGCAGTCGAGTGTTGAGAGTCGGTCGATGATGAGTTGTCTCACTCGGTCGACGTGCGAGCCATAGGCCACGCCCACAGTGAGCTGTGCCAGCTCGTAGCCGTGGTTCTGTGTGAGGTTCTTGAAGTTCTTGCTGAAGAGCTGGCTGTTGAGGAATGCGATGACCGATCCGTCGAGTGTCTCGACCATGGTGCTCTGGTAGTTGATGTTGGTGACAAATCCGCGTATGCCGTCGCACTCAATCAGGTCGCCAATCTTGACGCGGCCGCTCATGAGCGAGAGGCCATAGAAGAGGTTCTCGAGGGTGTCCTTCATAGCAAAACCGATACCGGTCGAGAGGCCTGTGAGGATGAGTGTGATGCCTGCGCGGTTGACGTGCAGGGTGACCAACACGATGTAGATGAATATTCCCCATCCTGCATACTTGACAAGATTCATGCTGAGCGAGACGGCCTTGTTGCTAGTGCCTGTCTTGTTCTCCTTCCACATGATGTAGAGGTTGATGATGACATAGATGACATAGTGGAAGACGAATGCCAGTGCCACGAGTGCGAGTATGCGGTCGAGCGAGATGACGATGACGTCGGGGATGTCGACAATGCGGTTGAAGAAGAAGCGCTTGACCCACTCGGTGAGGTCAAACACGCGCGCGGCCCAGTAGATGGCCACCCCAAGGCTCATGGTGGCTGCGATGGGGATGATCATCTTGTAGATGGCGTCGTAGAGCCATGTCTGGCGCAGGTTGGCGTCGGCTGCGATGTGCTTCTTCTCGTAGCGGTGCAGCAGGTCGTAGATGACGGTGATGGTCTGGATGAGTGTGAGTTGGATGATCCACCAGATGAGCACCTGAACGCTCATCAGTGTGTATCCGCTCCATGCCATGACGAGCGAGATGACCATGGCCAGCAGCGAGATCCAGGTGTAGAACATGTCGCTGCGCGGCATGCGGTGGTTGAGCCTTCGGATCACCCACCACTGCCACAGTGTGCATGCCAGCAGGATGATGGGGAAGGTGAGGTTGACCATGGTGTTGGGCATGAATGTGATGCGATAGATAAACACCACTAGCCCGACGACGCTGATGGGTGTGTAGAGGCGGATGCCGCTGATGACGTTGTCGCCGTCGAGGCGTATGAGCAGTGACAGCATGATGACCACCAGCAGCCATGCGTACTCGCTGAGCAGCCTGGATGCCATGATCATGAAGTTGTGGCTCTGCAGCGTGAGCGATATGACCAGTGTGATGATGGCAAACAGTGCGGCGCTGGCGGCAATGATAATGCCCTTTCGTTTCTGTCGGAATGCTTTGCTGGTCCATTTCTTGGGTATGAGGTAGCGGATGACAATGGTGCTGACCGTGCTGGTGATGACGACGTAGAAGATGATGAAGATAAACAGAAACCAGATGAGGTTGCCTCGCCAGTCGCTGTGTGTCTTGCCTGTTGGCCGGTATTTGTCGGTCAGGTCATACTTGGCCTGCCTCCAATGTCGCGGCATGTTCTGCATGATGCTGAAGTAGGAGTCGCCTCCGTTGACAAAGATGTTGCGGCGGATGTCGTCATAGGCCTGCATGGCAAACTCGTTGAGCAGTTTGGCCTTGGCCAGGATGGCCTTGCTTCGCTCCTGTGTCTTCTCGATCTGGACCTGTTGCACCGCCATGTCGTGCGCGATGATGTCGGCCAGATGCGCACAGCTGTCGCGGTCGGCTCTCATCTGGGGCGTGGTGAGCAGGTAGTCGGGAATGCCCTCAAGCGACTGCACCAGGTGGACGTATTGTGTGACCTGGTCGTTATATTGCTTGGCAAAGACGTCGAATGGCAGCATGCGTGCCGACATGCGGTCGTAGAGCTGTGTGGCCTCGTTGCAGGCATAGGCTAGGTCGAAGACATAGTTTGACTTCTGCGAGTAGAGCATGAGTTCGATTTGCTGGCTGCGGTCCATGACCTGCAGCATCATCTTGTCGAAGCGTCGGTTCATCTCGTTGAATCGCTGCATGCGCACGAGTTGCTCGTGGTGTGTGCTCTCGAGTTCGGTGCGCAGCACGCTCAGTGTCTGTTTCATGTCGCGCTCTTTGAGCACAGCGTTTGCCGGTAGCAGTGCCAGGAGCATGAGTGCCAGCAGTGTCAGTCGTTTGAATTGTATCATTGGGTCAGCTTGCTTTGGAATTTTGCGGCACAAAGGTAGTGCAAACTGAGTGAAGAGCAAAATGAAAGACGAAGTTTTTCATTTTTGCTATTCC
>DEKO01000083.1:0-3687 GCA_002353885.1 Porphyromonadaceae bacterium UBA2720
TCGGCTCGACGGGACGCACCTCGTAGAGTGTGCGGCCGTGGGAGATACATTATGTGAGCATTGTTTCGGTCCACTGCGCGCCATTACGCTCAGCTATGCGTTGGAGCTCGGCATCATATCCTACTTGTAGATGATGCTCACGCTGTCGCTTAATATAAGCAATGACCGCATCTTTATGAGAGGCAGAGACCGAGAATGCAGCGTATTCCTTACCCCAGCCCACAAAGTCGGGGAATAAACCGCTTTGTTTTGCCCAGTCGCTACTGGAACGCTTAATGTCCCACATCAAGTGCGATAGGTTGACAGTGGGTGACAGATCTACTAGTATGTGGATGTGGTTCTCAATACCTCCTATGCGATATAGAACGCATTTGTTCCGCTTGATGATGCTCGTGATGAAGCGATAAATGTCCTCACTGTGTTCAGCAGCTATGGTCATCTCTCGGTTTTTGGTGTTGATGACAATGTGGTGGAGTGAAACAACTTTGCTCATAGATTCTTATCTTTTGGGGGCAAAGGTAATAAATAATAGTGACTCCTGCAACCACTGCCGCACGTCTGCGACGTGCGCACCTCCTGGGGGGAACTGCTGACACACAGTGCGCCGCTCATCTACGACGAGCGACGCACAATGTGCTTCGCACATCAGCAAGTCTCCGACTTGCATTTTCCGCTAATCCTGCTGGCACGCCGAATGGCACATTGGGGAGCTGCGGGATACATGCATGAGACAAGTCGGAGACTTGGCGATGTGCGAAACACATTGTGCGTGCCAGCTCGCAGAGCTGGTGCGCACTGTGTGCTTTAGTCGGCTCGACGGGACGCACCTCGCAGAGTGTGCGGCCGTGGGACACACCGAATGGCGCGTTGGGGAGCTGCGGGATGCATGAGACAAGTCGAAGACTTGTATTTTCCGTTAATCACGCCGCGAGGGATTGGGGAAACGCTTTGCCAATTTGGTGAATAAATCACAAATTTTGTAGAAATTTGAGCCACATTACCTCAACTTTCATTCTTTTTGACTATTTTTGTGGCCCAAAACAGACAATAATAACATAAACCTCTTATAATTAGCAACTTTATGACAAACAAGACTTTGGCCTTGCTCGCCCTGGCGATGCAAGTGGCCGTCTCGTCACTGGCAGGCCCAGTGACCGCCGACCAGGCACGCGAGGCCGCCGCAGCATTCGTCCAGCAGAAACAAGGCACACAACGCACATTGCGCATGGCGTCTCAGTCGCCCACCGTGCAGGCTGCCGCCAACACCGGCTATTACTACATCTACAATGTGGGCAATGACAACGGCTTTGTCATCGTCAGTGGCGACGACCGCACCACCCCCATCTTGGGCTACTCGACCGTGGGTCACTTCGACGCCGCCCAGGTTCCCGCCAACCTGCAAGGCATGCTCGACGGCTATGCCCGCCAGCTGCAGGCCCTGGCCGCGATGAGCGATGTCGAGGCCGCCACTCGTCTGGCCGCTCCGCGCCGCACCACGACAGTGAACACGCGCAACTCGATTGCCCCGATGATCACCACCAACTGGGACCAGGCTACCCCCTACTGGAACCACTGCCCCGAGTTTATGCATGTGGAGGATGGCGACACCATCGGCGAATTGTCCTACACAGGCTGTGTAGCCACATCGATGGCACAGATCATGAAGTATCACAACTGGCCCGCACGGTGCAGCCAGACCATCCCGTCGTACACCGCCAATTATTATGACCCTTATACGGAAGAATACGGCACCTTCGTCACCGATGCTCTTGAGCCAATCACTTTTGACTGGGAGCACATGCGCGACACCTACACCGGCGCTGAGGACGAGGTCTACACCGAGGCAGTGTCGTGGCTGATGCTCTATGCCGGCTGCGCGGCCCAGATGAAATATGGCCTGTCGGCATCGAGCACGAGCGACCCCTATATCCCCAAGGCGCTGAACAACTACTTTGACTACGATGCCAAGCTGGTGTATCGCAGCGACTACGACCAGCAGGCTTGGGAGGACATGATCTATCAGGAGCTGGCCGCCGGCCGCCCGATGATCTACAACGGCCGTGCCGGCAGTGGCGGCGGTCACTCGTTTGTGTGCGACGGCTATGAGTATGGCGACTACTACCACATCAACTGGGGTTGGGGTGGCATGGGCAACGGCTACTTTGTGCTGTCGGTGCTCAACCCCCATGCCGGCGGCATCGGCTCGTCGAGCAGCGCCGAGGGCTACAACATCGACCAGACGGCCATCATCGGCATCAAGCCCGGTTACAGTGGTCCCAGCGAGGAGGTGAACCATGTGCTGACGGTGTTCCACATGTACTATAGCGGCAGCAGCCGCACGCTTGATCGTGGCAGCCAAGGCTTCTCGCTCTACAAGCGCCGCTACATCAAGGTCACTGCCGAGGACCACATCGACGACGGCACCAAGTATCGCCGCGGCATCGCCCTGTATGACAACAATGGCAACTTCCTGGAGCTGATTATGAGCAGCAACATCTACTCGGGCTACCTGTCGGTGACCGACAACTGGCCTGAGACCAATGACTCGCAGTACTACTACTTCGGCAAGAGCATCGGCAACGGCACCTACCGCATCGTTCCCGTGAGCATGGAGCAAGGCAGCGACGAGTGGAAGCCCATGCTCGAGAGCGACCGCTATTACATCGAGATGAATGTCAATGGCGACTATGCCACGCTGACCGATCACCCGCTGGTCGACCTGCAATCGACGCAGTTTGAGTTTAGTGGTGGTGAGAAGACCGGCACCGCCGAACAGTGCAACGTGACGGTGAAGAACAACAGTGTAGACCGCTTCAACGGCAAACTCTACTTCTACTTGACCAACGAGCAAATTGATGAGTACGGCGAATATGTCACCGTGGTCGAGACCGAGATTGCGGCTGGAGCCGAGAAGGTGGTGACCTTCAACTTCACCCCGCAGAATGCCGGCACCAAGACAGCTCAGCTCTCGCTCTACGACAACTCGATGGGTGGCAGCAAGATTCCCGGCACCGGCACAGTGACCATCACCGGCAACGGCTCGACCGACTTCGATGTGGCCAACCTGTCGGTGGTCATCCGTGCCGAGAATGCCGTAGCCGGTGACAACGAGGGCGACCATGACGTGATTTATGACAGTCACGCCCGCTTCAGCGCCGCCATCACCAACAGCGGCGACATTGAGTATAACAAGTATATCCTGGCTCCGCTCTTCATCCTCGAGGACGGCAAAGGCTCGATGGTAGGCTACCAGCAGCTGACCATTGCAGTTCCTGCCGGTGAGACCCGTACCTATTACTTCGACTTCGACAACTTGGCCTATGGGTCAACCTATGCGCTGAACATCTATGCCCGCAACAATGTGCCCATGGAGGAGGATGCCTCGCACGTTGACAACATCGTCAAACCGGGCGAGTCGGTCTACTACGACATCCGTCCAGGCATCATCGTGTGGAATGCCGATGGCACACGCCAGTGCAACAAGCCCGTTGATGGTTTTGTGGTACCGGCATCGGCCGCTGCCGTGAGCATCGAGAACGTGACGCTGAGCGGCATCACGCCCAACGCCAACCCCAACACCATCTATATCCTGGCTGAGAATGCCAGCGTGCCTGCAAGCCTCAACGGCAAGAACGTGGTCAAGGGCCAGACAGCCACCGAGATTGTGCTCGAGGACGGCTATCCCTA
>DEKO01000083.1:3760-9910 GCA_002353885.1 Porphyromonadaceae bacterium UBA2720
GCATGGAGCACGATGGTGCTGCCGTTTGCCGCCACCAATGTCGAGATTGACGGCCGCACGCCAGTGGCCAACACTGACTACTGGGTGTACAACTTCCCACGCGAAGAGGACGGCGTGGTGAGTTTCGATGCAGTGAGCTCGATGGAGGCCAATGTGCCCTATCTGGTGGCTGTTGCCGACGGCCGCGACATGACGGGCAAGGTGATGAGCTGGAGTGCCCAGGACGTGACTCTCAAGGCCGACCCCATCGCCATCACCAGCGGTCAGCACTTCATGCTCTCGGGCACCTACATCGCCATGAGCGAGGGCGGCATCTACACCATGGATGCCCAGGGTTCGCGCTTCGTGCTGCACGACACGCCGCAGACCGTGGCTCCGTTCCGCGCCTATTTCAAGGCGATGCAGACCGGCCTGGCCACCGAGATTCTGTGTCCCGGCAGCACCGAGGTTGAGCCTCAGACGCTGCGTGGCGACGTGAACAACGACGGCATGGTGGATGTTGAAGATGTCAATATCCTGATTAACATCGTCTTGGGCACCGACAGCGCCGACAACTATGGTAGCCGTGCCTTTGTGACCGAGGACGACACCAAAGTCGATGTGGCCGACATCAATGAGGTTATCAACATCATGCTCAACCGTTAATTCCGGTCATTGAGCAGAAGCAATCCCCGCCAGCTCTGGCGGGGATTTTTTGTTGCATCGACGTTGACCCTCTTCGAGGACCACCGAACCACACATCGCACTACCCCATAAGGGAAAGGGGAGGGGATATGCACCCGTTCAGGTGAATTATGGTTAAAAATCATCCCCTTTTTGCCAGATTTCATTAACTTTGTGGATTCAAAACTGATTGTTGTTATTTAATTACCATTAAGATGAAAAGAACTTTACTTTCAATCGCATTGACAGGGTTTACAGCCATGGCCTTGATGGCACAGGAACCCACAGCAACATTGACATTTGCCAACTCGCAAGTCGGACAATCGACTCGTCTGGGACTCGTGGCCAGCGGCGCCTTCCAGGTCGACTGGGGCGATGGCACGCTCGTGGACTACACCAGTGGCGCCTATTACACCGAGACGCTCAAGGGCCAGACGATGAAGCTCTATGGCGATTTTATCCAGATAGTTGCCAACAGCGTCAACCTGACCAACGTGAACCTGGATGGTTGCCCCAACATGCAGCAGTTGCAGATGAACTACAACGCCTTCTCGAGCCTGAACCTGAGCCACATGACCAATCTGACGGGCTTATATGCCGAGGGTGGCTCGATGACCAGCCTTGACGTGGCCGGCTGCACGGCACTGCGCGTGCTGGACGTGAGTGAGAACCGCATCGCCGGCACACTCGACTGCTCGGGCATGGCCGCCCTGACCAAGCTGGACTGCGGCGACAACCTGCTGACCGCCGTTCTGCTGCCCAAGCAGCAGAGCATCTATCAGGTGGACGTGCGCAACAACCAGCTCACCGAGCTGGACGTGACCGGCCTGGGCAACGTGACCGAGCTCGACTGCCAGGAGAACCGCATCACGTCGCTCGACCTCACTGGCATGAGCAAACTTGAAGACCTGTATGCCTATGACAACGCCATCGAGAGCATCAACATCAGCGGAGTTCCCGCACTGAAGACACTGAGCCTGAGCGACAACATGATTGGCACTATCGACCTGTCGACGTGCCCCAACCTGGAAGGTGTGCACCTGACCAACAATCAGCTCACCGCCATCGACCTGAGCCAGAACACCGGCGTCCGCTACCTCAACATCGGCGGCAACCAGCTCACTGAACTCAACACCACCCTGCTGAGCCAGTTGTCGCGCCTGACGTGCGAGAACAACCAACTCACCGAACTGGACCTGAGCGGCAACAGCAACCTCTATGTGCTCTATGCCGACCACAACCAGCTCAGTGCCATTGACTTGAGCGTGGCACCATCTGTCTACGACCTGAACCTAGCCTACAACCAGCTGAGCGACCTGGACCTGAGCCAGCACAACCTCTACTACGTGCAGGTCAACAACAACCAGCTGAGCACGCTGGACCTGAGCAAGTCGAGCTACCTCTACCGTCTGGCAGCACAAGACAACCAGCTGACCGAGGTGACCTTCGGCAGCATGAGCTATCTGCAGGGCCTGACGCTGCAGCACAACCAACTGCCTGCCGAGCGCTGGATTGAGATTATCAATGCCCTGCCCGACGTGAGCAACGTGAGTGTGTCGGAGTACAACCAAGAGTATGCCAAGATTTTCGGCTACGACGCTCTGCCCGGTGTCGACGGCACACCTGCCACCCTGAAGGGATGGCAAGTGACCGGCTATGCGCCCTATACCAGCGTCGAAGGTCTGTCGAGCGACGCCCAAGTGGTGCGCTGCGTCTACTATAGCCTTGACGGCAAAGTGCTGAGCCATGAGCCCGCGAGCGGCATCTACATTGTGAGTGAGCTGCTGAGCAATGGCCAGAGCCGTAGCCATAAGACCATCAAGTAGCACACACTTACTTATCAGAATCATTCTCTAGAGGCTCTAGATTGTCTAGAAATCCTAGATAATCTAACGTGAGTTCGACGAAAATAAAGTTCTGATAGCCAAGCTGGTTCGGTCGGATTTGTAATCCGACCGCATTTGAGTATAAGGATTTGCAATCCGAAATAAGCGCATTACAAATGCTTATACTCAATCCTGCTGGATTGCAAATCCAGCAGAACCATGCTGAATAATTCGCTAACTCTCTGATTGTCAATCCATACAATTTCATCGAACTCACGTTAATCTAGAGCTTCTAACCATTAACAACCGAAAATCAGTAAAATGAAAAAGATGATTGTGGCAGTGGCACTGATGCTCACTGCCATGGCCATGACGGCCAACATACACTATGTGAAACCAGGCGCCAGCGGCGACGGCACCTCGTGGCAGAATGCCATGGGCGACCTGCAGGCCGCCATCGACCAGTCGCAGGCCGGCGATGAAGTGTGGGTGGCCGAGGGCGTCTACCGCCCCGACTCACTCATCCGCGCCAACAAGCCCCGGTCAAGTGCCTTCTTTCTGAAGGATGGCGTGAGCCTCTATGGCGGCTTTGAGGGCAACGAGACGAGCAAAGATGAACGTGAGATGCTGCGTGACGGCAAGCCCTACAGCTTTGCCCACCCCAGCATCTTGAGTGCCGACGATGACCTTGCTGACAAGTGGCAACGTGCCATTGCCGACGGCACGAGCTATCGCTACACGTGGAAGTTTGGTAACGACTCGCTCGAGATTCCCGGCACGCACGACAATGGCGCTCATTTGCTGTTTGCAGCCAACCCCATCGTGCAGCCCACCGAGATCAACGGCTTCACCCTGACCGGTGCCAATGCCAGCGTGTGGCAGGCCAAAGCCTACGGCGGCGCGCTCTATGCCCAAGGCAATGTGCAGCTGCGCAAATGCCGTGTAGTGGAGAACTCGTCGTACTTCTATGCCCAGTCGACGAGCGACAGCAACTGCTATGGCGGCGCGGTGTTTCTGTACAGCGACGGCGAGGGCGTGATTGAGGACTGCCTGTTTGCCCGCAACTATGCCCACTCGAGCTATGGCAATGGCTATGGCGGTGCGGTGTATGCCCGCAAGTGCGCCATCAACAATTGCGAGTTTGTCGACTGTGTTGCCGACAATGGCGGCGCGGTCTACAACAATGGCGGCACGATGACGGGGTGTCGCTTTGAGGAGTGCTATGCCAGCGGTGGCGGCGCCCTGTTCAACAACGGCGATGTCACCGACCTGACCGTGCTGAGCTGCCGTGGCCTGCTGGGCGGCGGTGTCTACAACTACAATGGCCGCATCACCAACGCCATCGTGGCCAACTGCTATGCCGATGCGCCCGAGTATGGCGAGACGATGGGCGGCCGCGGTGGCGGCATCTTGCTGCAGGATGGTGCCGTGGTCAATGCAGCGGTCTATAACAACATGGCCTTCTGGGGTGGCGGAATCTACATGGCCGGCACAGGCAAGGTGGTCAACACCACTGCGCAGCGCAACCTCATCCGCGCCAATGCCGAGGCCGACACAGCCAACATCGGCATGGCTCTGCGCGAACTGGAGTCGAGCATGGTGCTCAACTCAATCTATCATGAAGCCGACGACGCCAACTTTGAGTGCGCCACCACCTGGCGCGGTGTGGCAGTCGACCAGGCCGACACCCTCGCTGTTGCCGAGGCCTCGTGGGCACTGACACAGGGCAGCATCTTTGTCGACGCGGGCACCATCGTTGCAGGTTTTGAGGTCGAGACCGACCTGGCTGGCCATGCCCGCGTGGCCGGCGACGCCATCGACCTGGGAGCCTATGAGTACCAGCCCCAGTCGTCACTGGTGGGCGATGTGAATGTCGATGGTGTGGTCGACATCGCCGATGTCAATGCCATCATCGACATCATGCTGGGCAAAGCCGAGACAACCGTTGTTGCCGATGTCACTGGCGACAACGACATTGACATCTCGGATGTCAATGCAGTGATCGACATCATGCTGGGCAAGCAGTAGACAATGCACAATGCACAATGCATAATGCATAAATGCAGCGTGCCGCGTAATCGCCAGACACTAGAGGCACTAGATGGTCTAGATATTCTAGACAGTCTAGTGCCTCTAGCTGTAAGCTGTAAGCTATTTTAGCAGGTCGCTGACCTCGTTGAGCGAGCCGTCGTTTGGGCTGGGGTCAACACAGAGCAGGTGACAGAGCAGCGGATAGATGCACACGTTGCGGAAGGTGCCCTGGCGCTCGTAGCCCCGCTTGAAGTCGGGCCCGATGGCGCGGAAGGCGACCCACATGTCGCTGCAGGTGTGGTCGAAGCCATGCGAGCCCTTGTTTTTGAGTTTGTCGGCACTGAAGTACCACCCCACATCGGGCAAGACGATGATGTCGCTCATGTTCTCGTTCTTGCCATAGTTGAGATAGGCGGGTATCTCGCTGCGACGCCACACACGGATGTGGTCCACCCCCTTCAAGGCATGGACGATATCGTTGACATAGGCGGGCTTGCTGGCATTGATCATCACCGGAAAGTCGTTGTGGATGCTCTCGATCCATGCGGGATCCAGATACTGCGCCGGATTGATTTGCCGCTCAGGATTGAGCCAAGTCATGCCATGGTCGCCCGTGACAATGAGGTTGACCTTGGCCCCGTAAGGCAAATGCTTGATGCCTTGCCACAGGTCGTCGAGCAAAACATCCATTGACTCCATGGCACGACGCGTCTCATGACAGATGGGGCCATTCTTGTGCCCACTGCGGTCGGGCTGCTCAAAGTAGGCCATAATCAGGTGTGGACGCTCCTGCTCGGGCAGACATAGCAGCCGCAGGATCTCGGCACAGCGTGCCGTGTAGGGCATATTCCCCTCGGTGAGGTAGTCGTGCCAGTAGTTGGCATGGTCGCCCTGGATGGCGACATCGCTGCCCACCCAGAAGACGGTAGCCGTCTTGACCCCCTGCCGCTTGGCTGTGAGCCAGACGGGGTCGCCGCCATAGTACTGCGGGTCGGTGCGCGTCTCCTTGTTGCTGAGCGAGTAGACCTTGCCCGTCTTGCGCACGACAAAGTTGTTGTTGATGATGCCGTGGTGGTCGGGCACCAGCCCTGTGGCCAGGGTATAGTGGTTGGGGAACGTCTTGCTGGGGAACGACGGTGTCATCACCGCCTTGACCCCGTCGTGCGCCATCTGGTCGAGAAAGGGAGTGTCGAACGCCTCGGGGTAGTCCCACCGGAAGCCGTCAAGCGAGATAATCACGGTGTAGTTGTCGCGCGACACAGCCCAACTGGCCATTGCCAGCACCATCGCGCACAGTGTGAGTGTCAGTCTTTTCATTTGCTCTTGTTTTGTTGACTTGTGCGAGCCTGTGCTCGCATTGCGCCGACAAAGGTACAAACTTTTGGTCAAAAAAACAACCGCACAGACATATTGTCTGCGCGGTTGTCGTGATATTGTACACTATCCTATCAACGAGCAGGCTCGTAGTCGAAGAAGAGACCACCATTGACCTCAATGGTGCCGTTGTGAGTGCTCTTGGGACCAATGACGGTGAGTTTGTCACCGACCTTGATGCCCTCGTTCTCCAAGAAGTTCTTGCGGTTGTCGCCGGTAGCACCCCATCCAGAATAGCAGCCATAGACATAGAGTT
>DEKO01000084.1:0-1884 GCA_002353885.1 Porphyromonadaceae bacterium UBA2720
AGCAGAACAAAAGTGCCTCGTAGAGGAACTTTTACAGCCAAACAACTAGTGTCGAGCTGGTTAAAGTTCCTCTGCGAGGCACTTGGCAGGTCGAGTCTCAGGACCAAGCTGCGTGCATCTTCGATGCACTTGCATGGTCTTTCGAACAAAATCGGGTCTTCGACCCGTTCTGCATCTTCGATGCACAGAGGGGTAAGAGGAGATTTTTCTGAATCGGTGAATAGTTACTTCAAGAGTAAGATAAGATAACATAAGAAAATAAAGAGTGGCAATGATATAGATTTTCCCAATAAGGGTCAACTTCTATATTATTGCCAAAAGAATTAAGATTGAGTAAGTTGTTTGAGTTGTTTTTAAAAACCTGCTGGATAACAAATCCAGCAGAACGATGCCGAATAATTTGCTAACTCTCTGATTGTCAATCCATACAATTTCGTCGAACTCACGTTAAAGTAGGGAAAGGTGGAAACCACACAAGGACGCGCCTTCGCACGTCCGTAGCCTGGGTAAAAAAATGAGTAAGAGCTTGTCAGAAGGTGACTGTGCGCTCAGGCGCCGCAAACGAGCAGAAGCGTGCTGTGGCGCCAATGATATAGAGCACCGCCATGTTGCCGTCGTTGGCGCTATACATCGACTTCAGCCCTGGATTGCGGTTGAGGAACTCCTCTTTTACAGCCAAGTCATCATCGTTGACCAGTGTGCCACTCAGTCGCATCCATTCTGTTCCCGAGGGCTTGAGAGCACAGATTTCGAATGAGCCATTCTTGTCCATCTGCTTGAACACATCCTTGACCTTGCCTGTCATGATATAGAGACGGCCGTTGATAATCTCTGACACGCCGAACGGGCGCACACGGGGCTGATTGCCATCGACAGTGGCGATGTAGAATGCGCCACACTCCTTGAGGTAGGCCTGTACCTCGCTGATATTCTGTTGCATAGACATTTGATGTTGGTTGACAAGATTGTGGTGACGTGATTCGAGCCGAGACTTGAGTTCTCGCTCAAAGATGCCACGCTCGACAATGCGGTAGTGCGGATAATAGGCCGCACGATAGTCGGGCGAGTGGCTGATGGCATACTGGCCCGCCATGAGCACACTGTCAATGAACCAGTGGTCACGGTCCATCTGCGGCAGCCGCAAGCCCAGATGCCCAATCGTGTCGAGCAACTCATTCCACTGCACGCTCCACTGCTCCACCGTGGGATGGCTCGAGGCATTGGCGCTGCGAACAAAGGCATCGAGCAGTTCTTCGCTGCTCAACATGCCATCGGTCACCGCACGCAACGCTATGCGAACATGCCGACCTTGCGGGCCACAGGGCTCATAGTACCACCAGGGCTGCGGGTCGGAGGCAGCTGAGGCCAACTCTTGTTGTAGATAGCGCATGGCACCCTGGCGGTCACCCACCAGATGCTCAGCACCCATGCAGTCTTGAAAACACGACTTATAGATATCGAGCAAACGGCTCTGGGGGTAGGCCACAAGCTGTTGCTTGACAAAGTCGCCGATATCCTGTGCTGTGGCTACAGCACACAGACACAACGCAAACAACACACACGATAACTTCTTCATTTCATTTGCTTTTGGGTGAGAGGGCAAGCGGTGTCAATCCTTGTCGATGCGCACAAAGCCATAGCAGCCTTGCTCACGGTCGGTCATGCCATAGAGGTCGGGCTCATCGACAACCTCGCAACGCGTCGGGTCGATGGCCATTATCAATTGCTCGCGCAGCTCCTTAAACATCTGCATTGCCGCCTGCTCATCGGCGCAGTTATACACATCGCTCATGGCCGATGACTCGGTCTCATATTCAAATACAACTCGATAACCCATGTCACATTGATTTTAAACAACAATGTGCAAAGTTACGATTAAGTGAG
>DEKO01000084.1:1967-4201 GCA_002353885.1 Porphyromonadaceae bacterium UBA2720
TTACGATTAAGTGAGCGAAGAGCCAAAAAAATCCATTTTTTTGCTGTTAGACAAAATGCTCATGCTCGGCCATCAGCGAGCGAGCTCGCATGGCTCTCGCTTAATCGCATTTTTCCGAACATGAGTAACTTGGGCGACAGCCAACGTTACGATTTTTTTAGAACCTGGAAGCAAGGACGAGTGATGCCCAATTTTCATTTCTCAACGAAAAGCACTAACTTTGTGGCCAGAAAAGCATTCAATGCGATGAAACGGATAATCAAGATTTTGGTGGCCACTTGGGTGGCCATGGGATGTGCACTGACCATGGCGGGCTACACGATGCTGCAACCGGGCGTGAGCCAGGAACTGGCACAATTTCGCACCCAGCACATCAGCAATGTGAAGTATGACTTGCGGCTCAGTGTGCCCATCGAGCGCGACTCGGCCGTAATGGGCACAGTGACGCTGTCCTTTGACTGGACAGGTCACACCGACCTGCCCATTGACTTCCAGGGTCAACTGAATGAAGAACTCATTGCGGTCAACAACCATCGATGCGCTGTGAACTACGCTGATGAGCACATCATCATTCCACACAAGCTGCTGCAAGCGGGACGCAACCAGGTCACCATCACGTTCACTAGCCTAGACCAGGCACTCAACCGTCATGCCGACTACTTGTACACCCTCTTCGTTCCCGATCATGCACGCAGTGTGTTTCCCTGCTTCGACCAGCCCGACCTCAAGGCAAGGTTCACCCTAACCCTCAACCTGCCCAACTCGTGGAGTGCCATCAGCAATGCTCCACAGACCGACCGCCACACCAGGGCACAGGCCACCGATGTCATCCACTATGCCGAGAGCGACCCACTGCCCACCTACCTATTCTCGTTCACTGCCGGACGCTTCGAGACCTACACCGCCACGCATGATGGCCGCGACATCACCATCCTCTACCGCGAGAGCGACACGGCCAAGGTGGCACAACTGCCACAGATTGCCGGCGAGATGGCGCATGCCATCCAGTGGATGGAGCAATACACGGGCATCACACAGCCTTTTGCCAAGTATGGCACAGTAGTGCTGCCAGGATACCAGTTCGGCGGCATGGAGCATCCGGGCTGCATACAACTGCGCGACCGCACCATCTTTCTCGGTCCCAACCCGTCACCCGACGAGCGCATGAAACGACTCCAGCTCATCGCCCACGAGACGGCGCACCTGTGGTTCGGCGACCTGGTGACCATGCGGTGGTTCAACGATGTGTGGACCAAGGAGGTGTTTGCCAACTTCATGGCCGACAAGGTCTGCCGCGAACAATTTCCCAATCTGGACCACGACCTGGCATTCATGAGGGCACACTATATCCCTGCCATCACTACCGACCGTTCACTTGGCACTCACCCCATCCAGCAGCCGCTGGCCAACCTCAACCAGGCCGGCTTGCTCTATGGCAACATCATCTATCACAAGGCTCCCATCATGATGCGCAAACTTGAGGAGCGCATGGGTGAACACGAGCTGCAACAAGGATTACAGGCCTACTTGCGCCAATTTGCCCATGGTAACGCCACATGGGACCAGCTCATCGAGATTCTCGACCGGCAGTCGCCACAGGCTGGCATCAGCGAGTTTGACCAGCAGTGGGTCAAGCACAAGGGCATGCCCCTGGTCGATGTCAAACTGGACGACCAGACACCACTGCCCAACGCCGACGGACGCGACTACGTGCGCTATCGCCTGGCCGACAGTGCTTCAGTTATGGCATACGTCAACCGATGGCCCGAACTCACCACAGCCGAAGCCCGTCTGGCAGCCGTGATGACACTCTATGACAATATGCTCATGCACCGCATCGGCCCTGATGATGCTATGTCGTGCATGCTGTTGGCACTGCTCACGCCCGAGACCGACGACCAGCTGCTGGCATCATATGCAACCTATGCGTCTGCCACACTCGCGCGCACATCCCTTGGCGCTCGCAAACAGGCCGAGCTAATGCTGTGGCAACTTGCCCGACAACATCCGTCCAAGGTGCTGCGTCAGCAACTGATGCGGTCGCTGGGTCAGACAGCACAGTCACCGGCAGTGGTCGACTCAATCAGCGCCCTGTGGATGGCACAAAACGAGCCGCTGCTCAGCGTCAACGACCTCACGCGCATCGCCTGGCACCTGGCCATCGTCATGCCAGACAACTGGCAAGACATCCTGGCCACTCAGCGCAGCCGCCTCACCACCGAGGACCAGCGGCG
>DEKO01000084.1:4220-4570 GCA_002353885.1 Porphyromonadaceae bacterium UBA2720
TGTTCATGTCGTTGTTGCAGCCAGCCAACCGCCGTGTCGAGCCCTATGCAGCTGCCATGATGCGATTGCTCAACGACCCCGCGCGCGAGCCGCTGAGCAACCGCTACATCCTGCCGGCATTGGAGGCTCTGGAAGACGTGCAGCGCACGGGCGACATCTTCTTCCCGCTCGACTGGTGTCATGCCCTGCTCGACGGCCACCACAGCCCACAAGCACGTGAGCTGGTCAAACACTTTGTGCAGCAGCATCCCCACTACAACCCGCAGCTCATGGGCAAACTGCTCCAAGCCGCCGACCCGTTAATCAACGATTGAAGAAATAATTCGATAATTCCTATAATTACTGCGCTG
>DEKO01000081.1:0-3023 GCA_002353885.1 Porphyromonadaceae bacterium UBA2720
CGTCGCCGACTACCAAGTGGTATCTGATCAAGACAGAAAATGTGTATCTCTATGCCGATGCCAATTGGAAACAGGTCCAGACCTCATCGACCGCTTCAACAACCAACGACTACTACTTGTGGTGTTTTGTGGGCACCGAGTCGACCGGTTACAAGATTTATAGCCGCGGCTGCAAGGCTTATATGAAATATGGGTTTGAAGTCGATGGCACGGGTAATGAAGTTGACATCAACCGCGTCGAACTGGGCAGCGGAAACAATTTCTATATCTACTATATGAACGCTAATCAGAAGATGTACCTTTGTTATGATAGCGACAATGGCATCTACGGCAGCTATGCTAAATACAACAGCTACACCGTCTCGGAGGTTGCCGTGGCTCCGCCCGTCGACCCACCTTTTGAGCCCACATCCAATCCGACGTTGACGACAACCCAATGGTATCAAATCAAAATAGAAGGTATGTATCTAACCGTCAGTGCTAATGGTGAAGCTGTCGATGTGTCATCGTCACCATCGAACGACAAGAATTTCCAGTGGTGCTTTGTAGGCAACGCCTCGACCGGTTACAAGATTTACAACCGTGGTCGTAAGGCCTACGTGGTGCTTTGCGTGTTCTTTGGCGATGCAACAGAGCACAACGTCAGTTACACCGAACTAAACAGTGACAACAGTTTCAATATTTACTGTTATAATAATGGCGAAAAACTGTACCTTGACATCGACAGCTATGGCCTTTTCATTGCGGAGAACAAATCCCACACTTGCACTGTTGTTCCCATTGATGCCGACCCTTCGTCTGTTGTTATCGGCGATGTCACCGATGACGGTAAGGTCGATATCGCCGACGTGAATGCGATCATCAACATCATGCTGGGCAAGGATGAAACAGATGCCGGCGATGTCACAGGTGACGGAAGTGTCGACATCGCCGATGTGAACGAGGTGCTCAACATCATGCTCGGCAAGACTTCGTTCAGCTCCGAGCCGACCACCTACACAGTGGGGGGCGTGTCGTTCAAGATGATGCCCGTGCTAAGTGGCACGTTCACCATGGGTGACAACAACAGTACCTACAGCGAGAAGCCAGCCCACCAGGTGACGCTCGGCAACTACAGCATTGGCCAGACCGAAGTCACACAAGCCCTGTGGGTGGCGGTGATGGGCAGCAACCCCAGCACTTTCACCGATGACCCGCAGTGTCCTGTCGAGAGCGTGAGTTGGGACGACTGCCAGACGTTCATCACCAAGTTAAACCAGATGACAGGCAAGCGCTTCCGTCTGCCCACCGAGGCCGAGTGGGAGTATGCTGCCCGTGGCGGCCGATTCAGTAAGGGATACACTTACGCTGGCGGCAACAATCTTAGCTCAGTGGGGTTTTACTGGGGCAATTCTGGCCCTTATGGCAATCCATTTGGCACGCCTAAGAGCACCCACCCTGTCGCCCAAAAAGCCCCCAACGAGTTAGAACTGTACGACATGAGTGGCAACGTGAGTGAGTGGTGCCAAGACTGGTTTGGCTACTACACCAGTGATGCCCAATCCAACCCTACAGGCCCCACCACTGGCCAGAATCGCGTGTACCGCGGCGGCAGCTGGAATGACGAAGCAGGAGCCTGCACCGTGACATGGCGCAAAAACAACACCCCATCCCAATCTAACATGGGACTGCGCCTCGCCCTCTAGTACACACCAAGGAAACACAATAATCATTGCAAGAATGAAACACTTTCATAAAATCTCACTGACATCACTGCTCATGGCAGTGCTGCCATTTGTGGCCCAGGCGCTGCCGTTTGAGCCCACGAGCGACCCTAACGCATCGACCACCAAGTGGTATTATCTGATCATCAACAATCTGTATGTACAAGGTGCGGAGCAGTACTTTGGCTCAACTCCGTATTATGCCACGTCATTGGGCTCTGCCCCTTCGGGCACCCCTGTTGACCAGTGGTGTTTCGTCAATGACGGCACAGGCAAGTACAAAGCCTTTAACCGCAAGTACAAGAGATATCTGTGCGATGACGGATATTTAGAGAGTGAAATCAACCATGAGACGTCGGTCTATTACAGAGAACGCACCTCCGATACATTCTACTTGTTGCGCTCTTATGATAGCGATGGCGCCACTGTCATCATGAACCTTTATTATGATGCCGAGGAGAATGCATTGATGACCGAAGGCACCACGGGAAATGTTCTGCACGGCTATTTCAGTGCCCAATTTGCCGCTGAAGGCGGTGAAGATCCCAACCCGGAACCCACTTGGACCCGTCATGACAAGTATGGGGTGGGTTACCGCATCATTGGCGGTGGCCAGGGAGCATTTAATAACGAATCGACCGACAAGCTTTGCGACAACGATGCTTCGACCAAGTATTACGGCATCGTCCCTAATTGTTGGGTCACCATCGAGGCCAGCGAGCCCGTGGCAGTAAGCCAATACTCGATAGTCACCGCCAACGACACCCACAGCTATCCCAACCGCAACGTGCGCAGCTGGTGGCTCGCCGGATCAAACGATAACGCGAATTATATTGTCATCGACCGTGTCAGCGACTACCCCAACATTCCTTTCACCAACCAAGAGGAAGTGGTATTCCGTCCACAATTGAACTCAACTGGCAAATTCCGCTATTTCAGATTTCAATGTTCAGAGGGGGCCGAGCAAAATGTGCAGCTCGGTGAGGTCTGGATCAATGAGCAGCCTCACTCATGGCTTCTGCCCGAGACAACCCAACCCACCTGCGGCGTGCATGGCACACAGGTCTCGAAATGCGCCGAATGTAACGCACTCAACTACTACTACATTCCTCCCACTGACAATCACACCTATGTGGACGACGTATGTTCGGTGTGCGGCAAGGCTGAAAATGTGACCATCTTGCTCGACAACGGACAAGTGAACCCCTATCGTGTCAAATACTTTTTTAGCTATCGCAAAGATGACCAGACCTGGCCCGATGCAAGTGATGAGAACTGGAACACGCCCAATTTCGACGACACCCAGTGGAACTACCTGAC
>DEKO01000081.1:3029-3458 GCA_002353885.1 Porphyromonadaceae bacterium UBA2720
CCTGACGATGCCCACGGCCAGTGTGGGCCACTCAACCGGTCCGTTCAACTATCTGAAGTACAACTCACACTGGTATGGCGAATATAACTGTTACTGGATGCGGCGCCCGTTCCATCTGGACCGTGTCGACCCCACCACCACCTACACGTTGCGCTATGTGCACGATGACAACCTCTGGGTGTATGTCAACGGCCAGGAGGTGCTCCATGCTGATGGATGGACAGCAACTTACCAAAACAGCACATGGGATACTGCCTACGAAGAGTTTGTTATTCCTGCCTCGGCGTTCCGTGCGGGCGACAATGTGCTTGCCATTTACATCCAGCAGAACTGGGGAGGGGCCTACTTTGACTGCGAACTTAGGGCAGAAAACACCTCGACTGGTGTCCGCGGCGATGTAACGGGTGACGGCCAGGTGGACATTGCCGA
>DEKO01000081.1:3473-7838 GCA_002353885.1 Porphyromonadaceae bacterium UBA2720
GCCGACGTGAATGCCGTCATCAACATGATGCTGGGCAAGGTCGATAAGACTAGTGCTGCCGATGTCACGGGCGACGGCAGTGTCGACATCGCCGATGTCAATACGATCATCAACATCATGCTGGGCAAAGACTGAAGGAGTTTATAGTTAAGAGTTTATAGTTAAAACTTAAGAGATTGGGTCTGATTATTCACAATCAGACCCATTGTTTTGTCCAGGATTCTTTGTAAATTTGCAGGCCAAGTTATCAACTATAAACTTTTAACTCAAGTTTCGCAAGTAGCTACTTTTCGGTAGTTAAAGGAGTTTCTTTTTTGGTAGTAAAGTAGTAGTGTAGTAGTGTAGTAAAGCCGTTACATGATTGTGGCGGAAACGTGTGCAGCCGCCATAATGTATAGGCCCCACTACTCTACTACCTTACTTCTCTACTACTAAAAGTATCGACTTAACTCCCTTTAACTCCTTAACTACATAACTACCAAGAAACTATAAACTCTTAACTAACATGACTGTCACTTGCATCGGACATAGCGGAATGGCTGTCGAGGTGGGCGATGTGACGTTCATCTTCGACTACTACATCGACCCGGCAGGGGTGCTTGACGGCATCCTGGCGCGGGCTCGGCGGCTCTATGTGCTGGTGTCGCACAGCCACCGCGATCACCTGTGCATGGACATCTTCGGCTGGCGCGACCGCTGCCCCGAGGTGCAATATGTGCTGGCCAACGAGTGCCGGCGCAAGCTCAAGCGCGCCATCGACCTCAATGCCTACCGCATCGCCTGGCTGCATCACGACGAGGACTGGAATGATGACCGCCTGACCATCCACGCCTATGACTCGACCGACGTGGGCGTGGGCTTTCTGGTCGATGTTGATGGCCAGCGCATCTATCATGCGGGCGACTACACCTGCTGGCACTTCAGCGAGGAGCAGGATGCGCAGGCCGTGCGCAAGGCCCAGGGCGACTTCCATGCCATCCTCAATCGCATAGTCGCCCACTCACCCCACATCGACCTGGCCATGATGCCCGTGGTGCCCAACATCGGTGGTGACTGGGCCTACGGGCCGCGTGAGTTTTTGCGTGCCATTGCCGTCGACACATTCATCCCCATGCACATGTGGGGCCGCGACCGCGAGGCCACACAATTTGCACGCTACCAGAACCCTGCCCACGGCCGCTGCGTGCACCTGCAGCCCGGCCAAACGGATTTAGTTTAAAGTTAATAGTTAACAGTTAATAGTCCTGGCTCATGGGTGGTGTGCAAACGCTGAATGGGAATTCACTTATTAGGAGTCGCTTCGCGAGAAATCTCATAAATCTATTCAAATCTCACAAAATCTCTCTTAAATTTAGGTCATGCAGATCAAGCAGATTAATTATCACACAGAACACACTGAAAACACAGAATAATATGATCCTTCCAAATCTGTGATAACCACGAAGTGCTCGCGACCGCATTTGAGTATAAGGATTTGCAATCCGAAATTAGCGATGATAAAAAACAACTAAAACAACTAAAACAATATATAATAAAGAATTAAGATTGAGTAAGTTGTTTGAGTTGTTTTTAAAATCCTGCTGGATTACAAATCCAGCAGAACTATGCAGAACAATTCGCTAACTCTCTGATTGTCATTCTATACAATTTCGTCGAACTCACGTTGGTTTAATTCCGCCAATGGGTAACTGAAAGCATTTTACAAGGCTTCGGTAATCGGGTTTCGGGCATAGAGGATAATGGCCGAGGCCGTATCAGGATCATAGCGGTAATAACCCAGCGAATCAAACATTTGAGGCTTATCGACCAGACGCAACGAGAGAACGAAGTCGGCCCGTCGATTCTTGATGGCCTGCAACTGGTCGTCGACCATGGCCGGCGTGGCCCCACTCTGTGAGGTCCAGTACTTGCAACCGGGCAGACTGCCCACAGGCACTCCATAGCCGTAGGTGCAGGTGTTGTAATAGATGAGTGTGGGCTGCTTTACCCGTGACATGACGCTGACATAACGGTCGTAGACCTGGCTCTCGGTGCCGTGCCTGAACCACCAACTCTCATCGCTAGCCAGATGCATGCCCAGCACCACCAGCACCACAGCCGCAGCATTGGCTGCCACCTGCCAGCGGCTGAACTGCACAGCCAGCACCTTGAACAGCGCAACGATACCGAAGCAGAGGAAGTACCCACAGATGGCGTAATAATAGAGCCAGAAAGCATTGCTGACAGTCAGCGCAAGTGTAGCCGCAAAAATCACGGCAACAAAGGCCCGATATTGCCTAGCATACCACGCGACAACCAATGCCGAGACAGCACCCACCAGCAGGTAGAGCCCCACCGTGTAGCGATGACCGATGAGCAGGAAGATGGGATGTCGCATGGCAGCGTGCTGCCGAGCTACCACCTGCATGTTGACCAAAAAGTATTCGTTGAGAAAATCGTCGAGGCAGCCCACTGCTAACATATAGGCGACAAATGGCGCCAACAACAATGCCGACGACAGAGCCATCCACCCCAATGTCCGCCACAGGCCAGTGTGATGTCGCCAGGCATCATGCAGCACAAACATGGCCATCACCCCCAGCACAGCCGCCACATTATACTTAATGAGCAGGGTCGCAGCCATGCCGATGCCCAGCACAATGGCTGCACGGCGCGTCTGCTGCGGCCTGTCGCACGCAGTGTCGTGCAACAGACGGCACACATGATAGAGGCCCCACACCAGGAAGAACAGCGCAAAGTCCTCGGCCCGCGTCTCATAGCGCACGACGGGGAAGAATATGGACAGCGCCGTGACCATCGATGCCAACATGGCCTTGCGCCTGTCGGCAAGATAGATGCCAGCTGTCTTGTAGAGCCACCAGAAGATGAAGGCATAGCACAGGCACGTGAGCCAGAAGACACCACGCACCGTGTGGGGCGAAAGCAGATAGCCCACGCCATAGATGAGCCAAAGCAAAGGTCCCTTGCTGTCGCTGAAGTCGACATAGGGGACCATGCCGCTCATCCATGCCTTGCCACTGGCAAAGAATGTTGCGCTGTCGTGGTGGTCATAGAGGCCATGCGTCCATGAGTCGGCCGAGACAAGCAACAAGATGACAGTGGCAAACATTGCCATCGCCAGCCAGGCCCTAGCCTGTCGCCAGACGCTTGTCATCGCAGTCCTGCCTCTTGCAGTATCTCTATGGCCATGTCCAGGATCTTTGGGTCGTCGATCGTGACATATCCACCATCGGGTCCTGGCTCGATGTGAATGCCCATGGCGTGTCCGCCATCATAGTCTGTACCACCGAAGTAGTTGCGTACGGTCTGCACATCCAGGTTCAATTTGTCGGCAATGACGTGGGTTGAGCCCTCGGGCAGCTGGTTCTTGATTTCTCTTAGTTGGTTAAAAGTGATAATACGCATTTCTTTAATTTATAATTCATATTTAAGATTTTAGACGCAAAACTCTAGTTTTTAGTTTCTGCTAACGTCTAACGTCTAAAGCAGTTGTTAGTTGTGGAACCACACTTCCTAGATGAAGGCAGCAAGAACTGCAAGAAAACACACTGTGGCATAGACGCTTGAAGCCAACAGAGTGGCATCGTCCTGCGTGAAAATGGGGTCGTAGCAGTGCATCCAGCGGCGTTCGAACCATCGCCACAGACGATAGACGCCATATCCCACGGCCAAGCCAACAATGGTGCCTCCCAAGATGTCGCCAGGATAGTGCACACCCAGATACATGCGGCTGTAACACTGCAGCACCGCCCACGACATCAATGCAAACATGACACGCCGATACCTCATCATCAAACTCACGAGTAGCGCCACACTGAACGAGTTGGCCGCATGGCTCGATGTGAAGCCAAACCGGCCACCAGTGTATCCGTTGACCAGGTGCAGCGCCGAGGCAATGTCAGGATTGTGAGACGGTCGCAAGCGCTCAACCGTGTGCTTGATGAGTCCCGATGAGATTTGGTCAGAAATGAGAATGGTGAGCGCAATGGTGCAGATAACGACGAGTGCCTGTCGGCGGTCATGACGCAAGCATGCGAGCAACGCCACCAGGATGAGCGCCCACGAGAGCATGCTGGTGATGCACCACATGAGGCTGTCAAAGTATGGCGCATGCCAGTTGTTGATGGCGATGAGCGCCTGCTGGTCGATGGTGTTGAGATATTCAATCATATTTAACTTTCTAAAGTAGTAATGTAGTTTTTTTTCAGTAGTTAAAGGAGTTTTTTTAGTAGTTAAAGGAGTTAAGGAGTTAAGACGTTACATGATTGTGGCTGTTCACGCGGCACCCACGCAGCCTGGCAGCAAAGTCTCACGCAGATTCAGCAGATAATTTCTCAGACAGATTGCTGCGCGCGTTGCGCTGGC
>DEKO01000177.1:0-2671 GCA_002353885.1 Porphyromonadaceae bacterium UBA2720
TCGGCCAGGCCGATGAAGCCGATGCCCAGCGTGCCCTGGTTGATGACGCTCTCGATGGTGTCGGTTGGCTTGAGCTGGTCGGCGCCGTTCCACAGTTGTGACATGAGCAACGGGAACTGCTTGGCCATGGCGGTCTTCTGGAAGTTGTAGCGGTCATCCAGTTGGCGGGCGGTGATGTCGAGCACGCGGTCCAGTTTGTGGAAGAACGCGTCGATGCGCTCTTGCTCGTCCTGAATGCCCATGCACTCGATGGCCAGCTTGACGATGTTGATGGTGGTGAACGACAGGTTGCCTCGCCCGATAGAGGTCTTCATACCATAGCGGTTCTCGAACACGCGCGTGCGGCATCCCATCGTGGCTACTTCGTGCAGATAGCGCTTGGGGTCATCGGCATGCCAGGCCTCGTTCTGGTTGTAGGTCGCATCCAGGTTGACAAAGTTGGGGAAGAAGCGCCGCGCCGTCACCTTGCACGCCAGCTGATACAGGTCGTAGTTCGGGTCGTCGGGCAGATAGCTCACACCGCGTTTCTTCTTCCAAATCTGGATGGGGAAGATGGCCGTCGCGCCGTTGCCCACGCCCTCAAAGGTTGAGAACAGCAGCTCACGGATCACGCAACGCCCCTCAGCGCTGGTGTCGGTGCCATAGTTGATCGAGCTGAATACTACCTGATTGCCGCCGCGGCTGTGGATGGTGTTCATGTTGTGGATAAACGCCTCCATGGCTTGGTGCACGCGCTCGGCGGTGCGGTTGATGGCTTGTTGCAGGGCACGGTCGCGGCCTGTGAGCCCCTCTAGCGGACGGATGATGTAGTCCTTGACCGGCGCGTCATAGAGGTCGTGGTAGTCCTGCCCGGTGGCCTGCTCGACATACTTCACCTCCTCGACAAACGAGCGGCGCACGTAGGGGGCCAGATAGAAGTCAAATGCTGGGATGGCCTGCCCGCCGTGCATCTCGTTCTGCGCTGTCTCCATCGAGATGCAGGCGATGACGCTGGCTGTCTCGATGCGCTTGGCCGGACGCGACTCGCCGTGGCCGGCGCTGAAGCCGTGCTCCAGCACGTGGTCCAGTGGATGTTGCACACACGTCAGGCTCTTGGTGGGGTAGTAGTCCTTGTCATGGATGTGTATGTAGTTGTTGCGCACGGCCTCGCGGGCCTCCTCGCTCAGCAGGTAGTCGTCGACAAAGGGTTTGGTGCTTTCGCTGGCAAACTTCATCATCATGCCTGCTGGGGTGTCAGCGTTCATGTTGGCGTTCTCACGGGTGATGTCGTTGTTCTTGGCATTGATGATTTCAAGAAAGATGTCGCGCGTCTTGGCTTTGCGGGCCACACTGCGTTTGTGACGGTAGTTGATGTAGCATCGTGCCACCTCCTTGCGCGCGCTCTTCATCAGCTCGACCTCCACCATATCCTGGATTTCCTCTACGGTCATCTGTTCGCGACCGCGGGTGCCGATGCGGTCGGCGATGCGCTGAATGAGGCCCTCGTCCTCGCCTGCGTCGGTTTGCAGCATGGCCTTGCGGATCGCGGCCTTGATTTTCTCCTCGTTGTAGCCCACAACGCGTCCGTCTCGTTTAACGACTGTCTGTATCATGTTGATGTCTTGGGTGTTTTGATATTCGAAATGAAGCCCACTAGTAGTGGGCAATGATTTTTTGACTCTGCAAAACTACAAAAGTTTGCCAAAACTGCAAAACTTTTTGTCGAAAAATTATCAACAAATTTTCGTTTTGGATAACTTTTTATCATCAGAAAAATTTTAATCATTTGTAAATCAGATTATAGTGAAAAATCTGAGGAAACTTTTGTGTGCCATTTGTTGTTAGTGGTTGATGTTTTCTTTCTGTCGCAGTGTTTCTGTGATGGCGCTATTTGTGCGTTGTGCATTGTGCTTTATGCTTTATATATAAAGGTGTAATGTGTTAAAATTCTCAATTCTCAATTCTCAATTCTCAATAATTTATTACCTTTGCCGCCGATTTCTAAAAATTGAGGAAAATAATATGGCAAAAAATCTCGTCATCGTTGAGTCTCCGGCTAAGGCCAAGACCATACAGAAGTTCCTTGGCAGCGACTATCAGGTCATGTCGAGCTACGGACATATACGCGATCTGCACAAGAAGGATTTCAGCATAGACGTTGAGCATGGCTTCCAGCCCATCTACGAAATTCCTGAAGACAAGCAGGAACTGGTCAAGAAACTGCGCAAGGCAGCAGAGCAAGCAACCATGGTGTGGCTAGCTAGCGATGAGGACCGCGAGGGAGAGGCCATTGCATGGCACCTCTACGAAGTGCTGGGGCTCAAGCCCGAGAACACCAAGCGCATCGTCTTCCACGAGATTACCAAGCCCGCCATCCTGCAGGCTATCGAGCAGCCCCGGGCCATCGACCGCAACCTGGTCGACGCACAGCAGGCTCGACGCGTGCTCGACCGCATCGTGGGGTTTGAGCTGTCGCCCGTGCTGTGGAAGAAGATCAAGCCCGCATTGTCGGCCGGACGAGTCCAGAGCGTGGCAGTGCGGCTCATTGCCGAGCGCGAGCACGAGATCAAGGACTTCAAGAGCGAACCTTACTACCGTGTTACGGCTCAGTTTGAGCCCGAAGGCAAGGGTGGAGCGTTCACCGCCGAGCTCAACACCCGACTCACCAAACGAGGCGAGGCACTCAAGCTCC
>DEKO01000177.1:2680-2871 GCA_002353885.1 Porphyromonadaceae bacterium UBA2720
GAGCCAGGATGCCACCTTCGAAGTGGCCGACATCGCCGTCAAGCCCGTTAAGAAAACACCGGCACCGCCATTCACCACATCGACGCTGCAGCAAGAGGCCGCACGCAAGTTGGGCATGTCGGTCAGCCAGACCATGCGCGTGGCGCAGTCGCTATACGAGGCAGGACACATTACCTACATGCGTACCGACT
>DEKO01000177.1:2896-8736 GCA_002353885.1 Porphyromonadaceae bacterium UBA2720
TGCGTACCGACTCTGTCAACCTCAGCGCGCTTGCCATCGGAACCATCAGCCAAGAAATCAAGCAGAATATCGGAGAAAGATACCTCAAGGTGCGCAAGTACCACACCAGCACCAAGGGTGCACAAGAGGCGCATGAAGCCATCAGGCCCACCTACATCAGCAACCACGAGATCACTGGAACGGCGCAGGAGAAGAAACTCTATAACCTCATCTGGAAGCGCACCATCGCATCGCAGATGGCAGATGCCGAGCTTGAGCGAACCAGCGTCGACATTGCAGTGAGCAACCGTGACGAGCTCTTCCAGGCAACAGGCGAAGTGGTCAAGTTTGACGGCTTCCTCAAGGTCTACTTCGAGTCGACCGACGATGATCAGGCCACGCCCGACGACCTCAACACGCTGCCAGAGTTGCACCGAGGCGAGGGGCTGGGACTGCAAGAGATGGTGGCAATGCAACGTTTCACGCAGCAGCCGGTGCGATACAGCGAGGCGTCGCTCGTGCGCAAACTCGAGGAACTGGGCATCGGACGACCGTCGACCTATGCGCCCACTATCTCGACCATACAGCAACGCGAGTATGTGGCACGTGGCGAGAGCAAGGGCGAGAAGCGGGAGTTTGAGGTCATCACCCTCAAGGGCGACAAAATCACTTCCAAGACCAAGAGCGAACTTGTCGGCAGCGAGAAGGGAAAGCTCGTGCCAACCGACGTGGGTATGGTGGTCAACGATTTTCTAATCAAGTACTTCCCCTCAATCCTGGACTATAACTTCACAGCACGGGTTGAGGAGACTTTCGACCACATCGCCGAAGGCAATGAGCGCTGGAATGATGACATCGAGCGGTTCTATGCCGACTTCCACCCCAATATCCTGAAGGTGTCGACACTGCGGCTCGAGCACAAGGTGGGCGAGCGCGTGCTGGGTAAGGATCCCAAGACCGGAAAGCCTGTCTCGGTCAAGATTGGCCGCTATGGGCCACTGGTGCAGCTCGGCAGCACCGAGTCTGAGGAGAAACCGCGATTTGCGTCACTGCTCAAGGAGCAGTCCATGGCCACCATCACACTCGACGAGGCGCTCAAACTCTTCGACCTGCCGCGAACCCTGGGGCAGTTTGAGGACGAGGATGTCGTTGTCGCTGTGGGACGCTTCGGGCCCTATGTCAAACATGGCAAGGAGTTTGTGTCCATCCCCAAGGACATCATCCCGCAGGCACTCTCACTCGACGAGGCGCAGCAGCTCATCCTCGACAAGCGCAAAGCCGAGGCGCAGAAGCTGATCAAGACCTTCGAAGAGGAACCCGAGCTGCAGGTGCTCAATGGCCGCTATGGGCCATACATCAGCTACAAGAAGCAAAACTATAAGATTCCGCGCAAGCTGGATGCGGCGTCGCTCACATTGGATGAGTGCCGCGCCATCATCGCCGACGAGGCCAATGCCTCGCGCCCCAAGCGCGCAGCGCGTCGCACGCGCAAGTGACGGTCAGGAAAAATCAAGGTTTTGTGATTCGCGGTTTTGCCGCGAATGAGAGGAGCCTGGAGGCTACGGTCTCCAGGCTCCTCTTTCGATAGAAAAAATCAAAAAAAATGATTTTTTTGCCTGTGATTCAGAAAAAAGTCGTACCTTTACACTTTCAGACAAATTCGCTCTAGTTATGGACTTTTTCAGCAAAGTGAAACGGGCCTTCGGCTTCACCGAAGACGGCAGTGATTTTGAGGACGAAATCAGGGTCGACTCGCGCACTACGCCATATGTCAACCCCTTCCGCAAGGACGGTGTTGACAAGCCTGCCGGCGCCGCCACACAGGCCGCGTCAGCCCAGGACACCACGTCATCGGCATCTGACGCCGAGGTGGCTGCGCTCAAGGAGCAGATGAGGCAGATGATGACCATGATGCGCAACATGCAGGCACAGCAAGTGCGCCAGGCCGAGATGCCCCAGAGCCATGAAACGCTGAAGACAGAGACAAAGCCTGCCAAGCCACACCATCGCGAAGAGCAACAAGACACCAACGAGGGCGACATCAAGCAACGGCTGCAACTGAGCGATGTGCAGCGCCGCACAGCGCAAGAGCGCGCCAATGCGCTGACCGAAAAAATCGAACAACTGCAAGTGCGCATCAGCACACTCGAGAACGACAAGAAGGGACTGCTCAATAAGATACGCGTCATGGAAGTCAAAGCCGGCGGTGACGGCAGCACCGAGACCACAGATGCCATCGAGCGCATGATGGAGCAGCACCATGAGGAACTGGCTGAGAAAGACCAGCTTGTTGCACAAGTGCAGCTGAAACTTGACAAGGCCAACGCAACAATTGAAGCCTTGAACATCGAGATGCAAGGGGCGGCCCGTGCCGCCGACGAACGCTCGCAAGAAGCGATGGCCAAATTGCAGCTGCAGGTCGAGGAAACAACGGTCGCATTGACAGCCAAGGATAAAGAGATTACGGCCCTGCAGCAACAAGTCGAGGCGGTCACACGCGAGGCGGCAGCCAAGGACCAGGAGATGGAAACTCTCAAGGCAGAGCTGCAGGAGGCAAACGATAATCTGGAAATTGCCGCCCAGGTGCAGAAGAGACTCGATGAGGTAGAGCAATTTAAAGAACGGAAAAATGCCGAGATCGCGCAACTCAAGGCCGAGGTTGAGCGACTGAGCCAGGACGAGGATACCAAGGAGCGACTCGAGCAAGCCGAGCAAGACAACGCTCGACTGAACAAGACCATCGAGCAGATGAAAGCGATGGCCAAGGAAACTGCCGAGAAGCACAAACGCCGCGACATCGATGTGGCCAACCACATCGACGCGCTCAAGGCGCAATTGGCGTCGGCAGCGACTGTGGTCGAGCAACATCGCAATGAACGCGAGCATCTTGAGCAACAGCTGGCCAAACTCGAGGCCGAAGCTCAGAAGACAGCCGAGCTGCTGCAGGCCAAGGATGACGAGATGAGGGAAACACGTGCATCGCTCACCGTGGCCAATGCGCAGACCGAGCAGCTGAGGAATGAACTGGACAAACTCAACGAAGAACTTGCGACAGCCAAGGCCGATGCACTGGGTGTGCAAACTGTGCTCGAGACAGCCCAGGCCGAGAAAAATAGTGTGTTGGCCGAGCGAGAATCGCTTCAAGCACAACTTGAGGCAGCTCGTGCACAGCGCACGGACACTGTGGCAGAACTGGAAACAGCTCTAGCTGACAAGAAAGGCATCGAGGCACAACTTGAGGCCGCCCTCGTCGACAAGAAGGCTATCGAGGAACAGCTAGAGGCAGAACGCGCTGACAAGAAGGGCGTCGAAGCCCAGCTAGAGGCTATCGTCGCCGTCAAGAAGGCCGTTGAGGCCCAGCTAGAGGCAGAACGAGCCCAGGTCGAGGAGCTATCGCACAATGCATCACAGGCGCAAGCGGCTCGAGAGCAGCTGCAACGGCAGTTTGAAGAAGTGTCACGTGCACTGGTGGATAAGGATAAGACGATTGACATGTTGACGGCCGAGCTCAACGAGGCCAATGAGAACCTGGAAATTGCGGCACAGGTGCAGCAGCAGCTCGAACAAGTCGAACTGTTCAAGGAAAAGAAGAACGCCGAGATTGCTGGTCTAAAGCAGCAAATCAAGCAGCTGGAACAACAGGTCGAACAACAGAAGCAAACGGCCATGCAAGCGAGCACCAGGGCTGATGAAACGAAACGCGATGATGCGCAAGTGCATGACGATGACACTGAATCGCCTGTTGTGGCAGCTAAGAAAGGCAAAGTCGCAACTAAAACAAAGCCTGCGCCACAGCCCGCATCACGGCCCGAGCCTGTCAAACGATCGGCCAAACAGCAACCGCGAGACCCGTTTGCGGGCATTGCCGACGACATCGATGACCTCGACTGGTTGCTGCCTGCTGTGCCCGACGCACCGCCACTACCCGAACCTGAGCCCGAACCCGAGCCTCAGCCCAAAGTCAAACCCGATCCGCGACAATTGTCGCTGTTCTGAGGTGGCCATGGCGCATGGCCGCATCTTGTCCTGCATCCAAGTTTCAATCAATATCATACCCTATTCATGTTCAGATATTTAGCGTCTTTGTTGCTCGTGTCGCTGGTGACGCTGTTCTGCTGCACCAACAGCACACAGGCCAAATATGCCTCCAGCTCTAGCGCGCAACAGCAGTTAAAAAAACATTATCAAGAAATCTCACACCCAACGCCCAACTATTCAAGGGACAAAGTGAACGATGTGCAGGGAATTGTTTTGCATCACACCGCCGAACCGACTATTGAACGGTCGTTGGGTGTGCTCACTTCCAAGAAGAAAGGGGTGGGCACGCACGTCGTGATTGATACCGACGGAACGCGATACATCATGTGTCAGCCCGAGGTGGTCACCTTCCATGCCGGAAGGTCGAGGCTGGCGGGCCGGGAAAACTGCAACGAGTTTACTGTCGGCATCGAGTTTCAGGGCAATACGCTGGAGCAGCCATTAACTCATGACCAGATTCTCAGCGCCATCGACTACATGCTGCCGCTCATCAAGAAGTATCATATCCCCATCAGCAACATCGTCACCCACGAGATGGTGCGCGAAGCCTACAAGCGAGCGCATCCCGATGTGAGATGCTATGGCAAGGTCGACATAACCCAGGCTGAGTACAAGCGCGTGATGTCGGCACTTCGCAGGCGACTTTGACCTCATAGATTCCCCTTTGACGGCCTTTGGCGGATGTTGTTGGCTTTGGTGGTGGATGGTTTTCCGTCAAACTCACCAAATCCCATCAAAGTTCATCAAAAATTATTTCACTGTTGTTTGCACCCCCAATTTTGACAATTCCCGGTGTCACATAAAATCTTGAGCCGTGCAAGAGTTTGTCCAAGACTTAACCCAAGTCGGAAGATAATAAATGGTTTTGTTTTTCGTTATATAATTGATTGGCCTTCTTGCCAGTGGCTTGTGGCACGGCGTGTAGAGCCTGAGCCGTGAAGCAGGCAAAAATAATTACCAGGCTTGTGACTATATACAGTTTATTGATGATGAAAAAGATCCTTACTTTTGTAGTAGCAGCTATTGGAATGGCTGCGCTTACCGCTTGTGTGGGCGGCGACGGCAACAGCGAAGGCAATGCTGTTAGCCAAGACAGCACCACTAACGTAGCTCCCGACCAGCCTAAAGAGGCTTCGTCACTGATTGAGAAAGATCGCTTCACTTTCACCCTGCCCGAGGGCTGGGAAGACAACAATGCCGATAAAGAAACCAGCGCCAAATGCCGCAAGCCCAACAAGGATGACAAGAGCGCGTCGACCTACGCTGTAAGCATGTACGCTAACACTGCATCGTCGATGCAAACTGCCGAGAAGGCCGTTGCACACATGACCGAGAATGGTCTCAAGGCTGGTGACGACATGGTCGTCGGTGACAAGACATTCAAGGTGGTTAAACACAGCTCCGACCCCAATCACTGCTGGCTCTTCACCGACCTGCCTCAAGGCGACGGTGTGCTGCATGTAGAGGTTCTCATTGGCAATGCCAGCGATCCCGAGGTGCAACAACTCCTCGAAAGCGTCAAATTCAAATAACATCCACAGGCTAAAGCCCCGTCGCGGGCTGAAGAACTATGACACAGGGGTGCCCCATCGCGGCACCCCTGTGTTATGATTATGTGACAGGGGGACGTTTTTTGTCACGGCAATGCTTCAGAAGTTTTATGACATGCCTGAACATCAACTGCCGAAGCGGAGATGGCAATGCCCTGCTTGATGACCTTTGATGGCCTTGTTGTCTTTGATGGCCAATGATGATTTTGATGCCCTTTGATGGATTTTGATGGCTTTGATGGAGAAAAGATTTCCATCAAACTCACCAAATCC
>DEKO01000171.1:0-4317 GCA_002353885.1 Porphyromonadaceae bacterium UBA2720
TTGCTCGAGCTATGCCGAGTGCAGCCGAGATTATCCAATAGCGGGCCGCAGGCCAAAAGGCCACTCTGAGCCTCCCCCTCTTCAGGGGGGACCGAGGGGGGCTCCCTAGCGGGCCGCAGGCCCAAATCTCGTGCCAACGAGCGCAGAGCCGAACTTGTTCGAGCTATGCCGAGTGCAGCCGAGATTATCCAATCAAAAGGCAAAGTTACACATTTATTTTGAAAACCCACCTCTCTGTCCCCACAAAAGTGCCTATTTTAGTGCTTTTTTTAATTTTTTTGAAACAAACGGTGTCGGTCTTGTCATCACCAGTGTCCTTGCATCATCAAATGGTAATCTTCCTAAACAAAGGTTAATAATCAGCCATTTCCGTCATCCGACGAGGGTGGTTCGTAATCTTTTTTGTACTTTTGTGAGCGATTTACTATCGTTCAAGATGTACAAACTATACTGCCCACACGTGCTGATGGGCATCGTGTCGCTGTTGCTGGCGGGTTGTTGGCAACAGTCGACGAGCGACAACAACATTCAGCCCACCGAAGAGGTTATCCAGGCCCTACCCGACTCGGCACTGAGTTCAATCGACAACTTGGAGTTTGTTGTCGAACTCGTCGACTCGGTCCACTCGGGCGCGCTGCAGAGCCTGGCCGACGCTTTGCGGTCCGACTCCTGCCGCCTCACCTTCCGTGGTAACCTCTATCGCGATGCCGACTTCAACGGCCGTGTCAAGGGGCGCCCCACCCGCATCGTGCGTGACTGGCTGTTTGAGACCGACGAGGACTTCACGCCCACCAAACTGGGCATTTGGGGTGGTGGTATGGGCTGGACGGGCCAGCCACTGATTGTCACTTGGCCCGACTCGGTCCTTGCTCAGTTCAAGCAGCAATCGCCGGCCCTCACGCCCGACTTTGGTCGCCGCGAGGTGATTGCCGGCTCGCTCTACGGCGCCGTCTACTTCATCAACTACGACACCGGCAAGGCATCTCGACAATTGCTTCCAGTGGGCAACCCCGTCAAGGGCACTCCCACACTCGACCCATCGCTCAACGGCAACCTGTATGTCGGACAAGGAGTGCCACGTGTTGAGCCTTTCGGGCAGACGGCATTCAATCTGTTCAGCCACAAGCAGATTCTGTCCCCGTCGCGCGACCCTGAAGCATGGCGTGGCTGGGGAGGCAACGACTCGTCGCCGGTGGTGGTGGGAGGATTTCTCATTTGGCCTAGCGAGAACAGCACCATCTACAAGTATCGCATTGCTGGCGATGGGACCCTCGGCCTGCACAGCCTGCTGCGCTATCGCGTCAAGGGGGGCAAGGGTGCCGGTGTTGAATCGAGCATGTGTGTCTATCGCAACTATGGCTATGTGGGCGACAACCAGGGCAACATCGTGTGCATCGACCTCAACACGCTGCATCCCATCTGGCACACCACCATCCACGATGACATCGATGCCACGCCAGTGCTCGAGGTCGAGAACAATCGGCCGGTGGTCTTCGCCGCATGCGAGGTCGACCGCCAGGGCGACAAGGGCATGAGTCACCTGGTCAAGCTCGACGGCCTGACCGGAGCTACCATCTGGCAGCACGACATCGTCTGCAATCGTCAAGTCATCGGCGAGAAGCACTTCGACGGAGGCATCTATGGCACTCCTCTGCTAGGTCGCGGCAACTGCAAAGACCGACTCTTTGTCAACATCTGCCAGATAGATGACAGCCGCAAGGCCTTCTTCTGCGCCTTTGACCGCCAGACTGGCGAGGAGATCTATCGCACGCCACTCAAGCACTTTGCTTGGAATTCGCCCGTGGCATTCTACAACGAGCGCGACGAGATGTTCATCTTCACCGGCGACTCGGCAGGCAACGCCTATCTGATTGACGCAGCCACTGGCCAGATTCTCTTTACCCAGGTCATGGCCAACAACTTCGAGTCATCGGCATCGGTGCTGGGCAACAGTCTAGTCATCGGCTCAAGAGGCAAACAGATCTATCGTTTCTCGATTATCTAGTCCCCCTAGCCCCCTAAAGGGGGAATGACTGTTGTCCCTTGATGCAAAGTAGTAGTGGCCCCACGGGGCCCCCGCCTGTAATCGGATAGCCCTTTCAGGGCACCAAGGGGACGACTGGTATATAGTTCCCAAAACTAACAACTAAAAGCTAACGTCTAATTATGAACTTTTTAAGAAAGAACTTCACTCGATTATTCATTATTGTAGCAATAACTTGTCTGGGCCTCAGTGCCACGGCACAACGCACCAACATGTACACCCAGAAAGCCGTGGCCGCTGGCGGATACAACTTCTGGGTGCGCACACCCGACGGCTACTATCGGTCGGCCGAGAAACACAAGTGGCCTCTGGTGATCTTTCTGCATGGTGCCAGCCTGTGCGGCCGCAACCTCAACAGCGTGCTGCGCTACGGCACTCTCGACGCCATCAAGATGGGGCGCAATGTCCCAGCCGTGGTGATTGCTCCGCAGAATCCTGGCGGCGCCTGGAAACCCAGCAAGCTCAACGACATCCTCGACTGGGCCTGCACAAACTGTGACATCGACACCAACCGCGTCTATGTGCTGGGCATGAGCCTGGGCGGCTATGGCACACTCGACTTTGCCGGCAGCTACCCCGACCGCATCGCTGCTGCCATGGCCTTGTGTGGTGGCTGCACACTCAAGAACCAGGAGGGCTTGGGCAAGGTGCCATTGTGGATCATGCACGGCACTGCCGACCGTGCCGTGGCATTATCTCAGTCCACCCGAGTCGTCAACAATCTGGTGAGCCAGGGCAAGCAGACCCGTCTGCGCTACGACTGGTTGTCGGGAGCTTCGCATGGTGCTTTGGCACGCATCTTCTATCTGTCCGAGACCTATGACTGGCTCTTCTCGCACAGTCTCAAAGACAAGGGGCGCCCCTTGAACCGCACCATCTCGATTACCCAGGCTGCCATGCAGACGGTCTATCGTGGCCTCAACCCGGGTCGCCGGCGCAAGTGATTTTAAGGTTTAGGGTTAGGGGTTAAGGGTTAGGACCAAACTGCCACAACATTGTGACGTCTTAACTCCTTTAACTCCTTAACTCCTTTAACTACTAACCTTCAAACAACACTCACCATGCGACACTCAATACTCATCACACTCACTGTCCTGCTCTTGACCGGATGCTCAGGAGCAGGACATGGTCATCGTGGCGATAACGACTCCACGCTGGTCGAGCGAGAACCTGAGCGCATCGTCACCATCGCCATGACGGGCGACATCATGATGGGCTCCCTTTATCCCAACGAGCGCCTGCCCCAAGACAGTGGCCGGCACATCTTCAGCGACCCCGCCTCCCTGCTGCGCCAGGCCGATGTGGCCTGTGGCAATCTTGAGGGCACTATGGCCTATCATGGCAAGCCTCGCAAGAATCCCGCCAGCCGATTTGCCTTCATGTTCATGATGCCGCCCCACTTTGCTCCTCGGCTGGTCGAGGCGGGATATGACTTTGTGGGGCTGGCCAACAATCACATCTACGACTTCTGGGAAGAGTGCATCACCACCACCGAGCATACCCTCGATGCTGTGGGCATGGGCTTTGCCGGAGCCAACGACCCCAGCGGAAAGAACCATCATCGCGAGCAATGCATCCGTGAGTTAGGCGGAGTGAAGTATGGCTTTGCCGCCTTTAGCCACGAGGACTACACCGTCAGACTGCAAGACACCGCCCGTGTGCACCGCATCATCCAGAGCCTGCGTACACAGTGCGACTATGTCATCGTGTGCTTCCATGGCGGTTGCGAGGGCACCGTGGCTCGCCACTTGCCCGATGAGGTCGAGTACTTCCAGGGCGACGACCGTGGTCACCTGCGCAAGTTCACCCACCAGTGCATCGACTGGGGTGCCGACATCGTCTATGGGCATGGGCCCCATGTTTGCCGCGCCATTGAGCTCTATAACGGCCACTTGATCGCCTATAGTCTGGGCAACTTCTGCACCACAGGCATGGGTGTGGCCGGCGCCACTGGTTATGCCCCTGTGCTTGTGGCGCGTCTCGACCGCAATGGCATGTTTGTTGATGGCAAGATCCACTCGTTCTTGCAGCAGCCCATGCAGGGTCCCAAGACCGACCCCGGCCACCATGCTGCCCGCGAGATTGCCGAGCTCACCGAGGCCGACATCTCGCCCAACCTGCTCAACATCGCCCCCGATGGCACCATAACCCTAGTTTCTAGTTTTTAGTTCTTAGTTTTTAGTAGCTGCCAGGCTGTAGGGAGCCCCCCCTCGGTCCCCCCTGAAGAGGGGGAAGGTCAGAGTGGCTGAGTTTTGCACACAGATTGCTGCGCG
>DEKO01000171.1:4421-4594 GCA_002353885.1 Porphyromonadaceae bacterium UBA2720
TGATAAATTATCTGCGTAATCTGCAGATCATTATGCTTTTTAAAAACAACTCAAACAACTTACTCAATCCTAATTCTTTATTATTATAATTTGTTTCAGTTGTTTAAGTTGTTTTCTTTTATTGTCTGCGAGATTTGCATAAGAGTATAGGGGACAACTTGTATATAACTGCT
>DEKO01000172.1:0-742 GCA_002353885.1 Porphyromonadaceae bacterium UBA2720
TTGGGGTAACAACTCCTTTAACTACTGACAAGTATCTACTGTAAAAAGTTAAATAAAGTATTCCGGGACGCAGTCTCGGACTGAAAACATAAGACAATGAAAAAGACAACAACATACCTAGGGCTGGTGCTGGCTGCAGCCATGCTCAGCTCGTGCAACGACTGGCTCACCGAGGACACACCCGGCACCAACAAGCGCGGCGACTACTTTGTGAGTACCGAGACCGCCACCGAGGTGGTCAACGCCGCCTATATGCCCCTGATGTGGGAATATGGCAACAAGTCGACCTACTACTGCGAGTGGTTTATCGGCGACATCGTCAGCGACGACGCCCTCAAGGGTGGCNNNNGCCGACGCCTACGACATGGAGAACTTCAAGACCAACGTCGACAACTCGCTGCTGCGCGGCTACTACGAGGCACAGTGGCAAGGCATCCAGCGCGCCAACCTGGCCATCGAGAGCATCGAGCCACTGGAGGTGGGCTTGGATGCCAACTTCACCGAGGCGATGAAGGCCCGTCTGCTGGCCGAGGCCCGCTTCTTGCGCGCCTACTACTACTTCCGTCTGGTGCGCGTGTTCGGCGGCATGCCGCTCAACGACCGCGTCATCGACAGCTCCAACAAGATCAACCACGAGCGCGCCAGCCAGCTCGAGACCTACGATTTCATCATCGCCGACCTGCTGGCCGCACAAGAGGCACTGCCGCTCAAGGCACGCTATGCCGCTGCCGACATGGGACGC
>DEKO01000172.1:766-2795 GCA_002353885.1 Porphyromonadaceae bacterium UBA2720
CCCAGGCCATGCTGCTCAAGGCCTACCTCTACAAGGCCGGCTTCGAGCGCCAGCAGGGCGTAGACCCCACCGACAGCTACACCCAGGCCGCCAAGTGGGGCGAGGAGGTGGTCAAGAGCCAGCAGTACTCGCTGTGCCCCGTCTATTTCGACAACTTCACCCTGGCAGGCGAGAACGGCCCCGAGTCGGTGTTTGAGATTCAGTACATCGAGGACCCGCGCAGCGACTACGGCGAGGGCGAAGGCTTCAGCCGCGGCACCTTCACTCTGATTTTGCAGCGCACCCGCTCGACCCACTGGGGCGAGTCGGGATGGGGATTCGACCACCCCACGCAGAACCTCTACGACGAGTATGAGCCGGGCGACCTGCGTCGCGATGCCACCATCCTCGACTTCACCGACTACATGACCACGCCGGCCGAAGAAATCTATCTTGGCAACCACTACCTCAACCTCAAGAATGCCCAGATGACCGACAACAACGGCCAGCCCTATCACTTGACCCACCACTCGCGCGGCCCGTTGAACTATCGCCTGATTCGCTACAGCGACGTGCTGCTGATGCTGGCCGAGGCCTATTGCGAGCTGGGCGACCTGGGCCGTGCCAAGCCGCTGCTCAACCAGGTGCGCGACCGTGTGGGGCTGCCCGCATTCCCCTACACTGCCACCATCCAAGGTAAGAGCGTGACCTATGCCGAGACTCAGGACGGATTGCGCAACGCCATCCGCCACGAGCGTCGTGTCGAGCTGGCCATGGAGGGACACCGCTGGTTCGACCTGTTGCGCTGGGGCATCGCTGCCGAGACCATGGCGGCCTACATCGCCGGCGAGACCCCCGAGGCTCAGGCCGAGTATGCAGGCTTTGTCAAGGGCAAGCACGAGCTCATGCCCATCCCCTCGCAGCAAATTGACCTCGGCGCCGGCCCCCAGAACCCGGGATACTAAATGAGGCACAATACATTTAATATATTATTCACTTTTAAAAACTTTTTGTGATTATGAAAAAATTGTTTACCCTTGCAGCCCTTTCTTTGATGGCTGCCAGTGCGGTCAACGCACAGTATGTAACTAAGGCCCTCGACGAGAACGACGAGTCGACCTTCAAGTGGGAGAACGCCAGCAACTTCATCCTGATCAGCGTCGGCGAGGCCGAGCGCGAGGCTATGGAAGGCAAAATCCTGGCAGACTATGGCATTGATGATGTGACCCGTCATCTCTATGTTTGGGAAGGCACCTATGTGGGCGGCGATGGCAGCGGCATGAACTCGTTCGGCCAGCTTGAGGACCATACTGCTCTGACAGTCAGTAATGTTGGCTGGAGCGGCTTCGGTATAATCCAGGACGGCGGCATCGACTTCAGCATGCTCGATGACACCTATGTGCTGCACTTTGCCATGAAGTCTAAGCCCACCGACATGACCTCGCACGGCTTCGGCTTTGCCCAGGCCAAGT
This sequence comes from Porphyromonadaceae bacterium UBA2720, assembly GCA_002353885.1. Lineage (GTDB taxonomy): Bacteria > Bacteroidota > Bacteroidia > Bacteroidales > Muribaculaceae > Sodaliphilus. Next base: position 2,218 of record DEKO01000172.1, read on the forward strand.
TCACCATCGGTCCCACGGCGTTTGTCGACGGTGCCCGCGTGCACAAGCTGCTGGGCGACATCGAGCACAATGGCGAGTGGTACTACATCGACATCCCCTTCAGCGTGCTGCGTCAGTGCGCCGACAACAACGATGTGTTCCCCGAAGCTAAGGGCGGTGCCGCTGCCTACAACGACAACCACTTCTGGTGCCTCTCGGGCGGCGTGGCTGGCAGCGAGCTGCACATCGACAACATCTTCCTCTACAAGGACTCGACCATCACTCCTCCTGAGCCCCAGGGTAAGAAGGGTGACGTCACCGGCGACGACCAGGTGGACATCGCCGATGTCAACGCCATCATCGACATGATGCTGGGCAAGGCCGAAAAGGTGGCTGCAGCCGATGTGACGGGTGACAATGAGGTTGACATTGCCGATGTCAACGCTGTCATCGACCTCATGCTGGGCAAGTAATTCAAATTTAAATTTGAAGGTTAGGGGTTAAAGGTTAGGGGTTAGGGTTGTCCCCCAGTCCCCCCAAGCCCCCCTTTAGGGTTAATCCCCCCTAAATCCCCCCTGAAGAGGGGGACTTCCTGTAGT
>DEKO01000172.1:2807-7045 GCA_002353885.1 Porphyromonadaceae bacterium UBA2720
CCTTTAGGGGGTTAGGGGGACTGCCCCCTTTAGGGGGCTAGGGGGGACTGCCCTCCTTAACTACTGACGAGTAGCTACTTTAGAAAGTTAATCTGACAATGAAGAAAACATTATTGCTGATGGTGGTGGCCATCGTGGCGGTTGCCGCGGTGGCCCAGCCACCACGCAGTGCCAAGCGCGGTGTGAGTGAGAACGGGTTCAACCATGTTGAGGAGATTGACGCCCTGTCGCCCGGTGCAGGATGGTTCTACAACTGGGCCAACCTGCCCAACAGCTACATCGCCGATGTGGTGGGCCCCGGCACCGACATGGAGTTTGTACCCATGATCTGGAGCGCAAACTTCAACGAGCAGGCACTGCGCAACTATCTCACCGAGCACCCGGGCGTGAAGTATCTGTTGGGCTACAACGAGCCCAACTTCCGCAACCAGGCCAACATGACGCCCGACAGCGCCGCCCGCCTGTGGCCCATCGTCGAGCAGATTGCCCGCGACTTTGACCTCAAGTTGGTGGCTCCGGCGCTCAACTACAGCGGCGAGGCACTGGCCGATGGGCGCGTCTACCAGCCCAACGACTGGATGGATGCTTTCCTGGCCGCCTATCCTGAGGCGCACTTCGACTACCTGGCCCTGCACTGCTACATGAACAGCTCGGCTGCACAGATGGCCTTTGTCGAGAACTTCGCCAAGCGCTATGGCAAGCAGGTGTGGCTCACCGAGTTCTGCGCCTGGGAGGGCACGGTCGACTCGCTGACGCAGCAGCGCACCATGGTCCAGAAGATTCAAGACCTGGAGCTCAGCCCCTATGTCTACCGCTATGCCTGGTTCAAGGCCAAGGGCTCGAACAGCGCACCCTACTACCGCCTGCTCATCAACCAGAACATGCTCACCCATGAGCCTCCGCTGGGCACGCTGAGCGGTGCGGGACAGATCTATGTGAACATGTCGTCGTTCGACACCACCTACTATTGGCATCCCACCCAGGTCATCCCCGCCAAGGACTATGTCTACAGCCAGGGAGTGGGTATCCAGCTCAACACCGACAGTGAGAGCAGCCAAGTGCTGCAAATCAGCGAGTTTGATGTCTATGCCCGGACGCAATATATGGTTGAGGTGCCCGTCGCGGGCAACTACGACCTGCGACTGCGCGTGTCGAGTCGCGCATTCTTGCAGTCGCCCGAGATACGCGTCTACTGCGACGGCGAGCAAGTGGCCGACCAGGTGCTGCCCGTCACCGGCATGACCGACAGCCAGGATGTGTGGAAGACTCAACTCATCAGCTCCATTGCCCTGCCGGCAGGCAAGCACCGCATCGAGCTGCGCAGCGCGCGCAGCACCACCTGCAAGGTTAACTGGCTGCGACTGGACGTGGCCGGTGACGTCAATGGCGACTTGAGCGCCGACATCGCCGATGTCAATGCCGTGATCAACGTCATGCTGGGCAGCCAGCCCATGACCGACATGGCCGACCAGAATGGCAGTGGCACAGTCGACATCAGCGACGTCAACCGCATCATCAACCTCATGCTGGGCAAGTAATATACAATGCATAATGCACAATGCCTAATGCACAATGCCTAATGCACAATGCACAATGCATAAGGGAACTATATACCTGTTGTCCCCTCGACAAGAATGATAGATTTTGATATAGGGCTTTATCGCTGACGCGAGAAATGATTAAAAAATTAGTTTAAAAATTTCTACACGCTATCGCGTGGAAATGAGGATGATGTTAATTTCTGGCCGAAGGCCCTATCATTTTCTAAATCATATTAAGAACAATTTCTTGCCCGCAGGGCAATCAAAAAAATAACCTAGGGGACAACTTGTATATAACTGCTATGCATAATGCACAATGCATAATGCACAATGCCTAATCGCAGCTTCGCTGCCTAAAATACAAAAGAAATGAAGCGAATCTTGCTTGCCGTACTAGCTGCGGCCCTGGTGATGATGGCCCAGGCGGCCACCACGCCCATCTACCTCGATGAGTCTCGTCCCATCGAGGAGCGGGTCAACGATCTGTTGCCCCGCCTAACACTGGACGAGAAACTGGCCATCATCCATGCCCAGAGCAAGTTCTCGTCGGCAGGTGTGGCACGACTCGGAATCCCCACCTTCTGGACCGACGATGGACCGCATGGTGTGCGCCCCGACGTGCTGTGGGACGAGTGGGAACAGGCCGGAGCCACCAACGACTCGTGCGTGGCCTTTCCGGCACTCACCTGCCTGGCTGCCACATGGAACCCCGAGGTGGCGCGGCGCTATGGCAAGGCTCTGGGCGAGGAGGCACGCTATCGCGGCAAGGACATGATTCTGGGTCCGGGTGTCAACATCTACCGCACCCCATTGAATGGCCGCAACTTTGAGTATATGGGCGAGGATCCCTGCCTGGCCTCGCAGCTGGTGGCCCCCTACATCCAGGGCCTGCAGTCGATGGGTGTGAGTGCGTGCGTTAAGCACTACGCCCTGAACAACAACGAGCATGAGCGCCACACGACCAACGTCATCGTCGACGACCGCGCCCTGCACGAGATCTATCTGCCTGCCTTCAAGGCCGCCGTGCAGCAGGGTGGGGCATGGGCCATCATGGGAGCCTATAACCTCTACAACAACCAGCACCTGTGCCACAACCAAGTGATGCTCAACGACATCCTCAAGCGCGACTGGCAGTTTGACGGCGTTGTGGTGAGCGATTGGGGCGGCGCACACGACACCTGGCAGGCCATCAACAACGGGCTGGACATGGAGTTTGGCACTTGGACCGACGGCCTGAGCGAGGGAGCGCGCAATGCCTACGACAACTACTACCTGGCACTGCCCTACAAGAAACTGCTGCTCGAGGGCAAGGTGTCGATGGCTACCCTCGACGAGAAGGTGCGACGGGTGTTGCGACTGATGATGCGCACCACAATGGCCACAAGGCCGCGTGGCTCGATGTGCAGCGATGAGCACTACCAGACGGCACGCGACGTGGCGGCCGAGGGCATCGTCCTGCTCAAGAATGATAAGAACCTGTTGCCCATCGACCCAGTTCGGCACCGCCGCGTGCTGGTCGTGGGCGAGAATGCCATCAAGATGATGACCGTGGGCGGCGGCAGCAGCTCGCTCAAAGCCCAGCACGAGATTTTGCCGCTCGACGGGTTGCGTCAGCGCCTCGAGTCGATGGGTATTGTCGTGGACTATGCCCGCGGCTATGTGGGCGACCCAACCGGTGAATATAATGGTGTGACCACGGGCCAGAGCCTCAAGGACGACCGCACGCCCGAGGCTCTGCTCGCCGAGGCCGTCGACAAGGCCCGACAGGCCGATCTGGTGGTTTATTTCGGCGGACTGAACAAGGCTCAGTTCCAGGACTCGGAGGGTGACGACCGCAAGGAGTATGGTTTGCCCTACGGGCAAGACAAACTCATCGAGGCTTTGGCCAAGGCCAACAAGAACCTGGTGGTGGTCAACATCAGCGGCAACGCTGTGGCCATGCCGTGGCGGGGCCAAGTGCCCGCCATTGTGCAGGGTTGGTTCCTTGGCAGCGAGGCTGGCACATCGCTGGCCCGCATCCTGGTGGGCGACGACAACCCATCGGGCAAGCTGCCGTTCAGCTGGTATGAGCGGCTCGAGGACTGCGCCGCTCACAGTGTGGGCGACTATCCCGGCACTAAGCGTGCCGACGAGAACATCTGGGATGAGCACTACCGCGAGGGCATCTATGTGGGCTATCGCTGGCTCGACAAGGTGAAGCGCAAACCGGCATTCGCCTTCGGCCACGGCCTGAGTTACACCACCTTCGGCCTGAGCGATGCACGGCTCGTTGGCAACACTGCCACCGTCACCGTCACCAACACCGGCCGTCGCGCCGGCAGTGAGGTGGTCCAACTCTACATCACCGACGTCAAGTGCTCGGTCGACCGTCCGGCTAAAGAGCTCAAGGCATTCAAGAAGGTCAGTCTGCAGCCCGGCGAGAGCCAGGTGGTGACCTTCGACATCACGCGTGACATGTTGCAGTATTACGACGCTAGCCGTGGCCAGTGGACCCTCGAGCCGGGCGACTTCGTCTTGCGCCTGGGTACCGCCAGCGACAACCTTCCCATCTCGCTCAAGTTCAAGGCACAAACGTAGTAAGTAAAGGGGTTAAAGGTTAGGGGTTAGGGTTGCTGTCCCCCTAAGGGGGGGGAGTGAGGGGTGAGGGGTGAGGCTTCGGGGGAAAGGTCAGCCAGGCTGTGTAGGGACGGCACCCCT
>DEKO01000173.1 GCA_002353885.1 Porphyromonadaceae bacterium UBA2720
GGGACAACTTGTATATAACTGCTCCTTTTTTTGTGGCAGCAATTGAGTGTGTCACATTATTTTTGTACTTTTGCATCGGCAAAGCCGAAAAAATATTTATTGACAATTAAAAACCAAGAATGATGTACAAGCTCAAGACAATCGTCACCCTGTTGTGCTTGCTGGCATGCACTGCGGCCTGGGCCGTAGAGCTCACGCCCGACGACCGGACAGTGACGCAAGACTTCGACCAAATGTGGGATGCGTCGGCCTCGACGCCTATCCTGGAGATGCCGGCCGACTGGCGTGTCGACCGGCAGATGAATGCCCCTCGAACGCTGGGCACATACGCCGGCGCACAGACCACTCTGATGTATGATGGCGGCATCTCGCTGGCCAGTAATGCCAAGAACGGCACTTGGAATTTCGGGTCGAGCTCCACACCTGGCGATCGTGCTGTGGGTGGCTTGTCGACCACCGTGTCGGGCGGCACCCGTTGTGTGAGTGTGATGACACGACTTGTCAATGGTGCCGATGTGCCGTTAACCAAGTTGACGTTGGACTATGCCATCGAGAAGTATCGCTATGGCAGCAACCCTGAGGGCTTTGCCGTGCAGGTCTACTATTCGCTTGACGGAGAGGAATGGATTAGTGCCGGTGAATCGCTGCGCACCTATTTTGCTCCGGATGCGTCGACGATTGGTGCTGAGGTGGTGCCCATCACGACCACCCAAGTGAGTGACCGTTCCATCAAGGTCTCGGTGCCTGCCGGTGGCCAGGTCTATCTGGCCTGGAACATCAGTGTGGCCAATGGCTCAAGCCCCAATCTGGCTATGGGACTAGCCCTGGACGATGTGAGCATCAGTGCCACATTTGCTGGAGAGGAAAATGTCTGCACCATCTATGCCGAGGATGTGACCCGTTGGCCCAGTCTGCTGCTCAATGCGGGCGGCGAGAATCTCGTCCCCTCGGGCTCAGCGACAGTCAATGGCGTGGGCTACAAGTACTATGAGCTGCCCGCTGATGGTCGCAGTGTCGGGCTGACCTTCACCGATGGTGCGTCGCACACACTGAGTGGCCCCACCATCACTGCCACAGGCGACTATTATTATTGTGTCACTGCCGATGCTGTCACAGCGATTGCCGATCCCGGCAGCTATGAGGGCTGGGTTGACCCGACCCGTCCGCCATTTGTGGCATCGGGCATCTATCTGCGTGGCGAGGTCAACTCGTGGGGTGCCAGCGGCGACTGGGAGTTCAGTGACGAGGGTAGCGGCACCTACGTGCTCTATGACAAGCAGTTGAGTGGGCAGTTCAAAGTGGCTGATGCCTCGTGGAGCAGTGCCTGCAACTATGGCTCGAATGGCACATCAGTCCAGATTGACACACCTTACAGCTTGGTGCTGGGTACCAACGACAATATCTCGTGCGGCGGCAACAGCTACATCTGCTCGCGCATCGTGCTGACCCTCGTCGATGGACAGGCGACACTGCTGCTTGAGAGCAATGATGACCCCAGCGGTCTGACCACGATCTATGTCATGGGCGACCACAATGGCTGGAACTATGTCGACACCAGTGGGGCGCTTGATCTCACCGAGCAGCCCGGCGTGTTCACCGGTCGGGTGACCATGACTCCCGGTGATGACGGGTTGAGCCACTGGCGCATCTATCAGCGGTTGGGCATGGCCGGCGTTTGGGGCAATCCCGGAGGCGAGGATGCCTTGCAGGCAAGTCTAGCAGGCACGTTGGAGAAGGGTAGCAGAGGCAGTGTCTGCACCGAACCAGGCACCTATCAAGTGACCTTCGACATCAACAACGGCGACTACACGCTCGAGCCGTTGGCTTCGCAGCCTGTGAGCATGGAACTCAAGCCGGCTGAGGTCGTGCTGGTGCCTAGCTTGCCAGCGCAAGTGCGTGTGCTGTCGCTCAACAATAGCCTGATTCACTACAATGACCAAGACGTCGTTTTCAATGGCATAGCCCAAGCTATGGGTTGTGATGCGCAGTGGACCAAGCACACGCTGCTGGGCAAACCATTGAGCGCCCACTGGGCTCAGGGCGACGGACTGGCCGAGGATGGCACACCCGGTGCCAAGATGCTGGTGCGCAGCCAGCCCTGGAGCCACATCATCCTGCAGGAACAGAGCAGCTTGCCACGAACCGACTTTGCGGCTTTCCGCGCCAATGTCAAGCAGTGGGTTGACTACATCCGTGAGTACTGTCCCAACCCCAATGCTGTCATCATCGTGCCTATCAACTGGGCGTATAGCGGTGACTGGGAGAACTATACCGCATTTAATAAGGTGTTTGTTGCCAACTGCCTAGATGTTGCTCGTGAGCTGGGTGTGACCTTGTGCCCGGTCGGTGTGGCTTATCAGGATGTCTATGACCGCGAGGGTGCCGATGCGACACTCACTTGGTTCCAGGACGACCGCCATCCCACCGTCAAGTCGACCTATATGGCCGCGGCCATGGAATATGGCCTCATCTTCGGCATTGATCCAGCCACCATCACTGGCACGCCCGCCGGTATGACAGGCGATGAGGCTCAGGACATGCGCGGCTATGCTAGCCGAGCACTCATGGGCTTTGCCAACGTGGTTGACCACACTGCCGCCACCATCCGCTACAGCGTCGTGCTGCGCGACCAGTTCGGCATGGCCATCTCTAGCGAGACCCCCTTTGTCACCACCTTGAGTGGGGGTGGCAGCGTGGATGGCGACTTTGTCTATGTCAGCGACCGCACGTTGGGCGACTATACACTCGATGTGAGCAATGGTGAGTTTAGCGAACAGGCGCTCATACATGTGGTGGCTCCTGTGACCGAGATGGTGGTTGTGCCAGCCATAGAACTCAATGGCGACCACTTGGCCTTTGTCGAGGATTTTGACGGCATGGGAACTGCGGCTCAAGCCACCTTGCCGTTTGCGTGGCGCATCGACCGCATGCTCACAGCGCCTCGCACGATTGGCCGCTATGACCAGGCTGATGTGACGACCATGTATGCTGGCGGTGTGTCACTGCCCAGCAATGCCAAGAACGGTACGTGGAACTTCGGCGCTGACGATGAGACCGATCGTGCTGTGGGTGGCATCTCGACTGGCGTGGCCGATGGCACACGCTGTGTCAACGTCTATGTGCACTTGCTCAACACCGGACGCAAGAACATCCAGAACATCCAGCTCGACTATGACGTGGAGAAGTATCGCATGGGCAACAACAGTGAAGGCTTCGACGTGCAACTCTACTATTCGATTGACGGGCGCAACTGGACCAGCGCCGGTGATGCGTTCAAGACCCACTTTGCTGCCGATGCGCAGACTGCAGGGTATGCCTCGGTGCCTGGCGATGTGGTGCATGTGAACGGCATCCTGCCCACAGTGGTGCAGCCAGGATGCGACCTCTATCTGGCCTGGAACATCAGTGTGGCTGCCGGAACGGCAGCTCAGGGCGCTATGGCGCTGGGTATCGACAATGTTGCCTTTGTCGGCGAGCTACCTCCCGTCCCCACCGCGTTGCACTACATCTATGCCAATGACCTCACGGGCTGGGATGCTCTGGGTCTGTATGCCTGGGGCGACAGTGAGCTGTTCGGAGCCTGGCCTGGCGAGAGTTGGGTTGATTTGGTTGAGATTGCAGGCATCAGCTATAAGAAATTTTTGCTCGACACCGATTCGGGCAGTTATAGCTTGATTTTCAACAATTGGAACAATGGCCAGCAAACCCCCGACTATGGCATCGATGCCGACCGCGACTACTACTTCGATGTCTATGCCGACCATGTGGAAGAGGTGTTTCCTGAAGTAGCTGTCAGCACTATCCATGGTGATATACCTGTCACAGTGCGGGGTGGTGTGGTCTGTGCCAATGGCACCATCCGTGTGTTTGATCTCATGGGCCGCCAAGTGTCGTCGGGTGTTGGAACGCTCGACCTCAACACGCTGGGTCGCGGCATCTATGTGGTTCGCACCCTCGGTGGCTCGCTCAAGGTGCAGCGTTGACCCGCAGACATTGACGTTAACACAAAATTTCCCACGCAAGTGGGGAATTTTGTTTGTTATTTGTGTCGTTTGGCATGGTTTTTGTATTTATTATAATAAAACGATTGTTGCTTAACTCAAAATTTTCATCTCAAAACTCACAACACTTATGGGACTATTTGAAATAGGTATGGTAGCCGCCGCAGTCATTGTGCTACTGTTAGTGATTCTGTTCACCTGCTATGTCAAGGCACCGCCCAGCACAGCCTACGTCATCTCGGGCATCAAGCGTGAGCCGCGCATCCTCATCGGTGCCGGCGGTGTGAAGATTCCCATCTTTGAGCGTCTGGACAAGGTCTATCTGGGCCAGCTGACGGTGGACATCCGCACCGAGCGCAGCGTACCGACCAACGACTTTATCAACGTCAATGTCGATGCCGTGGCTAAGGTGGCAGTCACCCCCACCCCCGAGGGAGTGCGTCTAGCCGCCCGAAACTTCCTGAACATGGATGCCGCCACCATCTCGGCACAGCTGCAGGACACACTGCAGGGCAACCTGCGTGAGCTCATCGGCAGCCAGGGGCTGAAGGAGTTGAACGTGGACCGCGACGGCTTCAGCAACCAGGTGATGGACAAGGCTGCCCCCGACATGGCCAAGCTGGGCATCTCGATCTTGGCCTTCAACGTGCAGAACATCACCGACGAGTTGGGCCTGATTGAGAACTTGGGTGCCGACAACACCTGGACCATCCGCAAGAACGCCGCCATCACTAAGGCTCAGGCCGAGAAGGACATCGCACAGGCTAAGGCTGAGAACGAGAAGCTGGCCAACGATGCCACGGTGGCATCGCAGACGGCTATCGCCGAGCGACAGAACGAGCTGACCATCCGCCGTGCCGACCTCAAGCAGGAGGCCGACACACGGCAGGCACAGGCCGATGCCGCTTATCGCATCCAGGAGCAGGAGCAGCAGAAGGTGCTCAACGAGAAGGAGGTCGAGGCGCAGATTGCCCGCACACGCAAGGAACAAGACCTGACCACCGAGCAAATTAAGATCAAGGAGAACCAACTGCTGGCCGAGGTGAACAAGCAGGCCGATGCTGACCGCTACTCGGTGCAAATACAGGCCGAGGCCGAGAAGTTCCAGGTGCAGAAAACCGCTGAGGCTGACCTGGAGAAGCGTAAGCGTGAAGCCGAGGCTCAACGCTATGAGGCCGAGCAGGAGGCCGAGGCCATCCGCGCCAAGGCCGAGGCTCAGAAGTTTGCCATGCTGCAAGAGGCCGAGGGTATCAAGGCTCGAGGCGAGGCCGAGGCCTACGCAGTGCAGAAGAAAGGTGAGGCCGAGGCTCAAGCCATGGAGAAGAAGGCCGAGGCGTTCAAGAAGTATAACGACGCTGCTGTGGCCCAGATGGTCATTGAGAAACTGCCCGAAATCACCCGCAACATTGCTGAGCAGGTATCGACCATACAGGGTGTGAACATCTACAGTACCGGTGGCGACCAAGGCACGGGCATCGCTTCAATCACGGGCACACTGCCTGTGGTGCTTGCCCAAGTCAACGACACGGTCAAGAGCGCCGTGGGCGTGGACCTGGCCAGCATCGTCCGCAAGCACGAAGGACCAAAGGATAGCCCAGCAACTCCCACCGAGCCGACAAAGTAACAAAAACACACACATCACTCTCTACACGACGCAGCGGTGCGCCCCACACATCTGGGACGCACCGCTGCTCTTAACTCACACGGTGAGCGTGATCCTGTTTCTAGTTGTTAGTTTTTAGTTCTTAGTAGCTGCCAGGCAGTCTGCAAAGATAAAACGATCTGCATAATCTTCATGAGAAAAGTCAATCCGGGGCTTGCGCCCGGGGTGCAAAAGGCCGCTAGAGGATGGACTTGTCGCGGAAGCGGGTATGGAGCAGCTTGTGGGCGCGCTTGCTGCCGGGCAAGCCCAGGAACTCGTCGTAGACACGCTGCACGGCGGGGCTCTCGTGGCTCTTGCGCACACGATGGCGCGTGTCGTCGTTGTACATGGCCCGCTGACGTGCCTCGAGCACGCCGATGTCGCCCTCGTGGTAGGGTTGGCCAGTGCCGCCAATGCAGCCGCCGGGACACGACATGACCTCGATGAAGTGATATTGCAACTCACCAGCCCGCAGACGGTCCATGAGGATGCGCGCGTTGCTGAGCGTGTGGGCCACACAAATCTTGAGTTCGAAGCCGTTGAGGTCAATACTTGCCTCACGTATGCCGTCTAATCCGCGCACTGCGGTGAACTCAATGGTAGGCAGTTGCTTGCCGGTAAACTTCTCGTAGACTGTTCGCAGTACGGCCTCGGTGACGCCGCCAGTGGTGCCAAAGATGCTGGCTGCACCGGTGGCATCGCCCAGAGGCTGGTCAAACTCTCCGTCCTCGAGTGAGGCAAAGTCGATGCCTGCGCTGCGAATCATCTCGGCCAGTTCGCGCGTGGTGATGCTGCAGTCGACGTCGGGCACGCCGTCGTAGATAAACTCGTCGCGTGCACACTCATATTTCTTGGCCAGGCAGGGCATGACCGAGATGACCGAGATGTTCTCGCGTGGAATCTCGATGCTCTCGGACCAGTAACTCTTGGCGATGGTGCCGAACATCTGTGCCGGCGACTTGCAGGTGGACGGATACTGACGCAGGTCGGGGTAGTCGTTCTCAAAGAAGTTGACCCATGCGGGGCAGCACGATGTGGTCATGGGCAGCTTGACGTCCTTGTCGCCGGCGATGAAGCGCTCCAGTCGATCAATGAGTTCGGCGGCCTCTTCCATGATGGTGAAGTCGGCACCGAAGTCGGTGTCGAACACATAGTCAAAGCCCAACATGCGCAGGGCTGTAATCATCTTGCCGGTGACGACTGTGCCGGGCTCCATGCCGAACTCCTCGCCCAGCGCATAGCGCACGGCAGGAGCGGTCTGTGCCACGACCAGCTTGTCGCTGTCATGAATGTCGGCCAGCACATCGTTGACCGAGTTGCGCTCGTCGAGCACACCAATGGGACCATCAATGGCCCCAAACTTGCATCGCGTCTTGCACTTGCCGCAGACGGTGCACTTGTAGGGGTTGATGACGTGTGGCTGCTTGACTGTGCCCATGATGGCGTTGACGGGGCAACCGCGCTTGCAAGCAGTACAACCGCGGCACTTGTCGGGGTCGATGACGTAGGACAGGACGTTCAGGAAGCGCTTGCCACCAATCTCGTAGATGTAGTTGTGTAGCATCGAGTCGAGCGACACGGGCTGCCGGAACGAACTCCAGTGCTGCGACTCGACCTCGATGTGATGGGCAGTGACCTCGGCATAGGACAACTCGGTGACCAACTCGCCGCGCACCACGTGCTTCTCGACGATGACATTGACATCCTCGAGCTTGACTTGCGTGTAGGTGACGTTCTCGGGCAGGATGCGCACGATGGGGCCCTTGGCACAGAAGCCGAGGCACCCTGCGGTGACGACATCGACCATGTCGTCGATGCCATGGGCATGCAGCATCATCTTGAAGCTCTCAATGATCTTCTCACTGTCGTGCTTGGTGCGGCACGACTTGCCCGAGCAGCACACAATCTGCACATGGTCATTGGCCTTGAGCCCGTACAAGGTGTTGGGGTTGGTGTGATTGTCGCTATTGTGAGCAGTGGATTGCGATGGGGTAGAGTTATTCATTGTGTTCTTGATCTCTCTGGTTTTGTAGCGGTTAATGGTTGTCTGGCCTTGCACTAGCTGTGTGGGGCCACACGTTACTGGGTGCAAAATTACTGCTTTTTGCTCACATAGACAACACTGGTTGTTAAAATTGGCCCGCTGTTGGCCTTTTGGGCCTGTCGGCCCGCTGGGGAGCCCCCCTCGGTCCCCCATCGGACGCAGCACGCTACGTCCCTACGAGAGGGGGAAGGTCAGAGTGGCTGTAGGGACGCGGCGTGCCGCGTGATCAGCCAGGCGGTAGGGAGTAGCCCCCAATCCCCCCTGAAGAGGGGGAAGCTCAGGGTGAGGCTCCATTCGGCCCGCTGTTGGCTGTTTGGCTAAATGCAAAAGCCA
>DEKO01000050.1 GCA_002353885.1 Porphyromonadaceae bacterium UBA2720
GGGAAAGCCTCATTCGGATTTGGCCTGTTTTTAATTTCCATAAACTCCGATTTATCTGTCTATTGGTGTATATTCAATCTTGGCTTCCTCATCAGTCGCTTCAAGTTTCATAATCACAGGGCGCAGACCGTCATTGCAACTGACAATGGCCACGCCAGGCTCCTTGATCCAGTCACCATAGTAAAACAAGCCTTTGTCTGCACCATGTGCCAGGGCGAACACATACTGGTAGATTGCCTTCCACGCTTCGTCACAAAAGCCCTTTGGTTTTGCGTAGTCAGCATAAAACACATCGCCCACCTTCATCATGGGACAGGCTTTCAGGCCGGGGATGCCATATTCTTTCGCCAAGTCCTCATTCAGCATCGTTTTGAGGATGGTAATCTTTACTTTCTTCATAGATATATTATTCTTTGGTGAATATGTAAACTGCCAACGTTGGTAACGTGACCAAAAGCAATAGCGTGATCTCCACTAAGGCGTATGAACCAAAGTAGTCAACCAACGTCTGGAAACCTAGAACTCCATCCACAAAGAAAACCAGGAGGGCAAACCAGCAGAGGAAGAAGATGGCTGCGTACTTGATTTTTCTTTTCTTCAGTTTCATTTTACATGGTTGACTTTGACTGTTCATCACTCCTCTAGCCATGTCATTTTAATGTGCGGAATGTCATCGAGCATGAAGGTGTCAGACGACTGCTTGAAGCCAACACTCTCATAGAATGCCTTGGCATACTCCTGCGCCTCAATATCGATGAGCTTTGCACCGAAGTGTTCAATGGCGGCATCGATGGCATGAAGCATGATTTGCTTGCCATAGCCTTTGCCTCGCTCGGTGGTGATGACTCTGCCAATTGATATTTCTTTCATGTGTGTCCCAGCAGGGCACACACGAGCTAAAGCAACCACTTTGTCTTTAATGGTCAACCATAGGTGGATGGATTGGTGATCATCGCCGTCCAAGTCTTGATAGACACAGTTCTGCTCAACGACAAAAACCTCACTACGCACTCTCAGGAGTTCGTAGAGTTCGTCCACGGTTAGTTCTCCGAACGCTTTCTTGTGTAACTGCAGATTTCCAATCATGCCCAGTCGAAATTTTCCTTTCCGGCACCAATCTCAAAGTGATACTTGGCGATACCCAGGTCTATCTGGGTGTAGCCCACCAGCGAGAAGCCCCTATGGGCCTGCACCCGGTGCCGGCCGTCGACCACGCCCACATACTCAAACGAGAACTTCTGCTGGTTGATGGCCGTGGGTGCCAACAGGGCCGCCTCGACGCCGAGCTTGAACCAGGCGGGGGTCGCATCGCTGGCATTGCTTACCTGCCGCACTGTCTTGATTTTATGATCCACCCCTTGGGTCAGTCCATATCCGATGGCGATGTAGGCCTTGATGACCTCGCCCTCACGCAGCTCATAGGTGCCGGGAATCTTCCTGTAGCTGAGTCCCACCCAGCAGGTGTTGAGTCCCATTGTCTGTGCCAGCAGCACCAGCTGCTCGCCATAGTATCCGATGCGCTCGTCCAGGCCGGGTGCCTTGACACCGGCCATGACCAGATAGTTGCGCACACCCCCAAACTTGCCATATCGGGCCAATGGCCCCCGGAAAGCCTCTGGCTCATCGCGCACCAGCTGGATGTGTAGCTGTCCCTCGGTGTTGAGCCGGTCAATCTCGGCTTGGAGCACACTGACCACATCCTGGGCCAGAGGCTGTTGGTTGTAGTGCCTGACGCTGTGTCGGGCCACAATTGCTTCTTTTAGTGTCATTTTGTTAGAGATTAGAGATTAGACGTTAGAGATTAGAGATTAGACGTTAGAGATTAGACGTTAGAGATTAGACGTTAGAGATTGAATGTTCGCGACTCGAAAACCGAAGCCGAGATAGCCTATTTGTTCTTGCTGGCAGCTACCCAGACAGGTTCTTCGTTCATCACGGGCTTATTGACCGCCATCACCCCCGAGAGGTTATGCGGCACATAGGGTTGCTCGAGATATCTGATGTCGTCGGCATTCAGCCTCACATCAAGCGACTTGACCGCTCCCTCGATGTGGTGCAGCTTGGTGGCCCCGACGATGGGCGACTCAACCTTGGTCATCAACCATGCCAATGCAATCTGTGTCATCTCCACGCCATAGCGGTCGGCCAGCTCAACGACACGCTCGATGATGCGATCGTCCTGCTGGGCCGTGGCGTCATACTTGAAGTGCATGAACGCGTCCTCCTGCTGCCGCCTTGAGGTCTCACCCGGCCGCTTAGCCAGCTTGCCCGAGGCCAGCGCGCTATAGGGTGTCAAGGCGATGTTCTCTTCTCGGCAATAAGGCAACATTTCGCGTTCGTCTTCACGCATGATCAGGTTGTAGTGGTTCTGCACGCTGATGAACTTGGCCCATCCCCGTTTGTCGGCCAGCGCATTCATCTTGGCCAACTGATAGGCGTAGGCATTGGCAATNNGCCACCTGATAGGCATAGGCGTTGGCGATGCCGATGTATCGGACCTTGCCCATGCGCACGGCCTCGTTCATTCCTTCGAGAATCTGCTCGGCTGGAGTCTGGTAGTCCCAGATATGATAGATATACAAGTCGACATAGTCCATGCCCAGGTGGTCGAGGCTGCTGTCGATGTTGTTGAG
>DEKO01000178.1:0-22162 GCA_002353885.1 Porphyromonadaceae bacterium UBA2720
AAGCGTCCAGGCTTCAAGTTTGCCGACTACGAGCTCAAGGGAGTGCCTGTGCGTCTGGTTTTGGGTCCGCGCGACATTGAGCAAGGCACCGTCGAGGTCATGCGCCGTGACACGCTCGAGAAGCACAGCGCACCGCTCGAGGGCATCGAGCAGTATGTCAAGGATTTGCTTGAGCAGATTCAGCAGAGCATCTATGACAAGGCCTTGAAGCAGCGCCTAGACATGACCTACAAGGTCGACACATGGGATGAGTTCAAGGAGCAGATTGAGAAGGGTGGCTTCTTGCTCGCTCACTGGGACGGTACAACCGAGACCGAGGAGAAGATCAAGGAGGAGACCAAGGCGACCATCCGCTGCATTCCCATGGATGGCGAGGAGGAGGAAGGCAAGTGCATCTACACGGGCAAGCCCAGTCATCGCCGCGTTATCTTTGCACGCAATTATTAGTCTGCAACTTTGCTGACTTCAATTACACAGACCAAAGAGTCCACTTGAAAAATCAAGTGGACTCTTCAATTAACTGGCTGTAGCAAGGTATCTCGTTGAGGAAACTGTAGGAGTTGTTCACATAGTCAATTTGACAACAATAGTGTGTCATGCCATTGCTCACCATCAGATAGCGTGCGCGCAGTACCATGTTGTAGCGGACAATTTGGTCAAAGACTTGTTGGGTAATCTCAATCTCAGGCGCCTTATACTCGACGATGACCAGGGGGTGGCCTTGACGGTCGGCTACAAGCGTGTCGCACCGGCGCTTGATGCCGTTCTGCGTGAGCGAGACTTCGTTAGCCATCAGCGCCGCTGGGAACTGCTTTGTCTCGATGAGATAGTGGACAAAGTGTTGGCGCACCCACTCCTCGGGCGTGAGGGCTACAAAGCGCTTTCGCAGGCAGTCAAAGACGACCAACCGGTTGCCATTTTTTTTGACATTTAACGGACATTCTGGTAGATTGAGTGGCATAAAATTAGTATCTTTGCATTCCAGTTTGCAAAGTTACTAAAAAATGGCCGAAAAGAAAGCATCACCCACGTTTTTTGCGCTGCGCACCGAGGTTCAGAATCGCAAGTTCCGACCCATCTATGTCTTGCACGGCGAGGAATCTTACTACATTGACCAGCTGAGCGAACTCATTGTCAACACAGCTCTCACCGAGGACGAACGTGACTTCAACCTGGAAGTGTTTTATGGCAATGACGCACTGGTGGGCGATGTCATCAACTCGTGCAAGCAGTTTCCGGCGTTTGCACAACATCGTGTGGTGGTGTTGCGTGAGGCGCAACTCATCGTCAAGCAACCGGGACGCAAGGACGAACTGAATCTGTTCATGCACTATGCCCAGAAGCCACTTGCATCGACCATTTTGGTTATCTGTTACAAAGGCGGCAAAATCAGTGCCAAACAATTCACCGACGAAGCTGTCAAATCTCACGACTCGGCTCCCACGCCTGGTGTCGTCCTCGAGTCAGCCAAAGTCAAGGATTCTGGACTGCCCGCCCTGATCAAGACCTATTGCACCGATATGAGTGTCGCTATCGATAATAAGTCGATGATGATGATGGCCGAGTTTGTGGGCACTGACCTCAGTCGCTTGTTTGGCGAACTAGACAAACTGCGCATACTGGTTGAGGGCAATCCACAAGGCATCACACCCGAACTCATCGAGCGAAACATCGGCATCAGTAAGGACTATAACAACTTCGAGTTAGAAGATGCTTTGCGTCGGCGCGATGCACTCAAAGCCTACCGCATCATCGACTATTTTGAGAAAAATCCCAAGAACAATCCGGTTCAAAATACGGTGGGCATGTTGTTCTCATTTTTTTCCAATGTGCTCATCGTGCGTGCCACCAAAGATCAGTCACCATCGTCGCTGATGGCTGCCACGGGCAACAAGTCGAGTTGGCGTATCGAGAAGTTCTGTGCGGCGGCACGGAACTTTAGCACCCAGGCCTGTGTCAACATCATCACCTATCTGCGCGAATGCGATGTCAAGAGCAAAGGAATGGGGTCGCACCAGGACAGCTATGCCCTGTTGCGCGAGCTCATCTACAAAATCCTCCACGCCTAGTCAGTGCTGCATGGTGCTGGCGCGCAGGGCAATGTTGTCACGCAACTGCTGGCGATAGAGCCATATCTCACGCGAGTGATAGCATCCCTCTTTGCCAATAAGGGGCAGGACATAGTCTGTAGCGCTATAGCCGTCGACAAGCAACAGCCGGGTGGCTGTGTCGAGTCGTACGGTCAGGGTGTCGCACTGTTGCTGGTCGACGGGGCGTAGCGGTGTGGGCTCGGTCACCAGTTGGGCTGGCTGACCATCGGTGCGCCAGTTGACAGGGTTGATGGCTATGGCATTGCCATTGCCCATGATAGCGCAACTGATGTCGCGCACCGAGTTATAGCAAATGGTCACTCCAGTGTCGTCGGCGCGTTGTGCTGCCACTATGCGAGGGTTGTTATGCAACATTTCGGGCGTAATATTGCATCCGATAGCATAGGCGGCAATCATTCGGTCGAATGTGGCATCGTCCATCTCCTTCATCAGTTCCAGCATAATCATTGCCCCTTGGCTGAAACCGGCAAGCACAAATGGGTGGCCTTGGTTCTGTCTCTCAAGATAATGCTTGAATGCTCGCCGCACATCATCCAGAGCATGAGGCAGACGGGAGTCGGTGGTGCCGCTGCTTTCAAAGGACTGTAATGAGCACTGACGATAATAGGGCGAATAAAAGTTCAGATGTCCACTCAGCAGGGTGTCGACACCCACCATCTCGCTTAACATCGGGGCACGAGTGCTGTCGTTATAAGTGTCGGCATAATGACAGATGGTGCCATCGGGCAACTTATAGTCACCAGTCTCGGTCGAGATGATGTAGAATATATCGGCCGATGCCTGGCGGTCAGTGACATACCATTGCGTGGTGTCGCTGTAGTTGGGCGATTTGGGTAAAAATTCTTGAGTATCAACTTGGTTGCTGCTACGACACTGTACGAGCAGGACTAATGTAGCCAGGATAGCAATCAGTCGTGCGAACAAACGATAGTGTGCCATATTCAATCATCGTTAAATTCATCGCTGAGCATGGGGTCGGAGGCACGTACGAAGTCAAACATGTCTTCATCCTGCAGGCGGTTGATGTGTTCACTCCACATCTTGTCGAGAATGGGGCATAGCTCGTCGGGCAGTATTAAGCCCGAGTGGCCGCCGTCCCACTGGAAATCGGGCATGGCCTGCTGCAGTTGCTCGGTGGTGATGATGGGGCACTTGTCGGGATGCAGGATAAAGTCGGGAGCGATGTCGCAATAGAATACCGTACGTCCCTTGCCCGACCAGTCTTTACTCTGGTAGGCCTCGCTGATGAGTGTTCCGCTCATAACAACACCTGTGTTGCCCTCGCCAACACGCAACATGTAGAACTTGTCACCTGCTTGGGCGTCTTTATAGTCCCAAAAGCTCCAGTTATATTCAGGCCATTCTTTATCAATCAGTTCGTTCTCATATCGCTCCATTGTCACCGACGAAATGGCAGGATTCCATTTCAAAATGTATGTCTTCATTGTTGATGATATTTTAAAATACAGGTTTCTGAAAGCCAGAAACCTGAGGGTAAATTGTATATCGATTAATCGAGGTAGCGCTTGGTGATGTTGCCGTAGTGGTCGATGCGGCGGTCGCGCAAGAAGGGCCACCAACGGCGCACCTGCTCGCTCCGCCCCAAGTCAACCTCAACGATTTGCTCAACCTCTTGGTCGGTTGGTGCCGTATAAAGCAATTCGCCTTGCGGGCCGGCCACAAAGCTGCTTCCCCAGAACTGTATGCCGCGGGTCTGGCCCGACGGGTCTGGCTCATGCCCCACACGGTTGACTGTGATCACTGGCAGACCATTGGCCACGGCATGGCCGCGTTGCACGGTCATCCAAGCCTCGCGCTGTCGCAATTTCTCAGCCTCGACATCGCTGCTTTCAAACCCGATGGCCGTGGGGTAGATGAGCAGCTGCGCGCCGCGCAGGGCCATCAGACGTGCGGCCTCGGGATACCACTGGTCCCAACACACCAGCACACCCAGGCGGCCCAGAGAGGTGTCGATAGGTTCAAATCCCAAATCACCAGGGGTAAAATAGAACTTCTCGTAATAGGCAGGGTCGTCGGGAATGTGCATCTTGCGATATCGGCCAGCCATGGTTCCGTCGGTGTCAAACACAACAGCTGTGTTGTGATACAGCCCTGTGGCGCGGCGCTCAAACAATGAGGTCACCAACACGATGCCGCACTCGTTGGCTACTGATGAGTATGTCTGGGTCACATCGCCAGGGATGGTGACTGCCTGATCAAAGTTGTTCACGTCCTCAACTTGGCAAAAATAGAGTGAGTCGTGCAGCTCTTGTAACACAACCAGTTGGGCACCATTGGCCGCAAGGTCGCGGATTTTGCTGATGAGTCTCTCACGGTTGTCGGCGGTATTGGACGTGTTGTGTTGCTGAATAATTCCGATTTTCATGTGATATGATGGTATGTGAGTAAACAAAAGTAAAGAAGAACTAGTGCAACTGCATGGTGATGCAGTGCAGCGAACCATGTTGCTCAATGAGCGGACGGCAATCGATGCCCACCACTTTGCGGCCTTTGAAAACACGCGACAATACCTCCATGGCACGTCGGTCGTTGTTCGGTTGGTTGTAGGTTGGCAGCAATACCTGGTTGTTGGTTACCAAGTAGTTGGCATAGGTTGCTGGCAGACGATTGCCGCAGGCATCAACGATGGGGTCGGGACATGGCAAGGCCACCAGGTGATAGGGTACGCCATCGGCATTGGTGAACGATTGCAGCTGGTCGACCATCAGGCTTATCTCGTGCTCTTCCTCACTGCCGGGCTGTGCTGTGACATGCAGCAACGTGTTTCCTGGCGCCAGACGTGCCAATGTGTCGATGTGGCAATCGGTGTCATCGCCTGGAATGTAGCCATGGTCAAGCCACAGCACTTTGCGCACTCCCAGTCGCTGCATTAGTTGGCGCTCAATCTCGCCGCGGCTCATGTGTGCGTTGCGATTGGGCGAGAGCAAGCACTGGCTGGTGGTGAGCAGTGTGCCGCGACCGTCTGTTTCGACCGAACCTCCTTCCAGAACCATGTCGCGCTGATTCTCGGCAGGCAATGGTAAGACGCCGTGCCAGATGAGGCGAGAGGTGATCAAGTTGTCATGGTCGGCAGCAAATTTCATGCCCCAGGCATTAAAGGTGAAGTCGAGCAGGGTAGGGGTGCCATCCACCTCGACTGTGAGTGGTCCAAAATCACGTGCCCAGGTGTCGTTGGTCGGCACCTCGACAATCGAAATCCTTGATAGGTCCATCTCACGAATGGACTCTTTGACGGCGTCCGCGTCAGGGGCAACGATGATGAGTTGCTCGTCGGTGGTGATGGCTTGCGCTACATGGCGGTAGCAACTTGTGACTTCTTGGAGGGTTTCGGCCCAGTCGGTGTGGGTGTGTGGCCAAGCGATGAGCACAGCCTTCTGCGGCTCCCACTCGGCAATCATGCGTCGATATGTCATTGTTCTAATAGAACCAAAAACGAGAATTAAGAATCAAGAAACAAGTAGCAAGAAGTTAATGAATCGTTCTCAATTCTTAATACTTAATTAAACTAGATGTTGTTTCCAAACTCGTGATAGGTGTCCCAGATGGAGTCTTGCGACTCAACAATCTCGTCGATGTAGTCGCGATAGCCTGTGGCTGGCTTGTAGCCACGGTCGTCACACCATACATCATAGTCGTCCTTGAGACTGGGGTCGTCGCGCAGCATGCGACGAAATTCGCGGTCTAATTCGCTCGTGTTGCTAAAGCGATCGAGCAACTCACGCAGCAGGTCAGAAATATCGTTCATGCGTCTAAACTGTTTAATGGTTTGTTTTCACGGAACAAAAATAGTCATTTTTCTTCAGAATTAGACACATGAAAACTTAAAAAATGACACCTTGTTAATAACTTTTTAATTCACCTACCAGAAACAACCAAAAAATATCTGAATAATCAATGAACAAGTCTCAATTATTTAGTAATTTTGCCACGATTTATTGTGCAACCATTTTTATGACAGAAGTGACGATGAAGTCATCAAAATTTTTAGTATTATTAGTCTCGCTGCTGCTCATGGCATGGTGCAGCAGCGTCAACGATAATCTGGTGGAAATGATCCCCGACGATGCCTTGGGTGTCGTGAGTGTCAACATGCCGGATATCCTGAAAAAAGCGGGCATCAACGAGGGCGGAGAGTTGAAAATTCCCGAGTCGGTCAAGGCGATAGTCGATGAGAATGACGCGTCACCATTGTGCACTATGCTCACCGATCTGCCTTATCTAGGCCTCGACACTGACGGAAAGGTGTTTGCGTTTCTCACGAACAAAACATTTGCCTCGGTGGTGCTGGTTCCGCTCGGCGATGAGGGAGCTGCAAAAAAGACGGTGGCTCGTCGCACAGGAGGTGACTTTCAGCAGGTCGAAGGCTTGGACTGTATCTACCGTGAAGACAACCTGTTTGTGGTCCATGACAATGTGCTGCTCATTGCAACGGTCAACCGCAACTTGGAGCTAGACAAAGTGGCGATGCAGGCAGCTATCATCCTGAACAAGACACGCAAGAGCATCGCCGACAACGACCAGGTGACTCGCATTATTGAAGCCGATGGTGACATCAATGCCTATCTGCAGCAAGATGGCCTGCGGCTGTTGCTCAAGCGCAGTAAAACCTATCGTGAGATTGCACAGAAGTTGCCACTCGTCGAGATTTTCACGGCCAGCGACATCAAGGCTTATGAGTGCCATCTCGATTTAGACCAGGACATGGCTCGGCTTACGACACACATCGTTGCCGATGAGGCCAGTGATTATAACAAGTTGCTCGACCAGACCCTGACCGACGCAGATGCCAAATTCTTGAAGGCCATCCCTAATTCGATGGATTATATCGTGACCATGAGTGTGAAGGGTCAGCAATTCGTTCAGCTGCAGCAAATCAAGCAACTGGTCGATATGTTCAAGAAATTGCCCTATGTGGGACGCATTGACTTGGAGGGAATTTTATCCAGCATCGACGGGCCCATTGCTGTAGGACTGGCACGCGATCCTCATCTTGAGGGTGAGTGGAATGCTGTCGTTGCCGCAAAGACAACCAATCCCGATATGATTCTGGGGCAAATCAGTTCATTTGCCACATCGATGGGGCAGGCACCCGAAATCTATGATGGAGAGTACATCTATCAGTATGAGAACAAGATGATTAAACTCGGTGTCAACGATGGAATTCTTTATCTCAAGATGCTCGACTATGAGCAGACCGAGGGTTATGCCTATGAACTTGAGAACGTGCGCAAGGTGTTTGAGACAAGTAATATCGGTCTCTATATCAATCCTCAGGTGGCGCAAGGTGGCACCTTCACCTATGGCATGACCAATCACTATGATGGTGCAGGGCAGTTTGTTCCCACCGAGAAGGGCATGCATTCGGCTCAGGCATTGCTCAAGGTGTTGTGCTCGATCAAGCCTGCCAAGGCTTATGATGACATGCTTGACGATGAGGGTGATGTCTCCTCGACTCTGGGCAATGCCATCGACCAACTAAAACCCGTCGAGTAATCCGAGCTGTGGAAAGTTTGCACATCATGCCTGCCGTGCGGAGCCAAGCACCGCACATTGCATGTCTCATCATGATGGCCATGAGCGATGATTGCTGTCGCCACTTCTGTGGGCCGCAGCACACACTGGACGATTTCTATCGCATGATGACTCATCTGGTCGAGATGGAGCACAGTCAGTACAGCTATCGCAACACCATTGTCGCCATGCTCGATGGCACGCTGGCGGGAAGCCTCACCTGTTACGACGGAGCATTACTACGACAGCTGCGTGAGGCATTTGTCGATTGCGCCAAACGCTATCTTGGCCGCGATTTCACAGGCATGGATGATGAGACTGGGCCGGGCGAACTCTATCTCGACAGTTTGGCCGTCAATCCTGAATATCGTCATCGAGGCGTGGCCACCGCATTGCTCCACGCGGGTATTGACCGGGCACGCTCGTTGAGCATTCCTTTGGCCGGTTTGCTGGTCGACATGGGTAATGGCGATGCCGGGAGGCTTTATGGTCAGTTGGGATTCACATGGGTTGATGACACTACATGGGCGGGACACCCTATGCGTCATCTGGTGATATCGACGTGACAGACCAAAAAGATTAATGACTCAGCCCTTGGAATTTTCTCCAAGGGCTGAGTCATTAATAGGGCGTTTGTCTTCTTACTTGGCCTGGATAATTAGGTACTCAAAGGGCTTGAGTGACAGTTTCCCTGTCAAGTCCACGTCAGAGTCATCGGCTGTATTGACTGCAATGGATTCTTTCCAATCTTCAGGTACTGCCACTTCGTGGGCCTCATTACGCACATTGACTGCAATTAGGTAGCTGCCCAGGTCATCAGATTTCTCAAAGAGCAGAATGTCCTTGTCGGGCCAGGCTTTCATCTTGCCTTTGCGCAGGGCAGGACGCTCATTGTAGAGTTTTAGCAAGTGCTGATACTCCTGATACAAGGCGGCATTAGCGGTCCAGTCGACGGGCACATACTTGAAGAAGTTGATGGGATTTTCATAGCCCACCTCTTGCGAACCGTAGATGAGCGCGCCACCATGAGGGAAGATGCTAGCCACGTAGGCGGCCATTGAGCCACGGGCGTTGGTGAACTCCTTGACGGGTGTCACCTCGGTCGAGTGGTCGTGGTTGGTAGTGAAGCGCAACTTCACCTTGCCCTCGGGCAGTTCGGCATACTCGGCCGAATCGGCGGCGATCAGGTCGGATGCTGGTTGGCCCTGGTTGAACACCTTGACGAGCACATCCTTGTAGTCCCAACCATAGTTCATGTCAAATCCGCCGACAGTGAAATTATCCACCTGCTTGCCTTCGGCCAGCATGACGATGCGGCGGCCGGCATCCTTGCGCAGCGTTTCAATCGCCTCTTTCCAGAAGTCGGCGGGCACACCATCGGCCACATCGCAGCGAAATCCGTCGATGCCGCAGTCCACAATCCAGAAGCGCATCGCATCAATCATCGCCTTGCGCATCTCGGTGTTGTCATAGTTCAAGTCAGCGACATCATACCAGTCAAACCCAGCAGGCGAGATGATGGTGTCAGTCTTCTCGTCGTGCGTGTACCAGTCGGGATGCTCCTTGACCCAGGGATGATCCCATGCGGTGTGGTTGGCCACCCAGTCTAGGATGATGCCCATGCCGTGCTCGTGGCATACTTTCACCAGATTCTTGAACTCGTCGATGGTGCCAAACTCGGGGGCGATGGACTTGTAGTCGCTGATGCAGTAGGGCGAGTTCTTGCCTTTCTCGATGCCGATGGGGTAGATGGGCATCACCCAAATCATGTTCGCGCCCAGCGCTTGAATCGAGTCGATGCGCGCAGCGACGGCATTGAGCGACTTCTCGGGGGCAAATACGCGAGGATTCACCTGATACATGGCAATGTCGGCAATGTCAGGCACCTCATAGTTGTTCTCGGTCTTGCTTTGGTTCTTATGCGGGTCACACGAGGTCAGCAACACTGCCAACAACGTGACCAGCATCATCATACTATTTGTCTTCATATCTCAAACTATTATAATGTAATTAGTCAGATTTAATGCTCTTTGCCTTATTGTTGAGTTTCTTTAGTTTTTAAAAACTCATCATAATCGACGAACTGTAATGTAATGTTTTGCATGTCAAATATTTGCAGAATTCTTTTTTCAAAAGCAGTAGACAGGATAGAATGAGTGCTCATTCCGAAAAAGTCTCGAGCATAAAGAAGGCTATTGCAAATATCAGTAGCGGTAATGTAAGGGTTGTCAGAAGTATGAGAATGAAACAATGCCTTGACTCTCTCACCATCAACATCTATGGGAAGGGGAATATATGAGTGGTGATAATGTCTAAAACCGACAACATCTTTGTTCCGATTGATATCTACAGAATAGTCATTGCCAAATGGGACAACATTAAGGGTTGTCCCCTGCAAAAAATATACACGAATTAAATCAGGTGACACCCAGATGACTTCAGCATTTAATTTACCTTTTGCATCACTGTTATTATATATGCTGTCACCGTATGTTTTGAGAGCGAGATCAATACATTCTCTTCTCTCTTTCTTGGCATCCTGTTCCTCTTGCGTCATCTTGTGAGGTGTGGCATCCCACCATTCCTCACCTCTTGTTGTATCAAAGTTATAAGTGAAAAGAACATCGTCATTCCGAGAATAGAAATAGCGCATTACCATAGTTGAATCCACATAGATGCCGCTACCATTGACTTCTTGTGCTAGAGGGCAATGTTTCATCAGAGAGTCAGATGATACCCAGGCTAAATGTTCATATAGATAAAGCCTAAGCCCTTCGTCTAGAATGCTGTCTGATATTTGCTCTAGTTTTGCCAGACTCGGTAGTTGTAACTTTTCGGCGCCTGATGCAGACAGATGAGCAATTGATGCAATCGTGCAGATAGTAATTAATATCTTTCTCATCGCTTATTCTTTTTTAATTTGTTAAGTTGCTATTTGCACTTTGTTGTTCTTAATGAATTGGTCTCGGTCGGGGTAGCAACTTGCAAGGAACCGTTTCATGATTTTTTTGCAAAAAGATTGGGACACATCAACTGTGCCCCAATCTTTATCAATCGTTCTTCATCGTCACCAGGTAGGCACCGACCAACACAATGATCAAGGCCACTGGCTTGTCCCAGGTGAAGATGTCCTGACCGATGCTGATGGCAATCAGGGCAGTCACGATGGGTTGCAAGTTGGTGTAGGTGCTCACTGTTGTGGCATCCAGTCGCTTCATGGCGTAGGGGATGGCAAAGTAGCCCAGCACGGTGGCGCAAATCACGATGAATGCCATGGCAATCACGCCGCTCCACTGCCATGCAGGCGAGTAGAGAGTCTGTTGGTCAAATTCGCCCCAAGTCATGGGCAACATCACCAGGGCCGATGCCAGAAACACCCACTTCATCTGGGTGACAGGGCTGTAGCGGGCCGACACGTTACGGGTGATGAGCAGGTAGATGACCCATGTGATCAGGCTGAGGAACCCCAGACCGATGCCCAGCAGGTCGTTCTTGCCCTGCGACTCACCCAGGCCCGTGTGCAGCACGATGATCAAGGCACCGATGATGGCCAGCACCACGCCCACAATCTTCATGCCGGTGATGCGCTCTTTAAGGAAGAGAGCGGCCCCAAGCATGGTGGCTACAGGCACAAGCGTGGCCAGGATGGCGTAGTAGGTGGGTGTCGTGTAGACGAGTGACCAAGCGGTGAACAGTTGCGACACAACGATGCCAATCAAACCGCCAACCACAATCGTGATCCAGTCGCGCAACGTCATCTGCTCCTTGGGTAAGAAGCACTGGATGATCCAGAAGATGAGGGCTGCACCGGCGCACCGCGTGAGCATATAACCGTTGGGCGTGACCCACTTGCTGAGCAAGATGGCAGTCACTGGCACACCCACACCAAAGATTACATTGGCCAGCAGCACAGCCACATGGCCTTTGATAGCTTCGCCTCTCATGGCTGTGGCAGGTTAACGAGCGGCATAGAAGTTGCCGGCACCTACCATCTGCTCGTAGGCATACACACCCTGCTGGCTCAACTCGACAGTGCGGAAGTCACCTTCGGGTGTGATCATCTTCACATGCTTGTCGTCGACAAAGGTCATGAACTTCTGCTCTTGGCCGTCTTTCTCAATCGACCAGGAACGGTCACTGGCGTCAAAGTTAAAGCGGAATTGGCTCTTGTCGGTCAGGTTGGTAACGGTGTATCCTGTGGCGTCGCTCTCGACCTTGTATTTGGCGTCTTTACCATCGATAATTTTAGTCTCGGCTACAACGGGATTCTCGCCCGACCAGAACTCAATCGAGTTGATGACGAGCAGATCGGCAAGACCGGTGAGCTCATACACGGGCAGGATCCAGAATGCGACGAACACGAGTTCGTTAACAAACTTGTCACCTACTTGGCGGTTCCAATTTAACACTTTGTTGGTCAGCGCAAAGCTACCAAGACATGACTGCAGAGTGAGCGATGCACCTAGGCACAGCACGACTACTAAGCTAAGATAATACTTTCTCATTGTTTCAGAATGTTTAGAATATTAATCTTTTGATGTTTTCTTGTGTGATTTTTGGGGCTCATTGTGCTCCTTGGGGAACTTGTTCTTGTAGTATAGAAATTGCTGCTCAACCTTGGCCACATAGGCCACAGTCTGTTTGCCGCGAAAATATCCAAAGCGGCACACTGAGTCGTTGTAGAATTGTGGATTCTGTTTCCACAGAATGGTCTCCTCAACATTGCCATCCCATACCTCGGGCTCCTTCTCATATTTTCGGGCCAACTCGATGGCGTCTAGCACATGCCCAGCACCAGCATTGTAGCTGGCGAGAATAAATTTCACCCGCTCGGTGGTGTCGGCAATCAGAGGCTTAAACATCTTCTGGATGTCGCGGATGCAGGCTACGGCTGCGCGGACATTTAGCTCGGGGTCAGTGATTTGGCTCATGTCCAAGCCATAGGACTTGGCTGTGCTGGGCATGAGTTGCATGATGCCTTGGGCACCGGCCCATGACACTGCTGTGCGATCAAAACCCGACTCGGTGTAGCTCACAGCAGCCAGCAACCGCCAGTCCCAGTTGATTTCATGGCTGTAGACCTTGAAGAGACTGTCATAGGGTGAAATGCAGCCTGGTGGAGTAACAGGATGCAAGTCGATGGTGTCGTGAGCGACTGGGCCACGGCTTATCTCGAAGTAGCGCCGGAGTGCATTCTTGGAGTAGGCACGGGCATTGCGCGACTTGGACCAAGCGTTGATGCTGTCGGCAAGCCACGAGTTGCGATGGCTCACTGCCCATGAGGATCGTTGCGCAAAACTGATCTGCATGCTGATGTCGATGCTGTCATTGTAAGTGTGGCACAGCATGGCTATATCGCTATCGACTACCGTCAGGGGCAGTTGCTTGGTGCTCACCATCTCGACCAAATCCTCGGGCATGAGTGTGTCGCCCTCGATATAGCGGATTTGAATCCCGCCACCGGTCTCGTTGTTCAGGTTCATCAGTCGTGACTCATATTTTGAGCCGCGCTCGACCCACACTTCTTTGCCCACCAGTTGGGTCACATCATTCAATAACGAGTCGCTTGTGGGTTGCACCAGCACTTGATATGTCTCATTGACGGCACCGCAGTGCAGCGCTTGTGTCTTGTATTCAGCGGTCATGGGAATCTCATAGGCCAAAATCTGTACCGAGTCATCGGCTAACCACTGCATCAGAGCACCCATGTTGGGCGCCACTTTAAACTTCAGCTTGATGCCCTTGTTGCGGGCAAAGTCGCAGATGCGGTCGTAGTCATAGCCCAACGTGTCGCCACGCAGAATGAAGAAGCTGGTCGGGCTGTACAAGGTGCCCACAGTCAATGTTTTGGGTAGTGGGTGCTGCTCCTCGGCAGTGTTGCAAGCCTGAAGAGTTGACAGCACAACCAGCAATCCCAGTGCAGCCGGTAGGCCCAGTCTGATGAGTATGTCAGTACTCAAACGTCCCATGCTCCGAGCTGATGGTCAAGTGGTTGCAGGGTGCATCTTCGACACGGCCGATGATCTGGGCCTCAATGCCAAACGAGTGTGCGATATCGACCACACTCTGCGCGTCACTGGGCTGGACATATATCTCCATGCGGTGCCCCATGTTGAAGACTTGGTACATCTCGCGCCAGTCAGTACCACTCTGCTCCTGAATCAGCTTGAACAGGGGCGGGGTGGGCAGCAGGTTGTCCTTGATGACATGCTTGTTGTTGACAAAATGCAGCACTTTGGTTTGGGCGCCACCGGTGCAGTGAACCATGCCGTGGATGCGAGGACGCATCTCGTCAAGCATCCGCTTGATCACTGGAGCATAAGTGCGAGTAGGCGAGAGGACCAGTCGCCCAGCATCGACAGGAGTGCCGGCAACTGGGTCTAACAACTGCTTGTTGCCCGAATAGACCAACTCAGAAGGGACGGCAGCGTCATAGCTCTCAGGATACTTGCTGGCCAAGTTGTGGGCGAACACGTCATGGCGGGCCGATGTCAGGCCATTGCTGCCCATGCCACCATTATAGGCTCGCTCGTAAGTTGCTTGACCGCTCGACGAAAGCCCTACGATCACATCACCACCAGCAATGTTGGCATTGTTGATGACATCGGCGCGCCGCATGCGGCATGTGACAGTGCTGTCGACAATGATGGTGCGCACCAGGTCGCCCACATCGGCAGTCTCACCACCAGTCGAGATGATGTTCACCCCCATCTCTCGCAATTCAGACAGGAATTCTTCGGTGCCATTGATAATGGCAGAAATCACCTCGCCAGGAATCAAATTTTTGTTGCGACCAATTGTCGACGAGAGCAGGATGCCGTCGGTTGCGCCAACGCACAGCAGGTCGTCGATGTTCATCACAATGGCATCCTGAGCGATGCCGCGCCACACACTCAGGTCGCCAGTCTCGCGCCAATACATGTAGGCCAGTGACGACTTGGTGCCGGCGCCGTCGGCATGCATGATGTTGCAGTACTCTGGATCACCACCCAGCAGGTCGGGGATAATCTTGCAGAAAGCCATGGGATATAGTCCCTTGTCGATGTTGCGAATGGCGTTGTGCACATCGTCCTTCGATGCCGACACGCCACGCAGATCATATCTCTGATTGCTCATTATCGTGTAGAACTTATTTTTTTAATTATAGATGACCAGAATCAAATATAGCACCACTGCCGGCGATACCAGCAACAGGCTGTCGATGCGGTCTAGTATGCCGCCATGACCGGGAATCAGGTGCCCAGAGTCTTTCACTCCCTCGGTGCGTTTGAACAGCGACTCGGTCAGGTCGCCATAGGTTGCCGCAATCGACACCACGATGCTCAGACCAATCCACACGCTCAACTCAGGTACTTGGAAAAACTCGTTGAACCACTTGTCGGTAGCCAGGGCAGTCAACACACAGGCCAGAAGCCCACCGAAGAAACCTTCCCACGACTTTTTGGGAGAGATGCGTTCCCACAGCTTGTGGCGTCCCATGGTCACTCCAGCACAGAAGGCGCCCGTGTCATTCACCCAGATGAAGATGAACACGGCCAACAGCAGCTTGGGAGTACTCATCGTGACAATGCAGTTGAGAAGCGACAGTGGCAGAGCGACATAGACCATCGAGAAGAACGAACGTTCCAGACTATGGACAGCATTCTGACGAGGCCGATAGAGCTGAACAATGCAGCGGGCCAGCAAGTAGATGCAAGGCACCAATAGCCATGTCGCACGCGATGCGCTGATATTGCTCATGCCCAGATAGAATGACACAAATAAACCGATGGCTCCCAACATGTCAATCCCTTCAACCAGCCACGATTCGTTTTCGGAATGTCGGGTCATGTCATATATCTCTTTGACACCGAGTAGGGTAATCAGCGAAAACAGTACAAGATAGGTGAGTGGAGACTTGTCGAGAAGTACGATAGCAATCACTATCAGTGCCACATAGACGGCTCCAGACAGCGCGCGGATAACTATATTTTTGGCCATAATTCTTCGGTTTTGACTACAAAGGTACGATTTAAATTCGGTGTGAGCAAATTTATCGGTGAAATTAGTTGAGCAAGATATAATATTAGCTTAGTTTGTTCGTTAATAAAATGTATAAACTTTTAAACACATCTGCCTATGCACAAAACCTCTACTTCTATCCCAAGGGAGCAGAGATGTGGTGAGCAAAAGGTGGCAATGGTCAAGCCCAAGAAATCGACGGTCGACCTGATTAAGCAATTTGCAAGGGTTTACGCTTTCAGCGGCATGATGCCTGCAGGACTGGGCGCTTTTATTGCCAATTGACACACATCCTCTTTTCTCTCTCAAACACTAACAACAATTAAGGCTGCCCCGCAAGGCAGCCTTTCATCTTAATGTTACGGTGATGTCAATCAATCAGCAGGCGTTCAAGGACAGTGCCTACCAGGTCGTTGACCGCGCCTTTGTAGTTGGTGTTGGCTTCGGTTGCTACACGGTTGGCAATGATTGAACAGATGGTCATGGCACGATGACCCAGAATCTTGGCAAGACCTTGCAGCGCAGCGCTCTCCATCTCATAGTTGGTGATGTGGCCACCAGCATACTCGAACGCCTCGATGCGGTGATTCAGTTCGGGCTCGGCAAGACGGGCGCGAACCTCACGTCCTTGCGGGCCATAGAACCCCACAGCACTGATGGTGTAGCCACGCACCATGTCGTCGCGGCCGATGCGCTCGACAAGCCATGGGTCAGCATCCACCACATAGGGCTTTGCAAAGAGTGGGTTCCACTGCACATATTGGCAGAATGCTTTTTCGAACTCAAGGTCGCAAACATGGTTGCGATCGGCGTAGTAGTTGAGCACGCCGTCGAATCCCAGAGCCTTTGCTGCAATCACAGGAGTGCCAACAGGGACATAAGTCTGCAGGCCACCTGATGTGCCGATGCGTACGATGTTGAGCGTCCGGTGCTCATCCTTGGGCAGTCTTGACGAGAAGTCGACATTGGCCAAAGCGTCTAGCTCGGTCATCACGATGTCTATATTGTCGCCTCCAATGCCGTGTGACAGTGCCATGACAGGCTTGCCAGCAAAAGTTCCACCAATAGTGTGAAACTCTCGGCTCGAGATCTCAAAATCCTGTGTGTCAAAATATTTAGCAATCATTGTCACACGACCAGGGTCGCCGCACACAATGATGTTGTCGCACAACTGTTCGGGTTTCACATGGATGTGGAATGCCGATCCGTCGTCGTTGATAATCAACTCGCTGTCGGGAATGTATTTCTTTTCCATTGTCTTGTTGTTTAAGCTGTGATATAAAAACGCAAAGTTACATACAATCTCTCACATCTGCAAATATATTATCAGAATTTTTTGAATGGTGCTGCATTTGAAAGTTGATTTGTGCTAAGCCTTGAAATGTTGTCACTTCATACAATAGCGGCAACCAGGCAGTGTCAAGATGATGCCGCGGCAGTCCAGCTCGACGAGCGTGCTCATCAGTCGATAGATGGGCATGCCTAACGATGTGGCCAATGTATTGATATGAACGTCACCTTGCTGCTTGAGTATGTTGACAACAGCCTGCTCCTCCTTGTTCAGTTCGGGGAAGACCTCAAGTTGCTGGGCTTTTTGAGCCTTGCGCTCAAGGTCCCAGCTCAGTGCTTCGATCATGTCGTCGGCACAAGTGATTGACATGGCCTGGCTGGTGCGGATGATGCGGTTGCAACCACGGGAGAACTCGTCGCCCACACGTCCTGGCACAGCCATCACGTCACGGTTGTAGCTCTGTGCCAATGAGGCTGTCACCAGCGAGCCACCATGGTCGGCACTCTCAACAATGATCGTGCAGTCGCTCAGCGCGGCGATGATGCGGTTGCGCGCAAGAAAGTTGCTGCGATGAATCTCATCGCTGCTCAGATAGTCGGTCAGCACCATGCCATGATTACGAACAATCTTCACCGCATCATTGCGGTGCATGGCAGGGTAGATGCCGTTCAGGCCTCGGGCCATCACAGCCACGGTGCTCAATCCATGCTTGAGACAGGCACGATGGGCGGCGATGTCGATGCCATAAGCCAGGCCGCTCACAACCACAGCATCGGGCAAAGCTGTTGCCAGGTCGCGTATAAAAGTGTCGCAGAAGCTGATGCCATATTGGGTGGCATGTCTTGTCCCCACCATACTGATCACATGACGGCTGTTAAGGTCACATGTGCCTCGGCTGTAGAGCATGCACGGCGCATCTTCGGCCTCAAGCAGACGGCGCGGATAGTCGGCGTCGGTGAAGTACGTGGTGTCGATGTGGTTCTGTACGATAAAGTCAAGCTCGCGGTCGGCTCGTTCCAGTTGCTGCTGGCGGTAGTAGTTGGTGTAGATCTTGCTGTGCCCCTTGGTCGCGTCACGCAGCTCATGCTCGCTCATGTCGAAGAAAGAACGCTCACTGCCGGCAACCTCCAGAAGTTGCCGGGCAAGCTCAACGCCCATGCCACGGATTGACGCAAAAGCGATGCGATATCTCAATTGTTCATTGTCCATCATCCATGCCTAGTTTTTGCCACAGTTCATCGCTTCGTGACAGTTGGCCGCCAACCAGGGTGACTATGCTCACCACGGCGCTGACCACCAACTGAGAGTTTACCTTATTATATATATCTTGATGGAACAGGTAACGAACTCCCTGATGCTCGACCCAGAGTCGGCTCACCATCACGTCGCCGCTGCGCAACGGACGCTTATAGTCAATCTCGATGCGGTTCACTACCGGGACGATGCCGTCGGCCGACATCTTGCCGAATGAGTATCCACGATTCTTGATAAACGCATGCCGTGTATGCTCTAGATAGTGCAGATAGTTGGCATTGTTGACGATGCCCTCGCTGTCCAGCTCATAGTCCCGAACAGGGATTTCGAGCGAAAAAATGTACTCTCTCATCGTGTATCGGTAATTTCGAGCCTCAAAGGTACAAAAAATCTTCCAATCTTAGCTGCTTATTACACAAAATTCGCTAATTTTGCAACTTGTTATTGCGACAATAAAATCTTAATCTCATAATTCTTAATTGTTGATTTGAAAATGGATTGGGCTGAACAACTGCATTGTGCCATCACAGTGTGTGACAACGAGGGAACAGTAATCTATATGAACGAGCGTTCGCGCCAGACCTTCAACAAGGGTGGCGAGACCATGGTGGGAAAGAACCTGTTTCCCTGTCACAAGGAGCGCTCGCAGCAGATGATCCGGCACATGATGGAGTCGGACACCACTAACTGCTACACCATTACCAAGAATGGTGTGCGCAAGATGATATTCCAGTCGCCGTGGAAGGTCGATGGCCAAGTGAAGGGCATGGTCGAAATTTCCATCATCCTTCCTGATGAGATGCCCCACTATGACCGATAATCAAGTTAATCTTGTAATATGAAACGATACTTCCTAGCATTCTTACTGCTTGTGGCAATGGTGACTGTTGCCGAAGCTTGCACGTCGGCCATTGTCAGTGGTCGGCTCACTGCCAATGGCAGGCCGTTGTTGTGGAAAAACCGCGACACCGGCGATCAGAACAACCGCGTTGAGCGTATCAAGGCGCATGACGGTCTCTATGAATTTGTCGCACTCTTCGATGCGCGCGACACTAAGGACTCGGCTGCATGGCTGGGCTTCAATGAACGCGGATTCGCCATCATGAATACTGCATCCTATAACCTGAACGATGACAATGTGCCCGAGCGAGATATGGACAGGGAGGGTGTCGTCATGCGTTATGCACTGGAGCGCTGCACCACGGTCGATGACTTCGAACGAGTGCTAGAGCAACTGCCCAAGCCGTTAGGCGTTGAGGCCAATTTCGGTGTTATCGATGCGCAAGGCAATGGCGCCTACTTCGAAACAGGCAATTTCAAATGGGTAAAATATGATTTAGCTGCTGAGCCCACAGGCATTCTCACCCGCACCAACTACTCGGTCAGCGGTCGTGAAGGCCAGGGCAATGGCTATATCCGCCACGACAACGAGCGCGAATTGCTGCGTCCTTATATTCTAGAGCGCAATATCACACCCGCCACATTCACCGAGGTCATCTCGCGCACCTTTTATCACAGTCGTCTGGGGCAGAACTTCAACGAAAGTGGGCAGGAGTGGATTGTTGACCAGGATTTCATACCGCGTCGCATCAGCACAGCATCGGTTGTCATTGAGGGAGTGCTGCCGGGCGAAGATTCCAGCCTCACCACGATGTGGATAGCATTGGGCTACCCACCATGCGCCGAGGTGTTTGCTGCATGGACCGGAGAAAATGGCGTGCCTGATGTGTTGCGCGGGACAACCAAAAATCGGCACTCGGTGCAGTGCGACTTGGTCAATGAACGCGAGGCCGAAGTTTTCAGCATCAAGCGTGGCAACGGGCAGCACTACATCAACCTGTCCAAACTTTACAACAAGGAGGGTACAGGCTATGTACAAGTCTTGACTCGCAAGAACATGAAAACCTATGAAGAGGGATACGCCGAGCTGGCACGTCGTCGAGCCGCGTTGTCCAAGAAGAGACACTGATTATCTTAACATTAATTTTTTTGTGTGCCTCGGTTCTGCCGAGGCAATTCTTTGAAAAATGAACTGGACTGCTATTGCCACCTTGGCACTGCTCGTTGTGAGCAATATCGTCATGACCTTTGCATGGTATGGCCATCTTAAGCTACAGTCTGAAGGCATCAGCACGCACTGGCCGCTGATTGGCGTCATCTTGTTCTCGTGGGGAATAGCCCTGTTTGAGTACATGTTTATGGTGCCAGCCAACCGAATCGGGTATTCTGAGAATGGTGGGCCATTCAGCCTAATGCAGCTCAAGGTCATCCAAGAGGTGATCACGCTCACAGTCTTCACCGTCTTTGTGACCATCTTTTTCAAAAACGAACATCTGCACTGGAATCACTTTGTGGCTTTCTTCCTGCTAATCGCCGCAGTGTATTTCGCATTCCTTAAGGTCGACTGAGACTGTCACTGTCAAAAATAATAGTTTTTTAGTTGGATAAGGACTTTAGGGTGATTCCAGACCACTACCTGCGTCGAAGGAACTACTGGCACTGTCAAGATGGTCAAAAGAGTTTGGTGATTCTTGAAAAAAATATCGGGCGGCTATGCCATCATGCATAGCTGCCCGTTGAGTTTTGTTCGGTGGTGGTTCAGTGTGTATAGGCCGAGAGCAAGATGTGCTGAGGCGCAGTTTGTTCGACTACCATCATGACTGAGCTCAGTGGCAGGTTGCTCAGTGCAAAGCAGCCTTCGCTGAGTTTGCCCAACTTGAGGTAACGCGGATAAATCTCCCCTTCATAGCGCATGCCGCCATGCACCTTGATGCCTCGCATCCGAGCATTGCTGTTGGTCGAGTCCAAACCCTCGACGTTGATGGCCATGCGGCCGTTCTTGTACATGCGGTGCACATCGTCAATCTGATACAGGCCCAGCGATGTGGCACAACTGCCATGCTCATTGCTGAATTGTGGCACTCTCTCGCTGCTGCCACTGCCACAGCCATGAGCGCACTTGCTGCTGATGACCACCCGCTGCTTGGTATAGTCGTAGACAAAGAATCGAGTTTTGCCTGAGGGGATGCTGAAGTCGACAAACATCACATATTGCTCGTTGTAGCCGCGTTGCACAGCTTGCTCATGGGTTGCGGCCAGGCGTGTCTGAGAGATGGGGCGATGTTCGAGGACAATGTCCCGTGCCACTTGCTGTAATGAGTCACCAGCAGGGTAAAGGTCGGCATCGGTCATTGCTTCGAGCAAATGGCGATAGCTTTGTGCCATTCGCGCAGTGTCGGCCACACTGCTAGGCAACAGGTGGATGCGACGTGCCAGTGACAATGTGGTGTCTGCTGTAGCGTGTGTCAGTATCAGGTTGCGAACACGGTGGCGAGCCAACTGGGTGACTTGGCGACCTTGAGCTGTGCGGTCGACTAGCGTGATGTCGTTAACGTCAACACGCATGCCACAGTGGTTCAACCACGGCACCAAGTCGTTGTCCAGCAAGCGCAACAGTCCGTTGCGCTGCGGCGACTTCTCAGTCGTGCGGCTCAGCACCATCACATAGCAGCTGTCCATGGCTGGCCACTGTTCAAGTAGCGTGTTGTAGTCCTCGTCGGCATGCTGCACTACCACCACCACGGGATACTGCTTGAGGCTGTCAACCACTGCCGGTCGGCGCACCATGATACGGCCGTGCACCTTGTCGCGGTCAGGAAACCACTTGTTATATAATAAGGTAGCAGGAGCACTGGTCTTCAATAACACGAATTGACGGTCGGTCAGCAGCAGGTTGTCACGTTGGCTGGCGTCAAGCAGGGAGTAGGGCCATGCCATAAGCCAAGCTACAGCAACCACTAGCGGCACTGCAAGCGAGGCGATTTTGAGTAGTTTTTTGGTAGATTTTGCCAATTTTCCGAAATTTTTGGCGAAGGTACGCATTTTTTTTGGAAAAAACTTGTGGGGTTCAAAAAAAAGTTCTACCTTTGCATCGCAATTGAGATAGGAGCGTAGCCCAGTTGGTTTAGAGCGC
>DEKO01000178.1:22169-22470 GCA_002353885.1 Porphyromonadaceae bacterium UBA2720
TTCGACCCCGATCGTTCCTACCATAAAGCAGGTCTGACAAGACCTGCTTTTTTGCTTAATCACCCCTCGCTTGATAGGGGAGGCAATCAGCGAGCTTGTCCTCCCATTTTGCAACCGGGCGAAGGAACCCTGATGTCATGTTAGCGGTTCCTTTCCACCAACTGTTAAAATTAACGAGCATGACCATAACTTGCAAGGTGACATCGATGCAATATCTGTCTCAGTTGGGACAGATGTATCTGCGTGACCGATGGCCGTGGCTCGTGGCCCCCTTGCTGTTGTGTGCGGCTCTGTCGGTTTG
>DEKO01000133.1:0-5648 GCA_002353885.1 Porphyromonadaceae bacterium UBA2720
ACATTGTGACGTCTTAACTCCATTTAACTCCTTAACTCCCTTAACTACTGACTCAAAATTCGAAACTAAAAATGAAACGACTGATCATATCAATCACATTGTGCGTTGTGCATTATGCATTGTGCATGGCGCAATTACAAGCAGTCAATCCCCAGGTCGATGTCATTGCCAACTACGATCGTAGCGGCAGCAATCACTACGCCTATCCCATTCCGGGCGACATGCCCGCACCCAAGCTGACCCGGTCGCCTGCGGGCTATCGTCCGTTCTTGATCGAGCACTATGGGCGCCACGGCAGCCGATGGCTCACCAATGCCAAGAGCTACACCCGCCCGCTGCACACGCTCGAGCAAGCCGACAAACAGGGGCAACTCACCCCTGTGGGCCAGCGCATGCTGCGCGACTTGCGCCGTGTGTGGCTCGAGGCCGAAGGCCGTGTAGGTGACCTGAGCGACATTGGTGCCGAGCAACACCAGGGCATTGCTCAGCGCATGATGCACAACTTCCCCACAGTGTTTCGCCCGGGAGCGGTGATTGATGCCCGCTCGACGGTGGTTATCCGCTGCATCCTGTCGATGCAGAACGAGACCATGATGCTGCGTGCCGCCAACCCGCAGCTCACCATCACCACCGACGCCAGTTATCACGACATGTACTACATGGGCTGGGGCTATGGCGAGGACACCTTGGCCAATCACATCCGCAAGGACATGGACCGCGTCACCGATGACCTCTATCGCAAGCATGTGCGCACCGACCGCTTCGTCAACATGCTGTTCACCGACACCGTCGGCCTCAACCTCACACTCGACAATGCTGTGCGCATGATGACCGACGTCTTCGGTGTCGCAGGCTCTTTGCAGGGCCACCATGCATTCGACGGCTGGTCGATGTATCACTACTTCACCAACGACGAGATATTTGAACTGTGGCGTCTGCGCAACATCTACTGGTATGTCCACTGGGCCAACTCGCCTCGCAACGGCAACCGCATGCCCTATATCGAGCGGGCCTTGTTGCGCAACATGATTGAGAGTGCCGACCGAGCTGTCAGTCAAGGCCGAATTGGTGCCGACTTGCGCTTCGGGCACGAGACTTGCCTGTTGCCGTTGGCGTGCCTGATGGAACTCGACAGCGTCAACCTGTCGACCGACGACCTCGACAACTTGCACTTGCACTGGCAGGACTACAACATCTTCCCCAAGGCCTGCAACATCCAGATGGTGTTCTACGAGCCCATGCATGGCCAGAAGGATATCTTGGTCAAAGTCTTGCTCAACGAGCACGAGGCCACTCTGCCCGTGCCGTGTGTCGAGGGCCCCTACTGCCGCTGGAGCGACCTGCGCGCCTACTACCTGCGCAAGCTCGACACAGTAGTAGACTTTAGTTTTTAGACTTTAGACATTTAATCGAATGCTCGAATAATCGCAGCCCGAAACTCGTAACTCGTAACTCGTAACAAACTTTGACAAACGTTACTTGTTGCAGGTGATTCATCTGTCTCATCTGCAATTTTCGGCCTGCTGTGTTGCTAAACACGGCAAGTCCCCGTTTGCCCATAACAATCGGTTGTTTGCCCATAAGTATTCATTTTTAACATAACTGTGGAGTTGCCATATTCGCAAAATATGGTAATTTTGTATGGCTCAAGCACAAATCGATGCAATAAATAATGGAAGCGACAATGTGATGATTAAAAATTTCGACAGACAGAGTTGAGAAAATAATTCAATATAGTTTTATCATCTATAATTCGGCCTGCTGTGTTGCGAAACACGGCAGGTTCTGCTTTCACGGTTCACTGACAGCAGTGCAACCGAAATAATCAAAATCAAGTTCATAAACAACACCTCGCGCGTCATGGCGGTTTGACGCGCGAGGTGCGGCTGAGATTGCTGGTTGTGGCTACAATCGTTGAATGGCATCGGAGAATGTCCGCCCCACTGGCAATGGTAGCTTGACCCCACGCAGAAACACCTGATGACGGTTGAATTTCTCGACATACCGTCGCGAGACGACAAAGGACTTGTGGATGCGAACAAACATCGAGTCGGGCAGTAGTGATAATTGCGAGGTGAGTGTGGCCTGTGTCATCAACTTGCGTCCATCGGCCATGTGGTAGCAGACATAGTTGTCCATGGCTTCGATATAGAGAATCTCGTCTGTGTCTATAATGACATTTTTGTAGTCCGATTTGATGCTGATGGACTGCGGCATCGTGTTGAGACGGCGACGAACCTTGTCGATGGCTTGAACAAAGCGCTCGTAGGAGAACGGCTTGTGCAGATAGTCGACGGCATCAAGTTCAAAGCCCTTCTGGGCATATTCGGTATAGGCTGTTGTGAATATCAAGTGCACCCCGGGTGGCAAATCGTGAGCCAACTCTACGCCATTGTCTTGGTCTAGCATGATGTCAAGAAACAGAATGTCGGGGCATTGGTCGGTCACAGCCGCTAGCCCCTCTTGTGCTGAAGAAAAGGTGACTAAGTCGATGTCGCCAACGCGCTGGCAGAACTCTCTGATAATCAGCAGGGCGATGGGTTCGTCGTCAATAGCAATTGCTTTAAGCATGATTCTATATTTTAATGAATAGGTTTACGGTAAAGTGCTCATTTTGTTCGACTATGTCGAGCACATAGCGATGGGGATAGATTAGCTCCAGGCGATTGCGGCAGTTCTGGATGCCTGTGCCGCTGCTCTGACGCACCGATCCAGCATGGATGGGGTTAGATACCAACAGTCGCAGCCCCTCATCATCGACTGTGAGCGAGATGTTGATGTCGCTGGCACGAGACTGACTTGAACCATACTTGAGCGCATTGCCCACAAAGGTGATGAGCAGCATGGGAGCCACTTGTGCGTTGGTACGACGGTTGTTGTAGGTGAATGTGATGTGTGTGTGCTCGTTCAGCCTGAGGCGCTGCAGGTCGATATAGTTGCGGATGTACTCGGCCTCCTCGTCGACCGGCACATGGTCGCGATGCGTCATCGACGACATGTAGCGAGACAATTCGATGGCTTGTGTGAAGGCTTGTTCGGCATTGTCGCTCTTGGTCACAATCAAGCCATAGACCGAGTTCAGTGTATTGTACAAGATGTGAGGACTCAGCTGTGCACGGAACAGGGCTAGCTCGGCCTTGTCGCGCTGCTGTTCCAGCTCCTGTTCGCGCGACCGCAGTTGCCAGTACTCGTTGAGCACGCCCACGGCGATGCTGAATGCCTGGACCATCAGAAAGAATATCCATGCCCGCTGCTGGCTCATGTCGACCTTGCTCTGGTCGTTGTAGAAGCTTGCCAGGGCGTAGAAGGGCCAGCCAGGCCGGTAGTGGGTGAGCAGCATCATGGCCCACACCATGCACAGTAGCAGTATGATTGAACCGATCCAGCGGTTGCCGCCTTTGAAAGCCAGTGGCACGCCGACTTTGCGGTTGAGCAGATAGCTCAGGTAGTAGAATGCGATGAAAATGACAGCTGGCAAGGGGGTCTCGTCGAACCATCGGCCAAGCGAAAACACCAGATGCATCGTCACGGCCATCACAAGGCAGAAGCTCCAGTCAATGTATTTAGTCAGCTTTTTCATCGGCCGCAAAATTACTGTTTTTTTGCGACAGACGTTTAGTTTTTGCGTTGCCGTTGGCCTATTAAATGTGGCTTTTTGCCCATATTTTATAGGGCACCAACAAAACCCTGTTTCGCTCAAGTCTGATTGCTGAATTGTTGCGCGAAGCGTAGCAACGCGTGCGCTAAATAATCATGACAACCGCGATTGTCCTTTTGTTCTTATGTCCTTATGTCTTTTAAAAAAAACCGCGAATGACGACAAAAAGTCCTGACATTTTCTTTTTTCGACTAAAATGACTAACTTTGTCGCCTTGAACATTTGCTTATGAAGAAGATTGGTATTATCAGTGACACGCACAGCTACTGGGACGACCGCTTTGCCCAGTATTTTGCTGATTGCGACGAGATTTGGCACGCAGGTGACATCGGCAACGACGACATTGCCGACCGTCTTGAGCAGGTCGCGCCCGTGTTTCGTGCCGTGTGGGGCAATGCCGACGGCCAGACGCTGCGCCGCCGCTTCAAGGAGATGGAAATCTTTGAGACCGAGGGGGTCAAGGTGGTCATGACCCACATCGGTGGATACCCTGGTCGCTATGCCCCAGGCATCCGGTCACGGTTGGAGCTGTCGCGACCCAAAGTCTTCGTTTGCGGCCATAGCCACATCCTCAAGGTCATCCCCGACCGAGCGCTGGGCGTGCTGGTCATCAATCCCGGCGCCGCCGGTCGCCAAGGCTGGCAACGGGTGCGTACCCTCATCACCCTCACCCTCGACAGTGGCAACGTCACCCATGCCCAAGTCATCGAGCTCGACGACTCATTATTAGACAAAAGAACATAAATATTTATTTAGACATAAGAACAGAAGGACAAAAATGTTTCGAGTTTTTTAGACTAGAAAGACATAAAAACATACCCGTTGGCGGAATTAAGCGAGCGCATACTTAATCCTGCCGATGGGTCTGTTATTGATAATGTTTAAGTATTGTGAAACAGTAAATGCGCTCACTTTACTGATGATTCTGGTGAAAAAGCCGACGTGCAGCTTTGCGTAGTTGCGCATGATGTTGAACTGGTCTGTGAATTGGGAGAAATCGGTCTCAACCCTTTTCCTGATTCTACCGAAAGGCTTGTAAAACGGTTTCCAATTCTTTTGGTTGAGGCGGTATGGCACTTCAAGGTGAATGCGCGCAGACTCAAAGAGGTTCAACTGGACTTCGGCACTCAAATACCCTTTATCTCCGATAACCGTGCATCTGAAGAAGTCCTGCCCGAGATCATTCAGATAATGAATGTCATGCACGCTGGCTTGGGTCAGGTCGTAGGAATGAATCACCCCCGAGACGCCGCATACGGCATGGAGTTTGTAACCGTAGTAATACATCGACTGGGCAGCGCAATAACCAAAGTCCGGTGCTTTTTCCGGCTCTTTTATGCCCATGCGGTTGCGTTTGCCTCTCGAGAGTTGGCAGACCTTGACAGGCTTGGAGTCTATAACAAAGATATCTTCACTGCCATCAATGCGTTCCACAATCCTCTTGCGGATTCTCTCGCACAATTCTGCAGTGTATTTGCGCCTGTCATTATATTGGCGGCGAGAGATCAGGTTCGGCATCTCATCACGGTAGTCTTCCAGCAATGCGAACAGATAGTTTTCGCTATCGATGCTCATGTTTTCAGCAGTCAGATTGAGGGCTATCACTTCCAGATCGCTGAACTTCGGTATCACACCTGGTCGAGGCAAATTGCCGAGTTCATTCACGAGATTTGTCGAAAAACTCTTGCATACATCAAGAATTTTGACGAAATTTGCACACAAGTTGTGCATACGGTGATTTGAATTTAATGATTTTGTCACCACTAAATTACTATAAATCAACGATATGCGCAACTTTTTGAACATCTTTTTATTAACTTTTTAATCCCGCCAACGGGTAACAACAATTATGTGTTTAGTCTCATTTAAGAGCCAACACAACGATAAAACCCGCTGGGATGCAACGGGTTTTGGTTTTCTGTGCGCCTGATAGCTGCCACGTTTGCGTCTCCCAAAACATCCCCCCAACTATAGATTGACAATACTTTAC
>DEKO01000133.1:5659-7158 GCA_002353885.1 Porphyromonadaceae bacterium UBA2720
CCTAAAATCCGCAACTAATAGTCATTCGGACTAATTTTGCCGTCTGGCCCTCCTTCAGAGTAATCTCCCGCCCCTACAGCAACGATTACGTGTGATTCGCACACAGTTTCCCCTTACCCCGTCAAGCAGTACAGGGGTTTTATGCTGTTCTTAATCCTCGAAGTCGAATACTCATCCGTCAGTGATTTCAAAAGGTGTTAGATATGCCTGATTGTCCGTGTAGATGTTCAGCTCATAGTGCCTAGCCGTCCTTATCCACTTGGCTGGCACGCTGATGAACTTGAACACGAAGGCTTTGATCCGGCTCGTGTTCTTCAGTCCGAAGGCTTTTGAGTCAAGCCTGCCCATGAGGAACCTGTAGAAGTTTCGTATGAGAGCCGTCAGCAGCAGGAACACGGTGTTCTCAGCCATGAAGGACTTTGGCAGCCTGGCCCATCCGAATCCGTTGTTCATATCGTCGAAGATGCGCTCCTTGCCGCCCCTGAGATTATAGAACTCCACAATCTCACGATTGGTTGAGGTGTGGTCGTTGGTCAGAATGCAGCGGTACGAGTATTCTCCCTCCCACAAGTCCAGCTCGCCGCTGTTGCGGCGCTCCCGCTGTACGACGAGGCGGTAAGCCTTGCCCTCCCACTTCTCGACGATGATGGAATTCAGTTCATACTCAATGCCGTTGATTTCTTCGCGCTGCCATCCGCGCAGTGTCAGCAGACTGTCATAAAGTGAGCTGCAGCGGTTGGCACGGATGTAGAAGTGCTCGGAGTGCTTCTCGACGGTTTCCACTATCTCGCGTGAGCATGAGCCGCAGTCCATCCGTGCGCGCTTGATGCGGATGTCGTTCTGCTCAAGGTTCGA
Source organism: Porphyromonadaceae bacterium UBA2720 (assembly GCA_002353885.1). Lineage (GTDB taxonomy): Bacteria > Bacteroidota > Bacteroidia > Bacteroidales > Muribaculaceae > Sodaliphilus. The sequence continues at coordinate 6,515 of DEKO01000133.1, forward strand.
GAAGATGCGCTCCAGCGTGTCGGCCTGGTGGAAGCGCACGTTGGTGTTACCGTCGCGGTTCTCTATGCCGACGATGAGGTCGCCAATGACGGCAATGCCGGGGCTGTAGCCTCTGAACTTCTTGTAGGTCATCTTTGCGTCATACTTCTCCGTCTCAATGAACTGGTGGTCGAAGTCCAAGTCGTATGATTCACCGGCCACAAGCTGGCCTGTGTGCAGCAGTGTCTTGACAAGCAGGGTGTTCAGTTTCGAGGCTGGATTGAAGTCATAGCTCTTTCCCGTGTCAGAGGTATAGGTCGTGTTGGCGCAGCTCAGCTCAGAGATTCCCCTGAGAATGGTGTCAGAGCTGCATGTGCGCAGGGTTGGATGAAGCGAGAGATGTGGCATCAGGTGGCTTGTCACGTCCTCCACACAGTCGCCGCCACAGAAGTAAACGCTTGACAATGAAGCTACAATCTCACTGTACTGATAGCCGTATGACGTGCACCGCAAACCCAGTACTTTGTCGATAACCGGACCTGCGAAACGCGAAAAAAGCTCTCTCATGTGAAAAATTCCTCCAAAAGGAGTGATTTCCTCAGATTTTATTTGTACCTTTGCCATGTCATTGATGATTTTGCTTGTCTTGAAATGCAGCATTAAGG
>DEKO01000019.1:0-9890 GCA_002353885.1 Porphyromonadaceae bacterium UBA2720
TCAAGATGCGCAGCGAGCGTGACGGCAAGTGCTATGCGCTGAAGTGCTTCATCAAGGATCAGCCGGGGCGAAACGAGAGCTATCGCCTCATTGCTGATGAGTTGGAGTTTGTTTCCAGCGACTTTCTCGTGCCCATCAAGTTCTGTGACAAAGAGTTGTTTGTCGATACTGCCGCATGCGGTGAGACCGAGTTCCCGGTTGTTGTGATGGACTGGGTGGAGGGCATCACGCTCGACAGATATGTGCGGCAAAACCTCCATAACCAATATGCGCTGCAGATGCTCACCTACCAGTTCTGCCGCATGGCATCGTGGCTGATGAACCAGCCGTTTGCCCATAGCGACCTCAAGCCCGACAACATCCTCGTCCGTGACGATGGATCACTGGTGCTGGTCGACTATGACGGCATGTATGTCCCAGCCATGCAGGGACAGAAGGCCTTATTGGACATGATGACTATTCATTGGCAGTTACACAACTGTGTTGTCAATCGAGCCGGAAATAATCGACGTGTCTGAGATGCTGCAGCACCACTATGATGATGACGAAGAGCACTGCGAGTTGGAATATGCCTATGCTCGCTATCGCCAGTTGTACTTATATTGCATGAAGCGACCGCATTTTGACAATAGCATGGTGCCACCCTTCTGAGAGCCAGATTATTCGGGTTGAGAATGTATGGACTATGAAGCGTAAGATGAGGATAATATTGATTATGGCCGTGGGGGTTGCTTTGCTGCTTGTCGGCAAGGCGCTGTGGGTGGTGTGCGCCACATGGGGACATGGCAGTGCCAGCAGCGAGCGGAGCGAGATTTTGCGGCGGGCCAACTTCCTGGTGTCGAAGGTGGCGACAACACCCATCGGACTGCTGCATGAGATGCCCGACGCAATCGATTTTCAGTTTCGTGGCGAATGGGCATTATATAGCTGCTCGATGACCACTATGGCGCTTGCCAACATCGCCAGGCTGTATCCCGACCAACGCGACTCGTCGCTGCGGCACATCGAGCAAATCATCGATGTGGCGATGGCACCCGAAATCAGGCTGTATGACAAACTGCGATGGGGCGAAGACCCGCTTGAGAGTCTCGGTGGCGACAATAGCCATGTTTCCTATCTGAGCCACTTGGCATGGATGATAGGCACCTACAAGCAGGTGGGTGGCGGCAAGCAATATGATGACACCTACCATGCTGTGTGCGAGGCAATGAACAGGCGCATCGTGCAGAGCGATGCGCTGAATCTGCCCACCTACCCCGGCGAGAGCATCTACGTCCCCGACATGCTCGTAGCCATTGTGGCACTCGATGCCTACTCACAGCTGAACCGAGGTGACTATGCCAGCACCGTTCAGGCGTGGCTCGACTGGGCAAAGCGTGAGTGGATTGACGATGAGACGGGCTTACTGGCCTCGTGCTTGACCGAAGACGGCAAGCCAACTGGTGCGGTCAAGGGGTCTTATTCGGCACTCAACTGCTATTACTTGACGTTCATTGACCCTGACCTTGCACGTCAGCAATACGAGCGGCTAAAGGATGCTTTGCTACAGACATCGCCATTGACGGGCATCAGAGAGTATCACGACCGCTCGTGCTGGCTGGGAATGGACATTGATGCCGGGCCAATCGTGTGCAACCTTTCGCCCTTGGGGACGGCTTTTGCCATCGGCTGCGCAAACCGCTTCGACGATGCCGAGGTGAGACGGAATCTGCTGAAGACGGCGGAGATTGCCGGTTCTACTCTCACATGGGGCGACAAGAGCCATTACTTGCTCGCCGACTTTGCTCTAGTGGGTGAGGCCATCACACTGGCCATGAGAACACACTCTCATAATTAATAATTAATAATGACTGCCTGGCAGCCTCCCCTTTACTTCGCCCCTGCCCGAGGGGAGATGTCACACAGTGACAGAGGAGAGGGAGCAGAGAGCGGCAGTGGTGGGGGTTGGGGGCAATGCACAATGCTTTTTGTGCCCTAACGGCCTTCATCGCTTTGATTTCTCACCCGAAAGCATTAACTTTGCAGCCTGGACTGTAGGGTCTTGGGGTCTGGGTTGTGAGTTCCGGGTTCCGGGTTTCTAATAAACATCTATCAACTAAGAGCTAACGTCTAAAGTCTATAACAAATGGCAAAGAAGAACAAAAATGGCGGAGGGCAGCCGTTCTCCGAGAAGCGGTACATACGCGATCGTGCCCGCAACCTTGAGATTGGCACCTGCTATCGCACCACCGACATGTTTAAATTTGGCGAGGGCAATGTCATCGTCACCCGACGCCACACCGGCGGCAAGCTCACCATCGGCTTCTACCTGGTGGACCTCTACTGCACCGGAGTCAAAGACACCTACTACCACTTCGGCATGGAGGCATACGAGTTCGAAGAACTGATTGAGCAGGGCGACATGTTTGAGACCTGCACCTACGACGAGGCCCACAACCTCATCTATGGCTCCATCGCCTTTGCCGAAGAGGCCGGCATCGCCCCGCACAAAGACTTCGCCCTGACACAGTACATCCTGGAGGAGGACGACGAGCACATTCCCCTCATCGAGTACGAGTACGGCCGCAACGGCAAACACTGCCTCATCACCCAAACCCAGCTCGAGGCCAGCCGCTATCTCCCCCTGCTCGAGAAAAACCTGGGCCAAGGCAATTTTGACTTCATCCTCGGCGACGAAGTCCCTGACGATTTCGACAGCTAGTCTCTCCGTTTACTCATTTTTAGTTTCATCACACTTACAGAGTCCACTTGAAAGAGTTAAGAGTTCAGGCATTAAGACTTAAAAGACATTAGAACAAAGAAATAACTAGTTTGCAGCAAACAGATTGCCAATAGATCATCATGAAGCACAATTGCTGATGTTTTTTACAGTCTATTTCGCTGCCTCTTAATTTCTTAATTAATGTGGATTTGATAAGCATCAATAATAATGAGACAGATTACTTTATTAATTGGTTTGACACTGGCGGCTATTACGCTGGCATGTAGCACAAATGCTCAAGTGGTGGGCAAAACATCGAGAGTAATACACGACACGGTGAAAGTGCAAGTGGTTCCTGAAGGCGAGTTTGTCTATAACTTGCCGTGCAAGGTGAAGTACATCAACCCCGCGACTGAGGGCAAGGCAGTATTGCTGCTGTGGTTGCATGGTGGTGTCAGGGACCAAAAGCTACACGACTTCTTCATTCACAATCACTTGGACAACTGCGCAGCCGATGACTCGATAGTCGACTACCTCAATCGCCATGCCATGAAGGCGGTGGTGTTGATGCCCATGTACCATAAAGCCGCGCAGACGACTTGCGTGACCTGGCGCGAATGCTGGCCAGAGGTCAAGCGGATGATTGACGACTATGTCGACAAAGGATTGGTCGATCCATCAAGAATTTACCTCGCTGGGTCGTCGGACGGTGGCCGCGGCACGTGGGACTATGTCGAGAACCATGCCGACGTGTTTGCCGCCGCCATCGCCATGTCGTGCGAAGGACCACGCATGACCAGTGTTCCGACATTCTTCTTCAACACCAGCAGCGAACCCGACTGCCAAGCCGAGTCGAAGGAATTGCAGGCCAGAGGCAGCAACATCATCGAATACAAGCGTCACGAAGGTCGCCACGGCGATGATGCCGCCCTGTGCGACGAGGCACTGCTGACACGTTTTTTCGGTTACTCCAAATAAGCCTCTGTCTGATGGCGAGTTTCTATCCTATTTCAAAGATTTCTTTAGGACAACAAGAATGTTGGATAGCTTCTGCAGGCGCTGGCATGGTTTTTGCTAATTGTGTTATAGTGCATCTTCCTTGGGATGAAATGTTTTATTTTTGACCTTCTATGAAATATCTGCTTGGAACTTTTATCATTCTTGCCCTGCCTTGCTTGATGGCGACGGGCGAGACCAACGAACATCGCTACGAGGCTGGTGGCTCGGTCTATGTGTGTCAGTCGCCTGGAGCAAAGCGGTTTCATTGCGCCCGTTCGTGCCGTGGATTGAACAACTGTAAACACACCATCACGCAAGTTTCGCAAGCCAAGGCAGAAGGCATCGGACTGACACCATGCAAGATGTGCTACTAACCCATTAGTGTTTCGCACTATGGCACGAAGTGGGATAATTGTCGATTTCTGAAGGTGTCGCAAGCTCCACTATCGGTTACTCATATAGTTACTTTTTCAATTATTTATAGAACTCACTTTAAAACACACTACAACAAAACACACTAGAGCTATGGGAGCGACGACTGTTTATAGGTGCCCGCAGTGCGGGTATGTGACCGACGAGATTGATGAAGGGCCGGGGCTGTTCAGCCCAGTGGCCTATAAGGCGTTTGTGTGCCAGGACTGCCTGCGGGTGGTGTGCAAGCAGACTGACGACAACTGGAACTTGCGAGAGGATGACCATGAGTGCAACTACTGCCATGGCACTAACTTGGTGCCGTGGGAGGACGACCGTTGCCCACGATGCCACTCAGAGATGCAATGGGAGTGCGTGGGACTGTGGGATTGATCTCTCCAATCCATAATTCATCATTTATAATTCATAATGCCCTTTCTACAAACTACGAGCACACAGCGGTCTACCAGCGCGAAGCGCGGCCTAAAGTTTAATAATCTATGGCGAGAAGTGGAATGATTGTCGACCTGGTCGACAGTGGGATGATGGCCGAGAGGCATGGGCAGTGGCTGGAAGCGGCCAGATGCTACCAGTCTGCGATTCAAGTATACAAGGAGGCCGAGGACCCATTCGGTGTGAGAGATTGCATCGACGAGGCCTACGAGGGCTATGACCGATGCCTCAAGCGCATGAGCTGGCTCGGGCGGCTATGGCTCAAGTGGCATGGATAGGTCTATAGTTCATAGTTTATAGTTCATGATGCACAATGCAGATAAAAAAGCTAAATCACCATCTAACAGACACGAAATGAGAGGAAAGACACAACATGATGATGGGCGGCGTAACCGTCCGATTGCGACGCTGATTGAGTGGTACACCGACAAGAAGAGCGGCAAGGTGAGCGACGCGAGGCAGGAGATCAAGCGGCGCTTTGATGGGTTGGACTGGGAGCAGCAGAAGCAGATTATGTCGCTGTTTCTGGACGGCTGCAAGACCGACCGCCAGTGGGCCTTGAAGCAGCTCTACTGGAACTGGGACCCGGACTTCGAGGGGCGCATTGCCGAGATGTGGGGCAAAGAGGACAGCTTTGAGTATGTCTGCACGGTGAACCACTGCATGCCCATGGCGTTTGTGCTGCAGCACCTGGACGTGCTGGGCAGCGGGCGTAACTATTTCCACATCTGCCAGCGCTTTGCGGGGCATGAGGGGGTGGAGGTCGACAAGTCGAGGCTAGCACCAGTGGACTATCTGGCGCTGGTCCACCACAAGCAGATTGCAACGCTGAGCGATGGCGAGGCACTGGACTTGCTGTTTGAGATTGTGCACCAGCTGTGCTGCACCATCTCGAGCGAGGTGTATGCCCGACATGGCGGCGAGCAGTTTGTGACTCCCATCGACTTCGAGCCGGTGCACCGTGCGCTCTACTACCTGCAAGAACTGAATTGCCCGGATGCCATCGAGCAGTTCGAGCAATGGAACGAGCGGGTGAGGCACGACATCGGTGCGAGTGCCGAGCACCGCAACACGCAAGACGAGGACACGCCGGGCTTCTCGCACAAGGACTTCCACATCGCGTTCAAGTATGCCTACCTCAACCTGGATGACAGATACAAGAAGGCTGATGACCCGAGCGTGCTGGACATCCTGGAGCGGATGCGACTCGACTTCTACGTGCGCTCAGAATTGGGACAGCCCCGATACAGCTTCGAGCCGGGCGAGACCATCAAGTATGTGCCTCGCGCCGCCATTGATGACCAGCGTGTGCGCGACCTGGCTTATAGCTAAAAACTAAAACAACTAAAAATTAACAATTTACAACTCGCATGAAACAGAAATCACTACAATATAATGGACGGCGCAATCGCCCGATAGCCACGCTGATCAGGTGGTACAGCGACAAGAAGAGCGGCAAAGTGAGCGACGCGAGGCAGGAGATCAAGCGACGGTTCGGCGGGCTGGACTGGTCGCAACAGAAAAAGGTACTTCGAGCCTTTGTCGAGGGCAGCAATGAAGACCGGCGATGGGCACTGCGCAAGATGTATCTGATGTGGGACAAGTCGTTTGCCGACATTGTTGCCCGACATTGGTCGCAGAGCCTCGACAATGACTGCGCCCTTGTTGTGGCAGGCCGCATGCCCGAGGCCTATCTGCTGGAGCATGTGGCCGAGCTGGACGAATTGCCCTACTGGCTGGCTTGTCAGCGGCTGGCGCTGAACAGAGACTTCGTCATCGACCGCAGCAAGGTGCCCCCGGCCGACTATCTGTGGCTCGTCGGTGAATATCGCCCCGATGAATTTCCGCCAAGCGACGAGTGCCTCGGCATCTTGTTTGGCTTGGTGCACGACTGCTGCACCAACCTCAATCAACTTCCGCTAGTCGAAGTATTCATCCATGATGAGTTGTTTGCCGGCCCGATGAATATGGAAGAAGTCGCTCATGCGTATTGGTCAATCAGACAGCATAGGCCAGACACGGCCAGTGCCTTCGAGTTGTGGTGCAAGCAGGTCAACCATGTCATCGAGACGAGCGAGGAACATGAGCTGATGACTTGTCGCCTGGATGACTACGACGACTTGTTCTGGTTCAACGAGGAGAATGTGCACATTGCCTGCAAGTATGCCTACCTGCTGCTCGACGACAAATACAAGAAGCCCGATGACCCGAGTGTGAAAGATATTCTGGAGCTGCGTCGCCCGCATTGGGAACTCAGTCCCGAGCGCATCAGATTTGATATGAGCATGGTGCCGATTTATGTCAAGCATCCCAGCTATGAGCAGCAAGAGGTTCAACAGCGAGTTGAGCAGAGACTGAACATGCCCATGGAGGTTGTGAATCTGAAAAACTCACGCAGATAAAGACGCAAGATTTGGATAATCTCGGCGGCACTCGGCATAGCTCGAGCGGGCTCGGCTCTGCACTCGTTTGCACGAGATTTGGATAACCACGAAGTGCTCGCGACCGAACGGGAGCCCGAAGGGCAAGCGAAGCGCAGCAATCTCGGCGGCACTCGGCATAGCTCGAGCGGGCTCGGCTCTGCACTCGTTTGCACAAGATTTGGATAATCTTGGCGGCGCCTCAGCAATCGAAGCAAGCTTCATTGCATTCGGCTTGCACAAGATTTGGATGATTGGTTTGAAATGTGTAATTTTGCAGTGCCAAAATGATTGAAATTACACGATGAACACGATTGAGAAATATGAAGTGGCCCTGTACGAGGACCTAAAGCTGTATCTGCTGGAGCAGGGCGAGGTGGACGAGCACATGCCCGAGTGCCCCGATGTGGAGGACAAGTGGCAAGCCATCGGCGAGGCCTATCTGCCTGACGGCATCCGCGAGTTTCAGAACTACCCCACAGCATCGCTGGGCTGGATGATGTACATCGGCATGGCCATCGCAAGATTCTGGGACGAAGACTGGGACTTGTATAAGCACATCGCCAACCTGTATGCACTGCTGCGCGACAAACGCGGCTATGACCAGCTGGACGAATATGTGCGCGAGGGTGTGCTGTTGCTACGTGGCGACGAGTATGACAAGACCGAGCAGCTGGTGAGCACGTGCGCCACACGCACCCACACGTTGCTCATGCGCCAGGGCTTCGAGCCCGGCACGGTAGACGCGATGAAGGGGTATGTGGCCAGCCTGCGCCAGCTCTACCTGATGGGTATGTCGGTGGAACTGCACCGCCTGGGCTATCACATGACAAGGCAAAATTTATAATTCATCATTTATAATATAATTTCGAGTGTTCGAGCATTCGAACATTCGAGCATTCGAAGTCTCGAGCTAAAGTCTAACGTCTAACACCTAAATGAAGATAAGATGAAAAAGATCGTTTCTTGCCTGCTGGCGATGCTGGGCATCGGCACCGCCTGCACCACCGCCCACGACGTGGAGGTGAACGAGTTTGCCGACCTAATCAAGCAGGATGACGTCGAGCTGCTAGACGTGCGCACCCCCGATGAGTATGCTCAAAGTCACCTCGCCGGTGCGCTCAACGTGGATGTGAACCTGGACAACTTTGCCGACAGCGCATTGGCACTGCTGCGCCCCAACCATCGCGTGGCAGTGTATTGCCGCAGTGGCCGCCGCTCGGCCAAGGCCGCCGAGCTGCTGACCCAAAAGGGGCTGCGTGTGATCAACCTCAAGGGAGGCATCGAGGCATGGAAGAAGCAGGGCAAGCCTGTGGCCCAGCCCGGTGTGGCATACGACACGGTGCAGACCCCAGGTGGACAGCGTGTGATGATATTCCCGCTGATGCATGCCAGCCTGCGACTGCGTCTGGGCGATGTCGAGCTGTACATCGACCCGGTGAGCGAGCTGGGCGACCGCAAGGTGGACTACTGGCACATGCCGGCTGCTCACCTGGTGCTGGTCACACATGAGCATGCCGACCATCTGGACGAGACAGCCATCAACGACTTGTGCTACCAGCAGGGCAAACTCATCACCAATGCCCGCTGCGACAGCCTGTTGGGTGGCCGCGCCCAGAAGGTGATGGCCAATGGCGACCATGCCAGCCTGTATGGCATCGAGATTGACGCCGTGCCAGCCTACAACAGCACACCTGGACGAGAGAAGTTCCATCCCAAGGGCCGCGACAACGGCTTTGTGCTGACCTACGACGGCCTGCGCATCTATGTGGCCGGCGACACCGAGGACATCCCCGAGATGGCTGCTCTGAAGGACATCGACATCGCCTTCCTGCCGTGCAACCAGCCCTACACGATGACCGTCGACCAGCTGGTCAAGGCCGCCCGCACCATCAAACCCAAGGTGCTGTATCCCTACCACTACAGCCAGACCGACATCAGCCAGCTGCCTGAGTTACTCAAGGCCGATGGCATCGAGGTGCGCCTGCGCGCATGGGAACAATGACAAAGCACAATGACCCGATGGGGAGGGCTATTGCGGAGTTCTGGATGAGCGGGCAAGCCGAGCGGTTGCGGGTGTTCTCGCCCATGTTTGATGAGGACGAGATCCCGGTGGCAATGTTGTTTAGAGATGGGGACCACATGCCCGCTATCGAGCGAGAGGCTTTGAGATTGGCACGGGGTGCGACACTCGACGTGGGGGCTGGTGCAGGATGTCACAGCCTGGCTCTGCAAGCACGGGGCATCGACGTGACGTCCATCGACATATCGCCGCTGGCGGTGGAGACGATGCGGCAGCGCGGTGTGCGCCGAGCCATGGAGCAAGACTTCTACGACGTCCGCGGCCAGTATGACACCATCTTGATGCTGATGAACGGCATCGGCATCGTGGGCACACTGGACTGCCTGCCACGCTTTTTCGACCAACTGGACCGCATCTTGGCCCCAGGCGGACAACTATTGTGTGACTCGTCGGACATCTGCTACGTCTTTGAGGACGAGGACAGCATCATTGAGCTGCCTCTTGGCCAGGGCTACTACGGCGAGCTAGAGTACCGCATGCAGTACCGTGACACCATCGGCGAGCCGTTCAAGTGGCTTTATGTCGACCCTGACACGCTGGCCGAGCAAGCCCAGCGGCACGGCTACCGCACCGAGATTATTGCCCGCGGCGAGCACTACGACTACCTAGCCCGCATCAGCCCAATAGCAAGCAGTTAGTTTTCAAGTTTCTGATGGAGCTTTTATTAGTAGTTAAGGAGTTAAGGAGTTAAGGAGTCAAATGGAGTTAAGACGGATGTCTTGTTGCTTTTTGTCAGAAGTTAAAGGAGTTTTTTGGGTAGTAAAGTAGTGTAGTAGTTTTTGGGGGTAGTAAAGTAGTAGTGTAGTAAAGCCATTACATGATT